>RPRQ01000050.1 GCA_003818205.1 Bacteroidales bacterium
AACGAGCTACCAACTGCTCCACCCCGCAATATATTTTCAATGTTTTTAAGAACCTCTTTTCTCGAACCTGTGTCAGGCAGTTGCCTGATATGAGCCCAACGAACTACCAACTGCTCCACCCCGCAATATATTTTCAATGTTTTTAAGAACCTCTTTTCTCGAACCTGTGTCAGGCAGTTGCCTGATATGAGCCCAACGAGCTACCAACTGCTCCACCCCGCAATATATCGTATGTTAATAAGAAAAAACTTTCTTCCTTAAATGCGGTGCAAAGATAACATCTCAACGCACAATATGCAAACTTCGTGGAATTATTTTTAAAATTAGCGTATTTATTCTCTTTAAGTCCATGCAATGATGGGATTATTTTCAAATAATAACCCTTTTTAACATCTGAAATAAGTAAACTATTCGTAGCCATAAACGCCCTAATCCCTAAAATCAATTATCTTTGTACCACTTTATTACTCTCATATGGCAACAAATAAAGAGAAGCGAAAATATATTGAAAAGCTAAAGAGCAAGTATCGTTTAAATATCCTTAACGACCAAAGCTTTGAAGAGGTGTGGACAATGAGGTTGTCGCGCTTAAATGTTATTGCCTTTTTTGGAGGTGCGGCAATTCTAATTATAGTTTTGGTTATCGCATTAATCTCCTTTACCCCGATTCGAGAGTTCATTCCTGGTTATCCCGATGGCAACACCCGACGAAATATCGTAGTAAACGCATTAAGGGTTGACTCCCTTGAAAGAGAGCTAACACAATGGAAAAACTACTATAACAACATAAATAATATTCTTAGGGGCGGCGAACCATTGAGCATTGCTAGCAAACCCGATTCAACGGTAAAGTATAAGGAAATAAAATTTACTCGCTCTATCGAAGATTCACTGTTAAGGCTTCAGATTGAGGAGAATGAGATGTACAACCTTTCGGTATTCGATGGCCGCAAAACCAAAAGCAACATCAGCAATATGCTATTCTTTGCCCCGGTAAAAGGGGTTATCACTAGTACATTCAGTTTGCAACAGAATCATTTTGGGATTGATATTGTTGCGGCACCTAATGAAGCTGTAGTTGCTGTTGCCGATGGAACGGTAACCCTCTCGACCTGGACGCTTGAAACAGGCCATGTACTGCAAATACAGCACGATGATAACCTGATATCGGTTTACAAGCATAATAGCCAGCTTCTTAAAAAACAGGGGATGCGAGTAAAAGCAGGAGAGTCAATTGCGATAATCGGCAACTCTGGTGAGCTAACCACAGGTCCACATTTACATTTCGAGCTATGGTATAATGGCAATCCGATTGATCCTCAAAAATACATTGTATTCTAACCCCCCAATCCATCAATTGAAGAGAAGAATTGCTATACTCGGTTCTACCGGTTCCATCGGAACGCAGGCGTTGGAAGTTATTACCTCAAACCCTGATTTGTTTGAGGTTGAGGTTCTGACAGCCTATAATAGCTATGAAACGCTTGTAAAGCAAGCATTAACGTTTCTTCCGAATGCTGTAGTTATCGGTAACAAGGACAGCTATGGGTTTGTAAGGGATGCATTATCTGCAACTGATATTAAGGTTTATGCAGGCTCAGAGGCTATCGCTCAAATAGTTGAGATGGATACCATCGATATCGTTCTCACCGCTATGGTAGGTTTCTCGGGGCTTATCCCAACAATCAATGCGATTAAAGCGAAGAAAACCATTGCCTTAGCCAATAAAGAGACATTGGTCGTTGCTGGTGAACTAATCACTGAACTTGCGTTACAGCATAAAGTTCCAATTATTCCTGTTGATTCTGAACATTCTGCCATTTTCCAATGTTTGGTTGGAGAGAAAAGCCCCATCGAAAAAATAATCCTAACGGCATCAGGTGGACCATTCCGTCAGCATACGCTCGATCAACTCAAACGGGTAACCTGTACCGATGCGTTAAACCACCCAAACTGGTGCATGGGCTCAAAAATTACAATCGATTCGGCAACAATGATGAATAAAGGGTTAGAGATAATTGAGGCGAAATGGTTATTCAGCTTAAACCCAAGCCAAATTGATGTTATAGTACATCCTCAATCCATTATCCATTCGCTGGTTCAGTTTGAGGATGGCTCATTAAAAGCACAGCTAGGACTACCCGATATGCGATTGCCCATTCAGTATGCGCTCTCATTCCCGCATCGGATTAAGTCGGATTTCCCACGATTCAACTTTTCAAACTATCCTACCCTAACCTTTGAAGAGCCCGATACCAAAAGATTTCGTAACCTTGCCCTAGCAAAAGAGGCATTGGTTAAGGGAGGGAATGCACCTTGCATTCTAAATGCAGCCAACGAAATCGCCGTTGACTCATTCCTAAAAGAGAAAATAGGTTTCCTTCAAATGTCAGATATAATTGAAAAGGTTATTGCTCGGTCAATTTTTATCTTAAAGCCATCAATTGAGGATTACTCCCTTACCGATGAACAAACACGAATATTAACCCAAAATGTAATTAAAGAACACCAATCATAGCCATGGAAGTATTTGTAAAAATCAGTCAACTCGTTTTAAGTTTATCCATTCTTGTTGTACTCCACGAGTTTGGACACTTTTTCTTTGCCAAGTTATTCAAAACTAGGGTCGAAAAGTTCTACCTATTCTTCAATCCATGGTTTGCGCTCTTTAAGATAAAAAAGGGTGAAACCGAGTACGGTATTGGGTGGTTGCCCCTTGGTGGATATGTCAAAATATCGGGGATGATCGATGAATCGATGGATAAAGAGCAAATGAAACAGCCACCTCAACCGCATGAATTCAGGTCAAAACCAGCATGGCAGAGGCTCTTAATTATGATTGGAGGCGTAACCGTAAATTTTTTACTGGCGATATTTATCTATTGGATGCTGCTTTATGCGTATGGAGAAAAATACATCCCGCTATCGAGCGCTAAGTATGGTTTATGCTATAATGAAACAGCGCAAGAGCTTGGATTAAAAGATGGTGATATCGTATTTAAGGCAGATAATTACGACATTGATGTTCCGAACGATATATCGAAATACATTGCAATCTATAATGTAAAAACCCTTTCGGTTAAAAGAGGTGATTCAACTTTAGTAATTGATGTGCCATCAAAATATGGTCAGAAAATAATTGAAAATGGGATAAAGGGTTTTGCTGATTTTCAATTTCCAATTATTGTAGATTCTGTTCTTCCTAATGATAATGCATTTATCTCAGGGATGTTGAAAGGCGACAGTATTATTGGCATTAATAGTAAACCTGCCTCTTTTGATCATCAATTTGGAGCACTTTTAGAAGAGAATAAAGGAAAAGTTGCTACAATTACTGTAAAACGTGATACTTCAATTGTTAATTTAGTTTGTAATATATCAGATCAAGGAAAAATTGGTATAGCTAAACGGAATCCATTGCTATATTTTGAAGTAAAAACTATAACCTATAGCTTTTGGGGAGCTCTTCCTGCTGGAATCTCTAATGGTTATAATATTCTTGAGAGCTATGTTAAAGGGCTATCGAAAATTTTTACAAAAGAGGGAGTTAAGCAGCTCGGCGGATTTGGAACAATTGGTGGGCTATTTCCATCTTCTTGGAATTGGGCAGCCTTCTGGAATCTAACAGCTTTTCTTTCGGTTATCCTTGCTTTTATGAATATTCTACCAATTCCTGCACTTGATGGAGGACATGTTGCATTTCTACTATACGAAATGGTTACAGGCCGAAAACCAAGCGATAAATTTCTCGAGTACGCCCAAATTGCTGGAATGCTCTTGCTTTTAACGCTTCTTGTTTATGCAAATGGAAACGATATTTACAGATACTTTTTTAAATAGTTCATCAATTGATATTTTTGAATTAGGTTTGTAATATTAAATCTTAAGCTATGAAAGCATTTATACTTGCAGGTGCAGTTGGAATAACGGAAATAGTTCTAATTCTTGTAGTTGTTCTGCTGTTTTTTGGTGGTAGGAAAATCCCTGAACTGATGAGAGGCTTAGGCCAAGGAGTAAGCGAATTCAAGAAAGGGATGCGTGAAGGAGATCAAACAACTTCTAATGAAGCTAAGAAAGATACAAAGGATCAGAAGGAGTAATCAGGGCTCTAAACACCAATTCAATGGTATGAATTATAGTTCTATTGGCAGGCAAAAAATTGTGCTGTTGATGTTATTCTTGGTGTCAGTACATACAAAGGGAACTGATAGAGTTAACCTATCCATTGGAAGGCTTGATTATATCATTGAACCCATTGATGCGCTTGCGCAACTTAATGTTTTCCCCGATACTATTACTAAAACTAAAAAGGTTGAGGAGATTTACCCTACTTACCCCGATCTTGTTTATGAATATAAAATTGCTGCCATTGGAAAACTATCACCTATTGAATTTGACTTCAATGCCAAGGTTAAACGCTATATTGATATTTACGCCACAGAGCGCCGTGAGCAGGTATCGCAAATCCTTGGCCTAGCTCAGCTGTACTTCCCCCTTTTCGAGGATATGCTCGATAAGTATCACCTGCCCCTAGAGCTTAAGTATTTGGCAGTGGTTGAATCAGCCCTTAACCCGCTTGCCGTATCAAAATCGGGAGCAGTTGGTCTTTGGCAGTTTAAAATAAACTCCGCTAGAATGTTTAATCTATCGGTTAACTCCTACGTTGATGAGCGGATGGATCCTCTCAAATCAACCGAGGCTGCATGTCAATATTTACAGTACTTATATAAAATATTTAACAATTGGCATCTTGCTTTAGCAGCCTATAACACTGGCCCTGGCCCTGTTCGGAATGCGATACAACGAGCTAACGGGGAAACCAATTTTTGGAAAATCTATGATTATCTTCCCGAAGCGGCTCAAAACTACGTACCCGCTTTTATCGCTGCTGCGTATATCATGAATAATGCGCCAAGCCATCATATCGATCCCATCAGGCCTATTATTGAATACTCGCAAATCGATACGGTTATGGTATCCAAACCCATGTCGTTTGCCGCTATTTCAAAGGAACTGGGTTTACCGATAGAGATTATTCGTTTCATGAATCCCACATTTCGTAGAGATTATATACCCGAATTAGGAAAGCCAATCGTTTTGTGGCTTCCTGCTAATAAAATTGAAAAATTTATTAGGCAGGAGCAAATTATTTATAATACTAGAATTGAAAAAGTATCCTATCAAGAAATAATCGCAAACTCAGGGAATACCGAAGGAAAATTGAAATTGCAGTATAGCGTTAAAGCTGGCGATTACCTTCACAAAATTGCCATTGTCCATGGTTGCACGATTGACGATTTGCTTGTTTGGAACCCAATATCCGACGAAAACCTTAACGTTGGCGAATTTCTTACTATCTGGGTTGATAAAAAGAGCTACCAAAAGCTAGTGCAGGAGAACCTGAACGATTCGTTGAAGTCTAGAGCAAGATCGCAATAAAAAAACCAGACACAATCTGGCTTTTTATAGTATAATCGGAGATCGAATTAGTCCTCAATCCCCTCGGAGGGATCGGCACCGGTAAACTCTCTCACTATTCCTCTTTTTGAACCTTTAATAAAGCTAAGTATTAAATCTCGCTCCTCGGTTTGAGCCATATTCGCTTCAATGTAAGCCACCGCTTGCGAAACGTTCATTCCCTTACCGTAAAGGTTACGATAAATTTCCTGAATTTCTGCAACCTTATTGGCATCAAATCCTCTCCTACGCAAACCTATAATGTTAATACCTGCAAATGTAATGGGTTCTCTCGCTGCGATGATAAATGGAGGAATATCCTTATTCACTTTCGAACCACCCTGAACCATAACGTGCGAACCGATTCGCTCGAACTGATGAACTAAAGCATGAGCACTGACTATTGCCATATCGTCAATTTCAACCTCACCTGCGAGCTGAGTCCCATTCCCAAGAATAATACTATTGCCTAGTCTGCAATCGTGACCGATATGAACATATGCCATTAGCAGGCAGTTGCTACCTATCACCGTTTTACCTTTTGAACTCGTTCCACGGTTAATGGTTACGCATTCGCGCATGGTTGTATTATCGCCAATTTCAGCAGTTGTAATCTCACCTCTAAATTTTAGATCCTGAGGGATTGCTGAAATGACTGCTCCCGGGAAAACACGGCATTTCTTTCCGATTCTTGCGCCATCAAGGATAGTTGCGTTAGGGCCAATCCATGTCCCATCGCCTATCTCAACATCGCCTGCAATGTATGCAAAAGGCTCAATGGTAACATCTTTGCCAATTTTGGCATCTGGATGAATGTATGCTAGATTTTGACCCATTATTCCTTCATTTTAACGATTTGTGCCATCATAACACCCTCCATAACAACTTGATCCCCGACAAAGGCAAGTCCTCTCATATTTGCAATACCCCTACGAATAGGTTCGATGAGCTCGAGCTTAAAGAGAAGGGTATCGCCCGGAACCACTTTCTTCTTAAACCGAACCTGATCGATCTTCAAGAAGTAGGTTAAGTAGCTTTCAGGGTCCGGAACTGAATTTAGTACAAGTATTCCGCCACACTGCGCCATGGCTTCAATCTGCAGAACTCCTGGCATAACTGGTTCGTTGGGAAAGTGTCCAACAAAGAAACCCTCGTTCATGGTAACATTCTTCATCCCCACTACCGATGTGCCGTCCATGTATAAAATCTTATCAACTAGTAGGAATGGAGGACGATGTGGCAGTATTTTTTGAATCTGAAGGATATTCATTAAAGGCTGCTGGTTCGGATCGTATAGCGGAGGGGTTGGTTTCAAAATCTCCTTCTTATACTGCTTACGAAGCATTTTTGCAAATTCGGTATTTGCATGGTGTCCAGGTCTTAAAGCGGTAATCTTCCCCTTTATCCTTAATCCAAGCAACGAAAGGTCGCCAACCATATCGAGCAGTTTATGGCGGGCAGGTTCGTTGGTAAAATGAAGGTCAAGGTGGTTTAAAAAGCCTGATGGCCTGACCTGAACATGGGGCTTATTGAAAATATCGGCAATACGATCGAGCTCAATCTGTGGAACCTCGCGCTCCATGATAACAATCGCATTCTGCAAATCGCCGCCCTTAATTAAGTTATTCTTGAGAAGAACCTCCAACTCATGGAAGAAAACAAATGTTCTACAGGGAGCTATCTGTTTCTCAAAATCTTCAATATGAATAAGTTTAGCATATTGATGCCCAAGCACCCTTGAGTTATAGTCGATCATTACATCGATGCTAAAGCCATCATCAGGGTAAGCAACTATCTCAATATTATTCTTCTCATCCCTATAGACCGTTTTCTCACGAATAATAAAGAAGTTTCTCTCTGCACCCTGCTCAACAGTACCAACCTTTGCAATTTCGGTAACGAAAACGCTTGCACTGCCATCCATAATAGGCATTTCAGGGCCGTTAACTTTAATTAGAGCGTTATCAATACCCATACCCGACAAGGATGCGAGCACATGTTCAACGGTGTGGATTTTAACTCCCTTTTGAACGATAGTTGTTCCCCTCGATGTATCGGTTACATTATCGGCTAGGGCTTCGACTTTAGGCTGACCATCGAGGTCAACCCGTTGAAATACATAACCTGTATTGACCTCAGCAGGACAAATTATTACTTCTACTTCAACGCCAGTGTGTAATCCTTTTCCTTTTACAGAAACGGCTTGTTGGATAGTTCTTTGCTTATCTGCCATAGAATTATAAATTGCTTTAAAACTTCGCAATTTATAAAAAAATAACTATTAATTGGTTATCCGGTGGGCGTAAAGGCGTGTGGACATGCGCCTACTTATCTGATATTTTGCGACTTAACTCTTCCACTATTTTTTCTAGATCGCTTAAACGGGAGCGTAATTCAGGTAGGTTTTTATAAACCGCCATGGATCTTTTCTGTGCAGAGATATCGCTTGCAGGGCTTCCGAGTACGATTGACCCCTCTTTCTTAATATCGCTAGGGATACCCGCTTGAGCACCAGCTTTTACACCATCGGCAATTCGAAGGTGGGGGCTTATACCTACCTGCCCTCCAAACATGCAATTTTTCCCAATCTTTGTCGATCCCGCAACTCCTGATTGGGCAGCCATAACGGTATTCTCACCAACTTCAACGTTATGGGCAATATGAACATGATCATCGAGCTTAACCCCTTTTCGGAGAATAGTCGATCCCATAGTTGCCCTATCAATTGTTGCATTTGCCCCTATCTCAACATGATCCTCTATAATAACGTTCCCGATCTGGGGTACTTTCTTATAGTTTGTATCCTCGCCCGAGGCGAATCCAAATCCATCGGCACCAATCACAGCCCCTGCATGAATAACACAGCTATTACCTAAAACACAATCCTCGTATATTGTTGCGCTCGGATAGATAATGCAGCTGTCGCCAATTTTAACGTTATCGCCAATGTACGCATTTGGATAGATTTTTACATTACTGCCAATTACAGCGTTTTCAGATATATATGCGAATGCACCAAGGTAAAGGTTGTCGCCAACTTTGGCCGAGCTATGGATAAATGATTGTGCTTCGATACCCGCTTTCTGCTTCTTGGATTGAACGTACATCTGAAGCAGGGATGCAAATGCCTCATATGCATTGCTCACCCTTACTAGCGTTGCCTTAACAGGCGATTCGGCGACAAAATCGTTATTTACAAGAACAATGGATGATTGGGTATTATATATGTAATGGGCGTATTTGGGATTGGCTAAAAAGGATAGCGCACCGGGCTGTCCGTCTTCAATCTTAGCAACGGTGTTTACCTTAACATCGGGATTACCTTCAACTGTACCGCCTAAGAGTTGGGCTATTGCTTGCGCTGTAAACTCCATAATCAAGATTTCGTTAATTAATTCACAAAACTAAATATTTTAGTCATCATTTCGGGTAACAGAGAAAGTATTTTTTTACCTCTGTGGATAGGGCTTGAGTGTTTAATATATCCGAAGCCTCTGCAATATCGATAAGCTCGCCGTTATTGTACAGAATCTTAATTGAATCGTCGAGCGAGCTATACGCATTATTGCTAACCGAATCGGAAAAAACATAGTAATCGATATTCTGTGAATAATTGGGAAATTTTGAAATTACTTGCTCTCGAATCGATTCAATTCTACTATTCTCAAAAGGTGCCCCTTTTAGCTCCACTTTGAGTAGTTTACGGTTGACAATCATACAAGCAAATTTGGATAGTACGCTATCGCTATGGGTTTGCCATATCTTTGCGGCTATCATTATGTCATTGTCGTCGAGATTCGAGAAATGAATTAACGCTTCGGATGGCTTACCATCCGATTCCATCGCCTCAAAATCCTTAGCGGTAATATCATTTGCTAGAAAATAATGAAGCGATGGGGTAGCAAACAGCTCAATACCTAATCTCTCAAGCTCTCTTGCTCGTTGTAACATCTTAATGAGAATTTGCTCAGCAGCAACTACCGTTTTATGAAGATAGACCTGCCAGTACATCAGCCTTCTGGCGATAAGGAACTTTTCAACAGAGTAGATACCTTTTACCTCTACCACTAAGTGATCGTTTACAACGTTAAGCATTTTTATTATACGCTCTACCCCAACCGTTCCCTCGGTAACACCCGAAAAGAAACTGTCGCGACGTAGGTAATCGAGCCGATCCATATCGAGTTGGCTCGAAACGAGCTGATGTAAAAATCGCTTGGGGTAGGTATCTTCAAAAACTTCAATCGCCATACTAAGCTGCCCATTCATCGCCTTATTCAACCAGTGGATAAAGCATCGGCTGATGGTTTCATGATTAATACCTTTGGCTATGCTGTACTCCAAGGAGTGTGAAAATGGGCCATGCCCTATATCGTGCAAGAGAATGGCCACGTTGGCCGCCTCAGCCTCCTGCTCGGTGATAGGATGTCCTTTGGATCGAAGTACGGAAATTGCCTCGTTCATGAGGTGCAAAGCCCCTAATGCGTGCTGAAAACGATTATGGTTAGCTCCGGGGTAAACTAAATAGGTCAGGCCAAGCTGTTTTATATTCCGAAGCCTCTGAAAGTAAGGGTGTTCAATTAAATCGAAAACAATGGGATGCTGGATGTTGATGAATCCATGCACTGGGTCATTGACTATTTTTTTTTTATTCGTTGTATCCATTTTCAGTTTTAGTAACAGAAAGAACAAGCAAGATAGCAAATCCAATTATCTTCACTTAAAGGAGTAGAAGAATTTCTTAATGAACTAATGGCGTGTTCTTAAAAAAATATGGGCTGCAATTCAGCGATTACAGCCCGTATTATATTAAGTATTGAACTTTCTATAAATTCTTAATACATCTAACAGAGTGTGCATCTAATGGTTCTGGAGCCGACTGTAGGTCTAAATTGCCAGAACCATCGAGCCGAATTAACCAGGAGTCGCTACTGCGCCAATAACCCGTCATGCCTTTATCGAAATAATCGGTATTCATTGAAAAGAAATAACCAGCGGGTCGGCCAGAGAATTGTGAAACGTTATTGGCAAGATTAGGAAACTTCCAGTACCCCTTCCCATCGGCAATGGTTCCTGGCTCCATCATCTTTAACCCTGTTATCGATGACGGATCTTGCCAGTTAGGACCTCCTAGAAATGTAAATAGGGTATTCCAATCGTTATAGTTTGGTACACTCCATCCAGCAGGACAAAGATTTGCCGCACTTACCGCAGTTGCGCTATATAACCTTCCGTAAACTTTAAGGGTATCGGGATCGATTTTGCCCTGATATGCAACAACATCACCAGGATTAATATTAGTTCCGTCAGCATAGCGAGTGGTTTGAAGGTTCTCCTTCATCCAAATCTGAGAACCAACTTTAATGGTCTGATAATCGTTGTTATCAATATCCTTAATAGATGTTGAGATCACACCAGCTCCTGTGTTTACAGTACCTGTTGATAAAATATTAGAATTCGCAAAAATGGTTGTTGCAAAGTAGCTTGTGTCTGTTGTAACCTTAAAATACTCGGATGACCCTGCCTTAGTCGAGCCTGAGAGACCACCTACAGCAAACCCTCCCTTAGCACCTTTTGAGGTGGCTAAATCATCAATATAAAATCTTGTGCTATCGGGAGTAATTCTGAGGTATGTAGTCCCCGCCTTGGTCGAACCCGAAAGCCCCCCAACAGCAAAGCCTCCTTTTGCAGCTTTAATACCATTCGAATCATCAACATAAATTCTAACACCTCCTTGGTAAACCCCAAATACAACATCGCCATTGCTGTTTTTTACCTCAAAAATTGCATCATCTGCACTCGACTGGCTCTTAACCTCTTTTATATGACCCGCAGTAAGGGCATAAGGAACAGAAAGTATCTGCGATGGACCTACTGTTATATAAGCGTTCTCGCTTGTTTTCTTAACATCAATCTGAATGAAAATTTTTTCATTCCAAGGAATTGCCGGAAAATCAGCCGTGTTAACGCTTCCGATTAAAAGAGAAATAAGCCCTTGCGCAGTTGTTGTATAATTATGCGCCTCGGTGAATATTACATCCCCCGACACTGAACCCTTACGAAGCTTTATGATAATATTAACGGGCTGATCTCCCATAACCGTACCATCGCTATTTCTAAGTACTGCCTGATAGGAAAACTGTTGAGGAACTTGCCCGACTCCTTGCTGTAAAAAAACAAGGGACAAACCTATTACAAGTAAAAATGATTTCATAGCTATGTTTTTTAGTTTCGCCTGATATTCAAATTATTGTAAATAATAAATCTTAGCACAACCCTATATAAACAGAAAGAATTCGAATAAGTTCGAACAGTCTATTCATTTGCAGTAAATGTGTCGATTTTCTTTGTTCAACAAAATTACAACTCTTTAGCTAAGAATTCACAACTTTTATCTGACTAATTTTATATTTTTTGGAAAGTTTTGATTTCGCAAACAAGCTTTTTTGCACAGCCCATTCCAACAAAACGTGCCTAAATAATATTTTTTACAACTACCCACCTAATTTTCAGGCTAATATTTTGTTTTAGAATCAAAATATATCTACTTTTGCATCGGTTTTGGAAGTTGTAGTGCAGGGGACTGAGTCCCCTGTTTTGTTAGCAAAACTTTTATAAAAGCATGATCACTAGGGAGCAAATACAAAACATTATTACACCCTTAATCGATGAGGAAGGGCTATTCATTGTTGAAATAGCGGTCAGCCTATCGAATCATATCACTATTTTTATTGATAGCGATGAAGGTGTTACCATCGATCAATGCATAGCCGTTAGCCGATTCATTGAGCAAAACCTTAACCGCGATGAGGAGGATTATGAGCTAGATGTATCGTCAGCAGGGTTAGATCTCCCCTTAAAGGTTACTAGACAGTATATTAAAAATATTGGCCGCATGGTTGATGTAGTTTATAAAAATGGTCGAAAAAATTCTGGAAAACTTGTGACCGCAAACGACACCAGTTTTGATATTGAGGTTGAAAGAAATGTTGTGGTAGAAGGGAAGAAGAGAAAGCAGCTGGTGGCTGAAATCGAAAACATTAAGTATTCTGATATTAAATCTACAAAAATTGTAGTCTCATTTAGATAGTTTGTAAACAAATTAATGCAATGGAAAACCTGAATCTGATTGACACATTTGCCGAGTTCAAGGAGCTGAAAAATATCGATCGTCCTACGATGATGAGCGTGCTGGAAGATGTCTTCAGAAATATGCTTATCAAAATGTACGGTTCGGATGATAATTATGATATTATCATTAACATCGACAAAGGAGACTTTGAAATATGGCGTAACCGTGAGGTGGTTGAGAATGGAGCCGTAGAGGATCCGAATCGTCAAATATCGCTTAGCGCAGCTAAAAAAATTGATGGTGATTACGAATTGGGCGAAGAGGTTACCGATGAGGTAAAATTGGTTGACTTTGGCCGCAGGGCAATTCTGTCACTCAGACAAAACCTTACTTCACGTATCTTAGAACTTGAAAAGAATAACACCTATAATAAATATAAGGATAGGATTGGAGAGGTGGTTACCGGGGAGGTCTATCAGGTTTGGAAGAAGGAGATACTTATCCTCGATGATGAAGGGAATGAGCTGATTATTCCAAAAACGGAGCAAATACCCACCGATTACTTCCGCAAAGGCGACTCCATCCGCTCTGTGGTAATCAGGGTTGAAATGCGTAATAATAGCCCCCTAATCGTTCTCTCCCGCACATCCCCTATTTTCCTAGAACGACTGTTCGAACTTGAGGTGCCTGAAATTTTTGATGGGCTTATCACCATCAAGAAAATTGTTCGTATGCCCGGTGAAAGGGCAAAGGTTGCTGTAGAATCGTACGATGAAAGGATTGACCCTGTTGGAGCCTGTGTGGGGATGAAGGGTAGTCGAATTCATGGAATCGTTCGTGAACTCAGGAATGAGAATATCGATGTCATTAACTATACAACAAATACTCAACTCTACATCACAAGGGCGTTAAGCCCTGCAAGAATTTCATCGATTAAGCTCGATGAGGTTGAAAAACGGGCGGAGGTTTACTTAAAACCCAACGAGGTATCGCTTGCGATAGGTAAAGGAGGGTTTAACATCAAGCTGGCAAGCCAGCTAACTGGCTACGAAATTGATGTCTATCGCGAAACCGATATCCAGGACGAAGAGGACGTAACCCTCGATGAATTTGTTGATGAGATTGAAGGTTGGGTTATCGATGCGCTTAAAGGTATTGGATGCGATACCGCTAAAAGCGTAATAGAAATACCTTTTAAAGAGCTGGTTAAACGAACCGATCTTGAGGAGGAAACCGTGAAAGAGGTGATTAGAATTTTGAAATCGGAATTTGAATAGTGCGGTTTAAAGCTTAGTTTTGCAATTAATTAAATAACGGGGATTACCTGGTATGACAAATGTCGAAAAATCATTAAGGCTTAGCAAACTTGCTCGGGAGTTTAATGTTGGAATATCAACTATCGTTGAGTTTCTACATAAAAAGGGTCACAAAATTACAAGTGATCCTAACTCAAAGGTAGATGCCGAATTGTATAATATACTGGCAAAAGAGTATGGAGCAGAGGTGAACCTAAAAATGGAATCTCAAAAAGTTAGCCTAAAGACTCTTCGGGATAAAAAAGAAACCGTTTCGATTGAAGATGTTGAAAAGGTAGTAGTAGAGGATACTGAACCCTCTGAGGTTGAAGATGAGGAGTTCATGAAGAATATTCTAGCTACGCCTAAGCAGAAAGAGGTTTCTTCATTTGAAAAACCTAAAATTGACCTTAAACTTAAAGGTAAAATCGATCTTGATGCGCTAACTCCCAAAAAGCATCATCATGATACACCAAAATCCCCAGAGGTTAAGGAGAAACACGAAAAGGAACAACCAAAACAACCTGCAAAACAAGAGGAAAGATCAGGTGTTACTCATCCTAAGGTTGAGAAAAAGCCTGAACATATAAGTACAACTACTGTTCATGTGGAGCAACCTAAGGTTGTAGGTAAAGTTAACCTAGACCAATTGAACCAGAAAACACGACCCACCCACAAACAAGAACCGCAACACCCACATCAGAAGCAAAAACAGCATAAGCAGGAACAAGAAAAAACAGAGCAAAGGGCTCATCAACCGCATAAAAAAGAGGTAGAGCAAGCAAAGCCAATCGAAAAGGTAATTGATGCACCAGTTGAAAGTCAAGAAAATATTAAGGAAGAACCGCAAGAGGCTGTACTCTTCCGAAGAGAGGTCGAAAAATTATCGGGACCAACGGTAGTTGGAAGAATAAACCTTGCCGATTTCGAAATCAAGAAAAAACAGCCCGTAGCATCGTCATCCGATGTTGACAAATCGAATAATAACAAGAAGAAACGTCGCAAAAGGATAAGAAAAGATAACCAGAAGGTTAACATTCCACCTGTAGGGCAGAAATCATCTGCTGTTCCTCCAACCTTAACCAAAAAAGCCGATTTACCTGCAAAGAGAAATCTTGCGAATAGTAATAATGCGAATAGTAAAAAGAAAAGGAAGATCATTAAGCCAGAGGTTAGCGAGGTTGATGTTCAAAAGCAAATAAAGGAAACCCTTGCACGGCTTACCTCTAAAGGAGGAAAATCAAAAGGATCGAAATATCGACGCGATAAGCGAGAAGTATTTAGCGCCCGTCAGCAGCAAGAAATTGAGCAGCAAGAAATTGATAAGAAAACGCTTAAAGTTACCGAATTCGTTTCGGCTAGTGAACTTGCGTCCATGATCAATGTTTCTGCAACAGAGGTTATTGAAGTATGCATGAACCTAGGGTTAATGGTTTCAATCAACCAAAGGCTCGATGCCGAAACAATGGCATTGGTTGCCGATGAGTTTGGCTACAAGGTTGAGTTCGTTAGCGTTGAACTTCAAGAATCAATTAAGCAGGAAGAAGATAAACCTGAAGATTTGGTTCATCGTTCCCCAATCGTTACCGTTATGGGACACGTTGACCATGGTAAAACATCACTTCTCGACTACATCCGCCATTCCAATGTAATTGCAGGTGAAGCAGGAGGTATTACCCAGCACATCGGAGCATATAACGTAGAGGTGAAAGAGGGTAAACATATCACATTCCTCGATACCCCCGGTCACGAGGCGTTTACCGCTATGCGTGCCCGTGGAGCAAAAATAACCGATGTAGCCATCATCGTAGTTTCTGCCGATGATGCAATCATGCCTCAAACCATTGAGGCGATTAACCACGCAAGTGCAGCAGGCGTACCTATTGTATTTGCAATCAATAAGATTGATAAACCCAATGCAAATCCCGAGAAGATTAAAGAGGGGCTTGCCAACATGAACTACCTTGTTGAGGATTGGGGTGGAAAATATCAGAGTCAGGAAATCTCTGCAAAAGTGGGTACCAACATCGAGAAATTGCTCGATAAGGTTCTCCTCGAAGCGGAGTTGCTCGACCTAAAAGCAAACCCAAAAAAGAAAGCTATTGGAACTGTAGTAGAGTCAACACTTGATAAAGGGCGTGGCTATACAGCTACCGTACTTGTACAGGCAGGAACCTTGAAGCAAGGCGATATCATGATTGCTGGAACAAACTTTGGTCACGTTAAAGCGATGTTCAACGAGCGTGGGAACAGAATTTCCGAGGCTGGCCCATCATATCCTGTTCAGGTTATCGGATTAAATGGAGCTCCTCAGGCTGGTGATTACTTCAACGTGATGGAAACCGACCGCGAAGCGAAGGAGATTGCCAACAAGCGTGAGCAGCTACAGCGCATGCAGGGTCTCAGAACTCAAAAGCATATCACCCTCGATGAAATTGGCCGACGTATTGCAATCGGTAACTTCCAAGAGCTGAATGTCATCGTTAAGGGTGATGTTGACGGTTCAATCGAAGCGCTATCCGATTCGCTCATCAAGCTTTCAACCCCAATGATTCAGGTAAATGTCATCCATAAAGCGGTTGGACAAATCTCCGAATCGGACATCCTGCTTGCAGCAGCATCCAATGCCATTGTAATTGGATTCCAAGTTCGACCATCAATGGGTGCACGTAAACTCGCCGAAAAGGAGGAGATTGACATTCGCCTATACTCCATCATCTACTCAGCAATTAATGAGATTAAGGATGCTATGGAGGGTATGCTTTCGCCTGAACTCAAAGAGGAGATTATTGGCACAACAGAGGTTCTTGAGGTATTCAAGATTACTAAGGTTGGAACCATTGCAGGTTGTATTGTAAGAGAGGGTAAGATTATCCGCAACAACAAGGTGCGCTTAATCCGCGATGGTATTGTGGTTTACACCGGTGATCTTGAGTCGTTAAAGCGATTCAAGGATGATGCTAAAGAGATACTTAACGGATTTGAGTGCGGCTTGAACATCAAGAACTTTAACGACATCAAGGTTGGCGATATCATTGAAAGTTTCACTGAGGTTGAGGTAAAGAGAAAATTGTAACTACAACTATAAAATGGAAAGAGCGGGCTTCAGCCCGCTCTTTCCATTTTATAGTTACTTAATCTTCCAAAATTTCCATGAATCACCAAGTTCAACGCTAATATTGGTTTGAGGGTTTTGTTCCTTCGTATTAATTATAACCGATCTAATACCGACCTCTGTTGAAAGATAATCTGATAATTCATTAAAATTTATCTCGCCTTTCGTTTCTTTTAACTTTTTAAGCAGGTAGTATGTAAACATCCCATGCTGTTTATCGCGGTAGGGTAAGGATGATTGATCACCTGTACTCGCTGCAAAAACAATAATATTACCTTTAAGAGAAGTCGCCTTCGGTTTAACTCTTACACCTCGGGCAGCAATTAAACCCTGATCACGACCACCACCACTAAAGCATGCATCTAAAAACACCGTGACACGATTGGTTGGAAACTCTGTTAACTTTTTATAAAAATCATTAAGCTTTAGTGCAAACTGAAGATCGTTCCCGCTAACATCTACTGGCATTATGTAGGGTTCCTTAGTTTTCTCATCGGGAAATCCATGCCCAGCATAAAAAGCGTATAATTCAGCTTTCCCATTGGAATTCTTAGCAATGGCATTCAACTGGTTAAGGGCTCGATGCATCTCCATCGCTTTAGCATTCTTGATAAAAATGATATTTTCTTCTGGAACACCAACTACTTTAATAGCATACTCCTTAAATATCTCTGCATCGTGTATGGCAAACTCTACGTTCGATTCTGTTCGAAGATTAGTTTGGTAACTTGAGTAATCCTCATTTCCAATTATCATTGCAAACTTAAACGGGTTGGGTGTAGCCACAGCTGGAATATCAATATCAATATCAGATGGCTTAATTATTGGTGGAATTATAGGTAGTGGAGTAATGGTGGCAATTGTCTGCTTAGCTCGCGGCCTACACTCTATGGGAAATTGCTTTTTGGTAATCTGCCCTCTTTTATCCGTGGCTGATACATTTATAGTATTTTCGTACCCAACTTTAAGGTTAATATTAGCATAGAAGGTTGAATCGCTTTCCTTAAAAGCTGGTGTATTATTTACCATAACGCTCTCTATACCCGATAAATCTGTTGCTACCAGCTTAACCTTAACCATATTTGTATCGACAATAGACTTTAACCCTTCATCAACACCTTCGGGGCTTAGAATAGCTAAGTATGGTGGATTTTTATCAACGATATCATTCTGTTGAAAAGAAATAGACAACGAGTAATCACGAGGTCGCTTAAAAGTGAATGCCTCTCTTAATTTCTTATCCAGAGCATTTTGGATGCTTGAAGCGTAAAAAAATGGAAATTTAAAGATAAACATTCCTCCCTGACATTTTTCCGAAACCTCATAGGTTAACTTCACTGTTGAGTTAAATGCTACTACATTACCTTCCTGAGGGCTTACTATTCGTATTAAACTTGGATTATTAATGAAAATCTCATCCACCTCGAAGCCTATTACTGATTGATTATCAACAGCTGGTTTCAAATCTTCCAAAATCCAAGTTGTTTTGATTGTTAAATCAAAACTGTTGTCCTTAATCCTGCCGACCACCATTTCGACCTTGCAGGTTTTTCCATTATCTGTTGATAGGATAAGGGATTGCGATATGCCAAGGTTGTATAAACCTGTCATCAACATCAGTACAAAAATTATAGCCGCTGTTTTCATGTGTTTAAATTTTCCTAAGTAACATATTATCAATGGCAATTAAATCTACCTTTAAGTTTCATTCATGATTTGGCACACATGGAATGTCCAAATTTTAATCATTGCTATTGTTGTAGGTGCGTACATGGACATTTCATACCCCTTCGGTTTAACGTTTAAAAGGAATCAAATAAAAAACACCTAACTCAATACCAGCAGAACGAAGCGAGGTTTTTTCATTTAGGCTGGATGAGGTTATGTTTATGAAATTATCGGCATTGTCAGAATCGACATTTAAATCGGTAAACCCATAGGATAACCCTGCTCCAAGTTTAAATAATAAGTTTGATGATAGCTGGTAAAGAATCCCGATTGAAGTATATCCAGATAAGCTAGTTGCCTGTTTCTTGAGAAATACATACTTCTTTTCTTTGTTATAGCTGTAACTTCCAAAGCCATATTCAGGAATATCGGATAAGGTAACATTTAGTGTTTCGTAGTAACCAGCCTTTACAGAGCTACCGCTGAGCGTAAAGTAAGATTTAGAGATAATCGAACCGATTAATCCGATATCGAAGTAATATTTTGCTTTCCCTTTTCCTGCAACAAATTTTAGGATTAATGGGATATCAATAGATTTAACAAAACTTTGCTGACTTAAACTAGGTATCTGAAGAACAGGATTATATTTATCACCATCGATATCTGTAACCATTCTGTCTGATGTTTGATTATAATTACGAATATTAAAGGATGAATTGTAGGACGAAAGTCTAAGCCCTGTTCCAATTCCTATCCTTTTATTAAGCATTACTACAATATCCAGTCCCGGTGAGAATGCTCTCCCAGCGGAAGGTTTCCATAAATCGCTTGAAGATACTGTTGAACTATTTATTTTTGTTTTAGAATAATTCGCGTTTACTCCTAAGCCTAAGATAATCCCCTTCTGCTTAGCATTTACCTGGGCATACTTCTCCTTTGTTAAAATACCGCTAATCCTAAAACTGGAGGGTTTACCCTTTTCATCAACACCTGAAACAAATAAAAAATAAAGATCATCATCAAACCGTATTATTCCTTGATCGTTGAAAATCCCTATTGCTTTTTTATGCACCAAAACGCTAATGCTATAGCTGTCGCCAAGAAACACAACATCAACTATTTTTATATTATCGATATCAATCGTAACATCTAGCCCCTGCTTATAGTTGGTTTCAACAAAATTCAAATATTTTTCCGCTGTGGGAAATATTCCCTTTTTTGAAGGTGATATATCGTTAAAAACTCCATATTTCAAAGTAAGTTCAAACAATGCTACAAACTGTTTTTTGTACTCAACATTAAGGCTTACACCATCGGCGGAGAACTGGCTATAGCGTTCATAATCCTTCAGTAATAGTTTAACTTTTGGCAGTAGCTCATTCTTCTGCTCATCGGTAATGGTTTGAGCAGAAAGGTTTAAAGTAAAAAACGCTAAAATTAATAAAAACGACCTGCTCATCATTTGCTTTGGTTTTGAGATGTATTTTTTCATGCCGCTTTACACTTATAAAATTACAACTTTTTGTGAATCTATCTTCTCCCCATTAATCTCTACATCAATAAAGTAAATTCCCTTTTCGAGGTCCTTAATATCAACCAGAAGGGTTTGGGAGTCGAGCTCCTTATTAAATGTAATTATCCGTTTAGTATTGCCTGACGAATTTACAAGTCGAATGGTAATTTTTCCAACCTGTTCAAAATCAAAAGCTACATTAAGCTCTGTATCGCTAGGATTTGGGTAAACCGAAACAGCCGATGAAGTAATAATAGATATTGCATCGGAGCGGAAGCTACAACCATTGCTTTCAACTGTCTGAACGCTATAATTTCCATAATTATCCCGAGCAACATAAAACTGCTTGGTTGCGTTGGCTATAGCATTATCGTTTAGGTACCATTGGTAGCTGGTTGCATTAGGCGTTTGGCAAATAAGGATGTTAATGCTACCTTTCTTTCGAATGGTCGGTTTAACGCATTCTGGTACAATAAACTGCGCAGATGAGTTCGCAGTACCACCTATAGTTGTTACTGAAATAGCATAACTTCCTGGTAAAAGTGTTGGCACCGTAGCAACTATCTGCGTAGTATTCCAACTTGTTACTGATGCTGTGGTTGTACCAAATTTTATGGTGCTTGTTCCTTGAGTTGCTCCAAAGTTATTGCCAGTAATTGCCACTGATGATTCAGGAACCTTTGTAGTTGGGGTAAATGATGTAATTGATGGAACTGGAGGTGGCGCCACTGTATTCCGAAGCACAGAAACGGTATTTCCATTCGATGCATTTGTAACAATTATTTCTGGTTTGCCATCTCCTTCAATATCTCCTAAAGCAAGGCCCCAAGTCCATGTTCCAGATGTAAAGTCGACTTTGTTTGCAAATGAACCACTATTAATTGTACCCGAAGCACTTGTATTTTTTAATACCGAAACGTTATCGTTACCCTGATTGCCAACAGCAATATCGGGTTTACCATCTCCATCAATATCTCCAATTGCAATGTAACGCGGATTTGTTCCTACTACGAAATCAACCTTGGAGGCAAATGAGCTTGAACTAATAGTACCCAGAGTAGAAGTATTCCTGAGAATTGATAGTGAATTAGTATTTACAACGGCCAAATCAGGTTTGCCATCACCATCGAGATCGCCAAAAGAAAGAAAATATGGACCTGTTCCAGTTTCAAAATCGACCTTCGGGGCAAAAGAACTTAACCCAATGGATCCTAATGTACTTGTATTTCTAAAAACCGATACAGTAGTGCTACCGCTATTTGTAACCATTATGTCCAATTTACCATCACCATCAACATCGCCGACAAGAAGATTCTCTGGGCTAGCTCCTGTTGCAAAGTCGACCTTAGCTGCAAATGAACCAATAGTTATAGAGCCTATACTACTTGTGTTCCTTAGTACTGAAACCAAATTACTATTATTGTCTTGGACAATTAAATCCAATTTACCGTCACCATCGATATCACCAATAGCAATACAATGTGGAGATAAACCTAAAGCAAAGTCAACCTTGGTTGCAAATGAGCCAGAGGTAATTGAGCCCAGTGAACTAGTATTTCGAAGCACTGAAACTGAATTACTACCAGCATTTGATACTGCCATATCGGGCTTACCATCCCCATCAAGATCACCAATGGCAACATAGAATGGATTTAACCCAGTGGAGAAATTTACCTTAGAAGCAAAAGATCCAGATCCAATAGTACCTAAACTACTTGTATTCCTTAATACTGAAATTTCACTACTTGAACTATTTACGACAATATCAGGTTTACCGTCTTGGTCGAGGTCACCAATAGCAACATTCGTTGGACTATTACCGACAGAAAAAGCAATATTTGGAGCAAATGAATTTGCATCAATTACCCTTGAACTTGAAAAAGTAACATTAAAGGGTTTGCTGGAGTAAACGGTTAGCCCATTTACAGTTACGGTAATAGGTTGA
The DNA here is from genome assembly GCA_003818205.1 of Bacteroidales bacterium. Lineage (GTDB taxonomy): Bacteria > Bacteroidota > Bacteroidia > Bacteroidales > Tenuifilaceae > UBA8529. The sequence continues at coordinate 22,066 of RPRQ01000050.1, forward strand.
TATGTCGCACCTGCTGGTACAGTCACGCTAAGCGTTGTTGCAGTGGCCGCTGTTACCGTTGCCTTTACCGCCCCAAACCAAACAATATTATTTGCAGGCGTTGTGCTAAAATTTGTTCCAGTAATGGTAACTGTTGTGCCGATTGGTCCCGAGGTTGGGGTGAAAGAGGTGATGGTGGGTAGAACTGGTGCTGTGGCTGGAAGAGTATTCCGAAGCACCGAAATGGAATTGCTAGTTTCGTTTGCTACAACTATATCCGGTTTACCATCACCATCGGTATCACCAATGGCAATACCATGTGGACTCGTTCCCGCCGTGAAATCAACTTTGGTGGTAAATGAAGTTGCTGATATGGAGCCAGAACTTATCGTGTTACGGAAAATCGAAACCAAACTCGCTCTATTTGCAATAGCTAAATCTGGCCTGCCGTCACCATCGATGTCGCTAATAGCAATGCCGCGAGGATCCCCTCCAGTGGTAAAATCAACCTTGGTTGATAATGATCCTGTTCCAATGGAGCCAGAGGTACTGGTATTATTGAAAACAGACACAGTATTGCTTCCACCATTAGTAATAGCTAAATCCGGTTTGCCATCCCCATCAATATCCCCAATAGCAACATAGTGTGGAATCGATCCTGTGATGAAGTCAACCTTGTTCCCGAGTGAGCCTGCATTTATGGAACCGAAGGTGCTTGTATTCCTGAAGACAGAAACAGTATTGCTTCCTTCATTAGTAACGGCTAAATCTGGTTTACCGTCACCATCGATATCCTCAATAGCAATACATCTTGGATTCTCTCCCGTTGTGAAGTCAACTTTAGTGTCGAATGAACCTGAGACAATAGATCCTGCTGTACTGGTGTTCCTTAGGATAGAAATGGTATTACTGCCCCAGTTTGAACTGACTATTTCCGGTTTACCATCGCCATCGATATCTCTAATGGCAACATATCCTGAACCTTCGAAGTTAACCTTAGCGGCGAACGAACTTTCTGAGATTGAGCCCAAAGTGCTAATATTCCGGTAGATAGAAACATTATTGTCATCACTTGCAACAATTAGATCAGGTTTACCATCACCATCGATATCACTAATTACAACACCAAATGGGTACGTTCCTGTAGTTAAGTCAACCTTAGCAGCGAAAGAGCTTGTTGTAATGGAACCCGATGCGCTAGTGTTCCTATATACCGAAACAGTATTGCTATTCCAGTTTGTAATGGCTATATCCGACTTGCCATCGCCATCAATATCACCTACTGCTATATTTCGTGGACCCGTTCCAATAGCAAAATCAACCGTTGAGGCAAATGATGTTGCATTAATAACCCCAGAACTTGGAAAAGTTATATTGAATGGTTTACTAGAGTAAGCGGTTAGCCCATTTACGGTTACTGTTATGGGTTGGTAGGTTGCTCCAGCTGGTACTGTCATGCTAAGCGAAGTTGCAGTGGAGGCAGTTACCGTTGCCTTTACCGCCCCAAACCAAACATTATTACTGGCAGGGGTTGTGCTAAAGTTTGTACCGGTTATGGTAACTGTTGTGCCGATTGGACCAGAGGTTGGGGTGAAAGAGATGATGGTGGGTGGTTGATTATCATTTTTTAGACAACGAACTGAAAAACCACCACTTTTACCTCTATCATAATACCTTTTGCTAAACCCATCAGAGGTAGAAAGATAACAATACCATGCCGTATTTGCACTATTTTCCGTTGTTGACCACCAAAAACCTAACCCACCATTCGCATGGTAAGTACCATCATCATGGTTTCGAATTCCACCCGGGAGTGCAGTAAATCCACTAGTATTGTCAGCACCTGTATTAGGGCTTACCCAGTGTGTTGTACCAATTTCTTTTAGTTTACCTCCTGCAACATTACTCCCACCTAAGTATGTTTCAAGGGTTGTCCATTCAGCATCACTTGGCACGTGCCACCCCGCTGGGCAAAGGTTACGATTATCTACTACTGTATAATAGTTATAAAGTTTACCATAAATATCTGCTGTTGCAACATCGTTACTGTAGTTGCAGTAAGCACCAGTTGTTAAGGCTGTCCATGCGGTATTATCGGTAACATTGGGGATTGCATCGCCATTGCGGTAATGCGTAACCTTAAGGTTTTGCTTCATCCAGGTTTGGGTGCCTATCTGAACGGTTTCGTATGTATTCCCATCGTAATCGGTCACCTGTGCGTAACCGCCTTCGTGGTATAGGGCATCAACCTCAGATGCTGAAAGGGCGCGGTTGTAGATGCAGATATCATCAATTTTTCCATTAATCCAATAAGGATATGAAACATTTGAATGCTTTCCTATATAAATATCTTCAGTATTATTTGGTAGAGATAATGATTTTGATTTTTGATTTTCATATACACCATTAACAAAAATTTTCATTGTTAGCCCATCGTAAGTTCCAACTACATGATACCATGTTGAAAGATTAATTATTGTTGAGGATAATACTTGTGATGGCAGAACTCCAACTTCATCGGAAAAACGAATTGTAAAAAGAAATTGCTTTGTGTCCGTTATATAAATTAAATTATAATGTCCAATTGTAGCATCGGAACCTTTAGAAACAATAAAATTACCATAAGAACTTCCAGAATAAAAACCTTTGGGATTAACCCATGTTGAAATAGTTATTTGATTTGTGGGATTCAATGATGTGGCAGAAGGAACCTGGATGTGGTTTGAGATACCATCAAAACTATAAGCACTACTTGCATTCCCAAATCTATCAGCAGTCAGCGTTGCACCATTATTTGTCCCATTATTCCCATTTCCACTCTCATCATTGGCATTACCGTTAAAGGGGTAGTAGGCAACAAGACCTGTAGTGGGTATCTGAGAATAGGAATAATTAGAACTACTAAAAAAGATCAAAACCAATAAAATGATTCTGTTTATATAGTTGCCCCTTGAAAGTTCTCTTAGGGAATATGTGTAGGGAAAAGTGTATAATTTCATCATAGGTCGATTATTTTATTTATTTGTACCTTCCTTGCTTTTACCAATTTAAAATTAAACTTTTTTATTCACGTTGCTATCAACCTGATAATACAAATTTGATGAAATACAGGAAAGTATCTATCAATATAAAGAAATCAAACCTAAAAACCTCCCTATCCCTCTTATGTTAATGGAGCGTAACAGATTACTACCAACATCAATTCTTATTGGAAGGGTTTGAATGATGTGTTTTAGCCCTATTTTCTAACCCTTGCAAAGCCCCATTCCGACAGAATAATTTAAGGTTTTTGAGTTCTACGTTTTTTACTTATTAATCAGCTTCACCAGCTTCATACACATATCGGTGAAAATAATCTGTGCATTACCATTTCGGGAAATATGATCAATTGCTAGGTTAAACTCCGTGAATATCTGATTAACATTCGTTTTGTTGATAAAAGGGGAGAATTTCTTGCCAAAATCAACCTCATCGCCTGCTAAATACGAAATGTCCTCAAGGTTCATATTCAGCATTAAGCTTTCTCTTAGAAGTCGAAGCGATTCGGCGAGCATCTCCTTCTGCTGCTCACGGCCCAGAGAGGTTACCTCGCCAACCCAATCGAGTAAACCCAATACATCGTTGGAGTAGCACAACCTCATGAGCTGACGGAAGAAAGGGAAGTACTGATTCTCTGCCTCAGCTGAAACAAGGCTTATGGTCTTGCGATAGCTACCATTCGATATACGGCTTATATCCTGTGCCCTTGATGGGCTAATCTGATAACGGTCAACCAGTGCGAGGGCAATGCTTTCGCGATGGATGGGTGGAACCTTGATTAATTGGGTTCGTGATAGGATTGTTTTTAATAGCTGCGTTGGGTTCTCGCTAACCATTAGGAACGTTGTATTCAACGGTGGCTCCTCAATCAGCTTTAGGAGTTTATTGGCTGCCTGCATATTCATCCGCTCGGGAAGCCATATAATCATGGTTTTGTAGTCCGACTCGTAGCTTTTAAGGCTGAGCTTACGAATAACATCTGAGCTCTCGGTTGTTCCGATAATCCCCTGCTTATTCTCAGCACCAATCATCTCATACCAATCCGATTCCGTAATATAAGGGTTTGCCAAAAGAACCTCACGCCATTGAACCATAAATGCATCGCTTAGCTTACCCGATGGGCCTTTTTCATCATCTGAATCTGATTTCTTTTCGGAGAGAATAATGGGAAATACGAAATGGAGATCGGGGTGAATCAGCTTGCTGAACTTATGGCACGATGGACAATCCCCACACGAATCATCGTCTCCTTTTTTATGACAGCTAATATACTGAGCATAGGCAATGGCTAGCGCAAGTTTACCGGTGCCCTCTTGCCCAATAAATAGCTGCGCATGGGGAATTCTGCCTTCGTTCACCGATTTTATTAACCCCCGCTTTACCTGATCCTGTCCAACTATATCCTTAAAAAGCATATTAGAATTGTATCGTTTTATTTAATCAAAAGCGATCAAAAGTACAAAAAAATGATGGAATAATTATTTAAGAGAGAATGGGTGAAAGGTGAGAGCAAACGAGAAACGTAGTGCAATATATCCGAGCTATAAAATAACCCTCTTGCAAAGATATTGATATGTACGCAACGAAAACTAATTGGAAAAATTCTGATTTGGGCTACTAAGCTGTATCTTTGTTTTTTTAAATTAACCATATAACCTATAAAAAAATGAATTCTATTGAAAGTTATAATTTTGCTAAAAAAAAGGTAATTGTTAGGGTTGATTTTAACGTTCCCCTAGATAAAAAAACCTTTGAAGTTACCGATGACACCCGTATCCGTGGTGCATTACCTACAATTAAAAAAATTATAAACAGTGGCGGTGCAGCCATTCTTATGTCGCATCTAGGCCGACCCGATGGTAAAGTGCAAGATAAATATTCGCTAAAGCATGTTTTACCTGCCATTGAGAAAATCCTTGGGGTAAAAGTTAAATTTGCTCCCGATTGCATCGGCGAAGAGGCAAAAAAACTAGCCGCTGAGCTTAAAGCAGGGGAAGTGCTTGTTCTCGAAAATCTTCGATTCTATGAGGAGGAAGAAGGTAAAGCATACAGCTTACCTGATGATGCCAGCGATGAACAGAAGAAAGCAGCAAAGGTAAGGGTGAAAGAGAGCCAAAAGAACTTTTTAAAACAGCTGGCAGGCTACGCCGATTGCTATGTAAACGATGCTTTTGGAACTGCTCACCGAGCACATGCCTCAACCTCTCTTATCGTTCAGTATTTCCCCAACGACAGCATGTTCGGTTATCTGATCGAGAGTGAACTGAAAGCCATGGATAAGGTTCTTCATAAAACTATAAGACCCTTTACAGCCATAATGGGCGGGGCAAAGGTTTCGGATAAAATACTTCTGATCGAAAATCTTCTGAATCGGGTTGATAACCTTATTATCGGGGGAGGAATGACCTATACCTTCATCAAAGCCCAAGGGGGGAAGATTGGTAAATCGCTTTGCGAAGAGGATAAACTAGATTTAGCCCTAGAGCTACTTAATAAAGCCAAAGAGAAAGGGGTGAAGATTTACCTCCCCGTTGATGCCATCAATGCCGATGCCTTTAATGCAAACGCAAATACACAGGCCCTTAAAATAGATATCACACCTGATGGTTGGATGGGGCTTGATATAGGTAATGAAACCATTAAGCTATTCAGTCAAGTCATCGAAAATTCCAAAACAATACTCTGGAATGGCCCAATGGGTGTGTTCGAGATGGAAAAGTTCTCAAAGGGTACATCTACCATTGCTCTAGCAATTGCTAAGGCTACTGAAAAAGGAGCATTCAGCCTAGTTGGGGGAGGCGATTCAGTGGCTGCTGTTAATAAGCTCAACCTTACCAACAAGATCAGCTACGTTTCAACGGGTGGTGGAGCTATGTTGGAATACATGGAGGGTAAAGAGCTACCAGGAATAAAAGCCATCAGGGGATAATTGTAAGAAATCATTTATTAGAGGAGGATGTCTAAAAAGTCCTTTGTGGAACTCTGTGTAATTTTTAAAATATTGTTACACAGAGGATCACGGAGAAGTCACAGAGATGCACAGAGAAAAAAGAGAGTTGCTTTTAGACTTTTGAGACACCCTCCTCTGAGCTATAAGGTTTTAACCTATTTCTTTACTTCAAGCTGTATCTTTGCAGTATGAATAACATACTTACATCAATCTTCGATATTCAGAACGACGAGCAGTTTGAAAAAAATGCGCTGGATGTTTTTCGATACCAATCGGTTAATATCCCTATCTATAAAGAGTACATCGAACGATTAAAGATTAACGCTGATAGTATTACTTCTATTGATAGAATACCCTTGCTACCGATACAATTCTTTAAAACCCGAGAAATAAAACCTGTTGATTCAACCGCTCAGGTTCTATTCTCCAGCAGCGGAACAATGGGTGATCAAACAAGTAAGCATCATGTAGTTGATACAAGCCTTTATGAGATGAGTTTTACAAAGGCTTTTAGCCTTTTTTATTGTAATCCATCCGATTACTGTATTCTAGCTCTTCTTCCCTCCTATCTTGAACGTCAAGGTTCATCGTTGGTGTATATGACTGATAGGTTAATAAAGCTATCCAATCACCCCGAAAGCGGATTCTTTTTGAATGAGCTTGATACTCTTGCTGAACGCCTTGAACGTTTAGATCAAAAGGGGCAAAAATGTTTACTCGTAGGCGTTTCCTTTGCTCTAGCCGATTTTGCTGAGAAATTTCAATTCAGGCTAAGCAACTCCATTATTATGGAAACCGGTGGCATGAAGGGTCGAAGAAAGGAAATGGTTCGGGATGAGCTGCATAAACTGCTTTGCGATGCTTTTGGTCAAAAATCAATTCATTCCGAATACGGCATGACCGAGCTCCTATCGCAGGCATATTCCCATGGGAATGGGATTTTTCGATGTCCCCCTTGGATGAGAATTATAGTTCGCGATCCTTACGACCCTTTCGCTACACTTCCACCCCTGCGAACGGGCGCAATTAATGTAATTGACCTAGCAAACTTCTACTCCTGCTCATTTATCCAAACCGAGGATTTAGGAAAGGTGTATGATGATAACTCCTTTGAGGTTTTAGGTAGAGTGAATGAAGCGCAGCTAAGGGGTTGTAATCTGCTGGTATATTAATGATAAAAGCCTGATAAATTATAATTTATCAGGCTTTTTGATATTAATAAATATTTCTATTTTTGTAACTATTCACCACGGAGACACTGACCTGCCCGCCGAGCCTTGGCAGGCGGGGGTCACTGAGTTTACTTTAAACAATTGCTTTACAAATCACAGAATAATAGCTTTGAGACAACTTAGAGAGCTGGCTTACGGTATGCAATATCAATAATTTTCTTGAGTAATCATCTCCGTGTTTCTCAATGCTCCCTGCCTACCCTGCCTACCGGCAGGCAGGCGGCAGGCAGGTCTGTGTCTTCGCGGTTATTTTGTTTCGTCTAATGCTGAGTAGTTACCTATTTTTTTACTTCTCTAGTTTTTACTAAACCCATCTTCATTGCAATATCAGTGGGAATAGCGTCCTTGTGAACAAGAATAGCAATGGTTTTCATCCTAACAAAGGATTCCGACATGTAGAGATAACCATTGTAAATATGACCATCGGTTCCCCAGCTGTTCTTTGTATAGAAGTATTTAGTCCCATTCTGATCAGTAGCAATCCCCGTAAAGTGCATTAAATGGTCATCGGTTGAAGTTTGGTTATTGAAGTTAAGCTGCCGGTTCTCCTGGGTAACATTAATTTCAGGAATAGGTTTCTCGAAGCTGAACATCTGAGCAAGTCTATCCTTATCGGTCACCTCTGTCCAACGGCTCATGTCTGAGCCTTTAATATCCTCAACCTTGGCAGCAGGAAGAATTGCCACACCCTTTTTATACCCAAAGCCCTTTTCGCTAACATCACCATCCCAGCAAACCGAATAGCCTTTCATCAGGGCATTCTCGGTAATAGCCATCATCTCATCCAGGGGAACATTGTAGTAGCTATCGCGCGACCAGTTATCGGGAATTTCGAGGATGAAGTTTTGGTAAAACGGATGATGGTTAAATGAGGTTATCTCAACATAATCATCAACTTTTAACCCGGTTGATTCAGCAAACGATTTTGGGCTAACCTTCTTCTCACTCGCCGTAAACTCTGATGGAACCTTGCCAAAGTAGGCATCGAGAGTCGATTCGTAAGCAGATGCCCATGCAGTGGTCAGCTTACCCCCTTTTTTCTTAACAATAGCATCAACAAATGCTTTTAATCCTTCTTGAACCTCTCCGTGATTATGATCGTTTGAACCATAATTCTTTCCGGCGTATGCCTCTTCGGTTAACATGCCATACCTCTTAATCACATTAAAAACATCGTGCGCCTGACCTCCCTGCGCAAAGTTATTTGTGCCCTGATACCTAACGTATAGATTAGCCTTTTCGGAGTAGGCTATTCTTGCAAAGTACATCTCCGAGAGATCGTATTCCGGCTGACCCAATCGAAGCAGCTCAGTTTCGATAAACGAGGTGGTGGCAAAGCTCCAGCACGTACCCGTACTTTGCTGGTTCTTAACAGGCGTAGTTTTAACCTCTTTAACCATAGTAAAGGTATAACCCGTTGTAGGGCTCTGGGCGCTACTCCCTCCAATAAACGATAGGAGGATAGCTCCAGCAAGGGTTAATCGGGTAAATTTATTGATTGATTTCATTTTTATAAAGTTTTAAGAAGTAAAATATACATCGTTAAAATTGAGAATTATTTCGATTAAGACAAAAAATATTGGGTATGGTTTAAAAAATTGTTCAAGTTATGGTAAAATGAGATGAAAAAAGCAAAAAAGTTAAAGGGTAAGGTCGTGTTTTAGCAAATTGTAGAATAGATTTTTGTCACAAATACACGAAGTTCAGGCAAATTTATTTTTGTATTGCTTTTTGTCCGAGGCTGTCTGAAAAGCCGGAAAAAACTTAACCACAAAGGTCACGAAGCACATCACGAAGTTTACAAAGTATTTATTTTCAATGCTTTTGCTTTGTGTCCTTTGTGTATCCTTAGAGTTCTTCGTGGTTAAGTTTGACTTATTAGACAGCCTCGCTTGCGTGAAAGTTTTATTGCTACTGAATAGTAACGTTATAGTAAAATGGGATTGAATTTTTATTGGTGATGATTAACAACCGCATGAAAACCAGCGAAACAATTTTGATCTTATCATTATTTATCTAAATTAGCATAAATTTTTTCTGAATCGATGCGTAGAGCACGAATTTTTTTGGCAATTGTAGCATATTGTGTCCTCATTAAACGCCTGTTAGATAGGTCGTTTCAGGATGTGTTTTACAATAACCCCGAACCTAACGAATCATCCATCGATACCTATAAGCTCAACACCCACACCTTCAAGTTTAACCGGCTCGACCAATTTTTTACCCATAATAGCTCCTACAATCTAGGGCTTCATACAGGATTTCTCGCCCGTTACCTTTTAATTTGATTCCGCTCCCTTTGCTAACAAAAACTTTGTTCGGCATTACCTATTTATATTCGAACAATTCTTAAAACATACGTTTTATCTAGCTGAAAAACCTAAACAAAAAATAGTAATAACCTTAATTAAATGTGTATGAAAAGATTACTTATTGCATTACTTTTTACGGGCTTGATGGGCCCAGCGGTAGTACTTGCGGGGGGTATTGTAACCAATGCCAACCAAAGCGCTTCGTACGTTCGTATGCTAGCACGCGATGCCTCAACCAGCATCGATGCCGTTTACTATAACCCAGCAGGGTTAACCAAGCTTGCCGATGGGTTTCACCTCTCGCTGAGCAACCAATCAATTTTTCAGAAAAAAACCATTGAGAATAAGTTTCCAACCCTTAACGATTCAAAATACGTAGGAGATGTTGCAGTACCTTTATACCCAGATGTGTATGCTGTTTATAAAAAGGGTAAAATTGCCTTAGGATTTGGGCTTACACCTAATGCTGGGGGTGGATCTGCTGATTATAAAACGGGGTTGCCTAGCTTTGAAATTCCTTTTTCAGCTATTCCGATGTCTCTTGCAGCCAGTGAAATTCCGACTGATGAGTATTCAGCGAATATTAACTTTAAGGGTTCAAGTGTTTTCTGGGGAGCCCAAATCAATGCTAGCTATGCCATTAATGATATGATTTCAGTTTCTGCCGGGTTAAGATATATCTATGCTGTAAATACTTATGAAGGTACAATAAAAGATGTATTGGTCAATCCAACAAAAGCAGCATACGGTTTCGATGGTTCTATGCGAACTGCATCATCCGTTTTTCATACACTTTCCCTAGGGACCGCTGCTGCTGCTATAGCTAATCCAGGCGTTGGTGGTTTAGCCACCGGTTACCCCACCCTTACTTTAGGTCAATTAGTAGCAGGAGGAGGAATAAATGGTACACAAGCAGATGCTATTGCAAAAGTAATTGGATTTAATAGCTATACTGATTGCTCATTAAATATGACTCAAATTCAAGCCGCTTATAACACAAAAGCAGCAGTTCTTGAAGGCAACTCAGCAGCAACGGCTGATCAAGAACTAGATTCGAAACAGACTGGAACTGCCATTACCCCAATTCTAGGTGTAAATCTTACTTTTGGCGAAAAATTAAATATTGGGATTAAGTATGAATTCAACACCAATTTAACGCTTAAGAACAGCACCAAGAAAGATGTCGTAGGTGGTGTTAATCCTGACGGAACACTAAAGTACATGTTCCCTGATGGGGCGAAAGTTAGAAGCGATATTCCTGCAATACTTTCAGTTGGTATTGGGTATAAGGTTCTTCCAAAAATGAGAATGAGCGCAGGTATTCACTACTATTTCGATAAAAACGCTACCATCGAAAAAGCACCGGGTGTGAAAAAGGATATTGAAGGTAACCTTTACGAAATTGCGCTCGGTGGTGAGTATGATATTACCGATAAGGTGCTTATCTCAGCTGGTTACCTTTACGCAAAAACCGGTGTAGGTACAGGATATCAGACTGACCTAAGCCATAGCTTATCATCTAGCACTGTAGGTTTTGGTGGCGCATTTAAGGCAACCGAGAAAATGCAGATTAACCTAGGTATGCTATATACAATGTATTCATCGGATATTAAAACTATTACGTATCCAAGTTATGGAAACCTATCGGCTAATGAAACCTACAACCGTACTAACCTTGCATTCTCAATCGGTGTAGATTACCACTTCTAAACAGCTTATCTAATAAATAATTACCTTGCAAGGGTCGGATTAGTCCGACCCTTGTTTTTTTGGAGATTTTATAAACTATTTTGTGGGGCTTATTAATAAGAATATTGAATTAGGCACATTAATAATAGTACCGAAACTCTACCAAACCCATAGGGTTTGAATGTTTATAGACAATTACATGATTAGAATATTCGACCCCAGCTGGGGTCGTACAAAATCAAACGGCAATACATTTCTATAAATATTTGATGCCGCTGGTATCATTCATTATTAAAAAATGCCTAATTCAATAATAAACGTCAGTTCGATGTAATAATATAGGGTCTGCTGATTAAGTCAAACCACTTATTTATTATTTATTGATTTGAAAAAAGAATTGTAGCATCAAGAACCATGGTTGCAGCAGTGCGGTGGGATGGCAAAACTGCGAGCCAGACAGGGCGTGAATACTGCAAGGCATAGAATTACGCAAAAGGGGCTTGCCTACTTTTGCTGTAATTCTTG
>RPRQ01000051.1 GCA_003818205.1 Bacteroidales bacterium
CGCAAGCGTTGTGTTTTCACTTTGTGGTCCCTGCCTGCCGGCAGGCAAGGTTTGCGAGAAACTATTATTGACTTTTTAGGCAGCCTCTTTTTTTATTTCTAACATTTTTATTTAATAATTATCGTTAGATAACAATTTTTTACATATTTTTGCGACCTGAAATCGTACGCATTCCCTAACACGGACATAGGAACCTGTAATATTGCGTATATGTGGACCAAACCATAAAAACAGAAAAGATGGATTTAATTAAAGTAGCCGAGAGTTCTTTCGCAACAGAAGCTAAAGAACACCCCGAATTTAGAAGTGGCGACACAGTTACCGTTCACTATAAAATTATTGAGGGTAACAAGGAAAGAATACAGAACTACCGTGGTGTAGTTATTCAACGAAAAGGTAGTGGTGCTACAGAATCATTTACAGTTCGTAAGGTTTCTGGCGGTATTGGGGTTGAAAGAATATTCCCATTGAATTCCCCCTTTATCGATCAAATCGAAGTGAATAAAAAAGGTAAGGTTCGTAGAGCACGTATTTACTACCTACGTGACCTAACCGGTAAAAAAGCTCGTATTAAAGAGAAGAAGAGAAAAGCCGAAGCTTAAATACAACAAAAAAAATCCCTCGAAAAAATCGAGGGATTTTTTTACCAACCCTTTGTCAAATCCAAAATAAAGCCTACCTTTGCACCCGAAATGTAGTTGAAAGAAATTAAAAAAATATTATTGGCTCCGTAGCATAACTGAATAGTGCATCTGACTACGGATCAGAAGGTTCGGGGTTTGAATCCCTGCGGAGTCACAACGAAAGGCTATCCTACAAGGATGGTCTTTCTTATTTTGAATAAACTCATTATTATCAACGATGTCAGCAGGGATCATGAGCAGCATGTGCGCATGCCCTGAGGGAAGCGAACTAATCCCTGCGGAGTCACAACGAAAGGCTATCTATAACCGATAGCCTTTTTTTGTTTCAATACGCTCACCAATACCTATGGAACAGCAGGGATAATGAGTTCGATGTCAGAAACAATTTAAGTACTAAACTAGCAATATTTATTTTGTTGAAGTAAATGAAAAAATAGAATACTAGCTGCCGATAGGCAGTCTCCAGCTCCATTCTTCAAAAAAATATGCCATTAGCATTAATAATCAATACAATAATGAAACTTTTTTTATATCGAACTCTCATTATTTTAAAAACATTTTTCGAGAAAAACCGTATAAAGAAAACACTAAATGTAGTTGAATCATTTTCTTTAGTCGTAAACAATAAAAACCTTCGATTTTCTTTTGATTGATTTTTTTGGCAAGCAATTTGTTATTCAAAACCAATAATGGAATGTGGTGAAAAACTAACTAGTGTTATGTTAATCATACTATGAGGTAATAGCATTCAGAACTACAACCGGACGGGTTAACCCATCGGTTAGAATAAAAATGTAATAATACATACTTAACATTACACTAGATTTATTTTCAAACGATTAATTAAATTCTATTTAAATCATTATAACGTTAGATTCTGTAGAATTGAACTAATCGATTTTGCAATTGTTAGAACGAAAATGTAAGCATAAGCTTGTTTCAACATTAAATTATTCGCTATTGTCATATTTCTTAATGTTATATGGTATAACAATGCAAAAAGTATTTAATTTTACTCCCTATAAAGGAGTTTCAAATAAATTTTCACCCAATAAACACTAACTAAAACAAAAAAAATGAAAACAAAGAACCTATTAATGCTACTTGCCATTGCAGGTATGATGATTTTTGCTTCTTGCAAAAAGGATGAGACCCCCGCTCCTCTTACAAAGGAAGAAGCCACTATTGAGTTAACCTCTATTGAGGAGAATTATCTAACTGATATAGAGGGTTATGAAACATCAGAAGCGGCCCAAGCAATGAGTTTTGCTGAAAATCTTGATTTATCTTTTAGTAATGATTTGAAAAAAGCCCCCATTAATAATAAGGAGTCATTCCAAAAGAGCATAGTAAAAACTTACTACTCATTTTTGGCTAAAGAGAATAGCGATGAATCTTTACTCGATTTTGATTTCGAAAACAACGTAGGTACATGGAATAAAGTGAATGGCGAATGGGTCAGAACACCTGACCAAACCAATAAAATAGTTGTGATTTTCTCCTTCAAAGGAGGAACAAAAAATGGAACCCTAACCTTTTACGATTACGCTAAAAAGACTATCTCATTCGATGGTGAAAACGAAACCTACATGAGCAACCTTAGTAGTAAAGTTGAAATTGTTGGCATGGTAAACCCTGTAGCAACTCGTAAATACACAGCAAACCTGTCATACTCATCAACATCCATGAAGATGTCATTTAAGTTTGATTATACCCTAGGCATTTACTCTAGTACAACCTCATTTGCACTTGAAGGAAATCGATCAGGTGGTACAATATCAGTATTAAATGAAATTAAGAAAAGTGATGATATTATAAGATCAACCTCATTCACAATGAAGTTAACAGATATTCAAACCGGTTCCTTAATTGTTGATGCTAAGTATAGAATTAAAGATATTATAATAAAATGGGCTATCAATATCAATAGCACCACCAATTTTGATGGAAACCCTAGCGATTTTCAAAATATTTCCGTTTGGACAGCTGGTGGAGCAAAGGTTGCTGATGTAATATTTAGAAGCGAAGAAGGTGAATGGATACCTTACTTCAAGTTCGCCGATAACTCCGAAGTTATTGTTTCTGTATTCTTTAGCGAACAGCTAATGGACAACATCTTTGATTTTAACGATACACTTTTTTATTTTAACTTCAAATAAAAAGTATTATTACCGTTTATAAAAAAAGCGTGGAGAAAAAACTCCACGCTTTTTTCATAGGCAATAGCCATTCGATTTAATTAAAGTATTAGCTTTACATACAAAATGAAAATCGGAAAATGAAACCTAAAAAACTTCTCCCATTGTTAGCCATTGCTTGCGTTCTATTATTCTTTTCATGTAAGAAAGACGATTTGCCTAGCCCCCTATCTGTTGAAGAAGCGAGTGAAGAGCTAACAACCACAAACAATGAATTTATCTCACAAATGATCACTCATGAGAACTCGGATGGATTAACCACCCTTGATGCAGCATCCAAGATTAATATCGATTTCAGCATCCCTCTTAAAACAACAATTTTCAATAACAACATATTAACCGATATTAAAGGTAGCGAATACGAATTTGAACCTCGCTATATTGAATTTGACTTTGAATCAAAAAAGGGGACATGGACCTATAACGCCACATCATTAATATGGGATCACAACACAACATCTCCAACCGATAAGGTTGTTATTAAATTTTCGATTAATGAAGGAATCGATAGCTACACCCTTACCTATTCCGATTTCATAAACGATACCTATGATGATGAAAAAACTAGCATACCCTACATTAAGCAAATAAAAGCCCAAATAGATAAAGAGGGACAGGTGAATCCTGTAATTACATGGGAATACACAGCATCAAGAACTGCTAGTTCCGGTAATACTAAGCATGTATATACTCACGATGGTTTTATTAAAACAATCAATAACGTTATTAGCAAAAGCATAAGTACCTCAACCGCTACTGATACATATAATTGTTCAACTAAACTTGAA
The DNA here is from genome assembly GCA_003818205.1 of Bacteroidales bacterium. GTDB lineage: Bacteria > Bacteroidota > Bacteroidia > Bacteroidales > Tenuifilaceae > UBA8529. Next base: position 3,631 of record RPRQ01000051.1, read on the forward strand.
AAGGGCGGTAAGATAATTACCGCCAATTCAACTAAAGGAGTTGTAACCAGACCAAACATTGAAAAAAATAATGAATTTTCCGTTTCCATTGAAGCAAAGATCAGGGTAATGAATGTTGTTCTTCTAATTGATAATAAAAGAGATCAAAACACGAATATCGAAGACCCAAACACCTACATTACTATCGCTGTTGAAAAGCCGAATGGAGCTAAGGTTTGTAAAATCATTTATAAATCAGTAGAAGGGAAATACGAACCATATTTTGAATTCAATGATGGATCGCAAAAATCTATAGTAGAATATTTTAGCAAACCGCTATACTCACAGGTCTTCAATTTCATTAGTAGTCTCGAATATTTGGGGGCAAGAGAATAGCAAGTACTATTTCTCTGTTTTAAAAAAGATTGAAGTTTCATACGTTTTTTAAACCCTTAACCTCCCAATTCATTTGACTTTCCTCTCCAATTTCATTAACTTACCTGTGATAAAAACCAACCGCCATGGAAGAAAAACTTATAACAATCACCACCGAGAGCCAAGCTAGCGCGCTAGTCCTCCAAAGCTACCTCAAATCCAATGGCATTGAAGCCTATCTGCACAACGAAAACCTTGTTCAACCAATGGTTGCGGAGGGTGTACAGGTTCAAATCAAGGAGTCGGATGTGGAAAAAACGCTTAAACTACTGACCGAACAGCACCCGAAAGAACATCCGACCAGAATGAATGGGCCAAGAAAAATTCTTGTACCCATAGACTTCTCAACCCCATCGCAGAATGCGGCAAGGTTTGCGTTACACCTTGCTTCGAAGTATGGCTCTGAGATTAAGCTGGTTCATGTTTTCAACTCACCCATGGTGGATATGATTCCATTCACCGATGCGGCAAGCATTCAGATTGATATTGATATCAGCTATAATGTTCTCCATAATAATGCCAAGAAAAAGCTTATAAAATTTTATGATGACCTTAAAATTTTTGCCGATAAGCTAAAACTGAATAAAATAAAAATTGGGTACTCGCTTGTTGAAGGTTACGCAGCTTATGGTATTATTGAGATGAGCCAAAGGTATAAACCAGGAATAATCGTTATGGGAACAAAGGGCGATGGGTATCGAAGTTCTGAGCTTGTAGGCAGCGTAGCGTCGGAAGTATCGGATGAAACCCAAATCCCCCTTCTCGTTATCCCCGAAGCAGCAGTAATGAAAGGCGTTGATGAGGTTAAAAATGTGCTTTACGCCACAAACTTTGACTCGTGCGATTTCAAGGCCATCCGCAAGTTGATTAGCATAACCTCTGCTTTTCATGTAAACCTATACTGCCTGCATGTTTCAACTGAACCCGATATGGCTATTCAACAGGCAAAAATGAATAGCCTAAAAGCTTACTTTAAAGAGGTTAGCCCTAAAATAAGGGTTGAATGTACTTTAGTTCATGGGAAAGACGTTGTTAAAGAATTCAGAAGCTATATGGCTGAAAAAAACATTAGCCTTGTTGCATTAACCGTGCTAAAGCGTAACCTGATATACAAAATGCTTAACCCATCCATCACTAAACGAATGCTTTACCAATCGGATGTGCCGGTGCTGCTGTTCCATGCGTAATTAATTTGAAAATGCAAAAATTTGAAAATTTGTAACTATTCACCACAGACACAGAGGACACGGAGGTTCAGAGAGGTATTTCTTATGGTTTATCCGTATTCTATTTCTACATAGTTCTCAACGCACTCAAAGTTTAAGTGGATTTTTTATCTTCAGGGTTCTTATAATTACTTCTATGGCTCTCTGTGTTTCCTGCTGCAGGTCTGAGTCTCTGTTTGTTTTTTTCTTTCTATGTATTTTGATTTGCTCCTGAGTAGTCATGAGAATTTTGAGAATTAAGCTCCTAGTAAATTGAATAATTTTGGTTTTTCAACGGCAAAAGCAATACCTATAAAGATTAGCAGAAGTAGAGTGTGGAAAAGGAATTGCAGAATTCGACCATCAAATACGATTAGAACATTCATCAAGTAGAGGGTAACGGCAAGTCCAAGATAGCCAAAGAATTTTTTAAGGTTATACTGAATCGGAAAGTACTTTTGTCCGATAAGATACGAAAGCACCATCATTGCAGCATAACAGATAAAGGTTGCCCATGCAGAACCGTAGTAACCATAAATCAGATGATCTGGCGAAAGCGGAATCCACCATAAATTCAGAGCTAGCGTAATAGCTGCTCCGATGATCGAAATCCAAGCACCCCATATGGTTTTACCAACCAGCTTATACCAAATCGAAAGATTATAGTAAACACCCAAGAAAAGATTTGCAAGCATTAATACAGGTATTACACTCCTACCCTCGCGATAGTTTGCTCCAATAAACGTAAGAACAAAATCATCTAGATAGACCATTGTTGTTAAGAAAATCAAAGAAACAACGATGATAAAGTAGTCCATAATACGAGCATATACCAACTTGGCATCCTTTTCCTTGGCTTGAGCAAAGAAGAATGGTTCAGCTGCATATTTGTATGCCTGAATAAAAATGGTCATCAGAATCGAAATCTTGTAACACGCCGAGTATATTCCCACCTGAGACGCCGCTAAACCTTGAGGCAGTAAATACCGAAGTAAAAGCCTATCAAACGTTTCGTTGACGATGCCCGCCATCCCTGCAAAAAGCAGCGGGAAAGCATAAAAAAGCATCCTCTTCCAAACATCAGGATGTATCCTCCATTTCGTTGCTACAATCTCAGGAAATAAGAGTACTAGGGTGACTCCACTTGCTATGAGATTTGAAATAAATATGTATTCGATACCCCAATCGGAACGGTAGAATAGCTTAATGAAGCTCGCTAAAAATCCATCTCCAAAATGATTAACGATATAAGGACAGAATAGGATTAGAAAAAAATTCAACGCAATATTAATGATGATATTAACCATCTTTATCGAAGCAAACCGCATGGCCTTATTCTGCGCACGAAGCCTTGCAAAAGGGATTGATGATATTGCATCGATAGCTAGAATCCACCCAAACCAAATGATATATATACTATAATCCGCATAGTCAATTAGCTTGGCAATCGGTTGGGCAAACCACGAAACCACAACGAGGAATAGAATAGACGATAAAAGCAGTGAAATCATGCCAGTACTATAAACCTTCTCCTTCTCAACCTCATTATCCTTCTCGTAGAAACGAAAGAAAGCCGTTTCCATTCCATAGGTTAAAACTATCATCAATAGGGCACCATAGGAATAAAAAACGCTAACGTTTCCATACGCTTCAGGGAGGAAAACACGGGTATAGAAAGGGACAAGAAGGTAGTTCAGAATTCGACCAAGAATACTTGGGATTCCGTAAATGGCAGTTTGTCCGGCAAGCCGATTAATTGGATTCACGTAAGCAAAGATAATTATAAAAAGTTAAGAGTTAAAAGTTGAGAGTTTAGAGTTAATATTTATGATAAACTGAATATGATAAAAAAACTGCTAGCGTCTGGAATACCTTGTACGTAAATTAGATAAAGGTTTTTTATACTCAACTCTACTTTAAAACAGAGGAGTAAGTTCCTGAATTCGTTTTTTTTCACTAATTATGCATGTAAAAATTCTAGTAATGAATTATATGCAAAAAATTATTGTTGACGAAGCCCTATTCAATCAATATCCTGACTTTAAAAGAGGAATTATTGTAGTTACCTACATTGAAAATAATACAAGTAATGAATATATTAAAGCACTCTTAGATAATGAGATAAAGAACAGAATGGGAACCAATTGTGTTGATTATGAGCCTGTTAAAGCATGGAGCGATGCACATAGTAAATTTGGGTCTAACCCCAATAAATTCCCTCCATCAATAAAATCATTACTTAAACGAATTCAATCAGGTAGCGGGTTTCCATTCATCAATTCGGTGGTGGCACTCTTCAACTATATCTCCATTAAATACCTCATACCCTGTGGTGGTGATGACACTGATAAAATTGAGGGAAATCTTCGCCTTGGCTTTTCAAATGGAAATGAATTTTTCATTCCGCTAGGAAGCGTTGAACAAGAAACGCCCTTACAGGGAGAGGTAATCTATTACGATGATATAACCCTAAATGTAATGTGCAGACGTTGGAACTGGCGTAATGGAGATTTTACGAAAATTACAGAGCATACAAAACAATTGGTAATCAATATAGATGGTATTGGAAGTGTATCTCTCTCAATTATTGAATCAGCAAGGGATGAGCTGGCTAAACTGCTGATTGAAAATTGTAACGCTCAGCTAAAAACAGGTTTATTGGATATGGATAATCATGAATTTGAATTAAATATGGTTTACTAATTAACTCTAAAAACTTACGAACATGATTTCAAATAAAACCTTACATTACCTGAGCTATCTGAAATTTGTATTCTTTATTTGGATGATGGCACTTACAGTTTATGCATACATAATACCACCTAATAAAGAACTAATTCCTATAACTGGGAATATCATGCTATTACTGGGTGTTTTTATGGGTTTCGAAGGTTTATCGGATGTTGAGAGACTGAGTGAAAGGGAGAAGAAAAAACTTTCAAATCCAAAGCATGTTAAACGATTGTCGGTTATTCTTTTTATAGCCTTTATCGGCTCAATTGTTTTGAGCTTGTATTTTTTCTTTCTTAAATATATTTTTAAGGATATAAACCCTGATTATCTAAGTGATTTTAAACGACTTGGCAGCGATTGTCTAGTTATGGGGCTTGGATTCCTTTGTTTGCTAAAGCTTTTATACGATCAAGAAAAATATGTAAAGTCACTAGAGAGTAAAACCGAAGAATAGTCTCAAGCCTACTTCTGATTCTTCCGCTCCCGCTCCTTAAGGTTATCCAACTTTTTATTCTCAAGGAATTCCTTAATGCCACAGAGGTGTTCCTTGACCCTTTTATTACCAAATTCAAAAACCATACTAACCAACCCCGCTCATGCTAGCAATGATAAAGTGACGTATAAGTAGGTGCGGCTTAAAATCCATCGCTTATTACAAGATGATTAAGAGAGAATTGGCATTATGTGATTACTCTGAAACCGATATGATGTATGAGCCCTATCCATTCCTGCAAACAATTAAATTCAAGCAACTATCTTTGCTTTATTAAAAATCCTCAAATTAGACTCGTTATATTCCTCTGGCGATAAATTTATTATATCCATTGGTATTTTGTATTTCCTTAACGTATCGGTTTCTGGTTTCATTGTCATTTGAGCTCTTTCAAACAAATCAAGATTTCGAAAATCTGATGAAATAATTACTAAGTCAATATCACTATCCTTATCCATATTTCCTTTCAATGCAGATCCAAATAACGCAATTGAATCAACACGAACACCATATTGTATAAGAGATTGTTTTAAAAAAATAATCAATTCGTCTATTGTTGCTTTATCCATTATTGCACCTCTTTTGTTTGGTTTAATATTGATTCTGTTCTTTCCTTGGAATATACCGCAAACAGTTTTCTTAAATCATCAGGATATCGAGTTGGGACAGAAATCTTGTTTAACATAAAAAGAAATTCGTAAAATGAATCATTCAATCCTAATTCCAATTTTTCTACAAAAAACATTAAACTGTGAGTTCTCGATGGAAATTCTCCGGTTTTCTTGACTAATAAACCTTTTAAGGCTTTTTCTAACGATAAATGGCACATGAAAATACAATATACGGTCCTTCCCGATTTGAGCATATCAACTGCAGTTTCTAAATCATAATCGGACTGAAAATACCATTCTTCGTATTTGTCTTTATTTTCCATTTCTCAAATTTACCAAAAAATCAAAGAGCGCAGCAATTTATGAAGCATTTTTTAGTGCATTCTGAATTAGCGGTTTAAAAACTACTGGTAAAAAAACTAACCAAAATTGCTTCTGATTATTCCTCCCTAAGTAGGAATCTCAACCGAATATATTCTATCAGGCTGAGCCTATTTACATACCTACTTCGAAGGTACTAACTTCACCAATCTAGGGAGGCATAAACTTACTTCTGATTCTTCCGCTCCAGCTCCTTAAGGTTATCCAACTTTTTATTCTCAAGGAATTCCTTAATACCACAGAGGTGTTCCTTGACCCTTTTATTACCAAATTCAAAAACCTTGTTAACTAAACCATCCAGAAAATCGCGGTCGTGAGATACAAGAATAAGCGTACCATCATAATCCTGTAAAGCGCTCTTCAGAATATCCTTGGTTTTCATATCGAGGTGGTTGGTAGGCTCATCGAGAATAAGCAGATTCACAGGCTCAAGCAGAAGTTTTATCATTGCTAAACGAGTTCTCTCTCCACCTGATAGCACTCTTACTTTTTTTGAAATATTATCGCCTCCAAACATAAAGGCACCAAGAATATCCTTTATTTTAGTGCGAATATCTCCCCTTGCTACATCATCAATGGTTTGAAAAACCGTTAGCTCCTCATCGAGCAATGATGCCTGATTCTGAGCAAAATAGCCAATCTGAACATTATGCCCAAGAGCCAGTCTGCCATCAAAATCTATTTCATTCATAATAGCCTTAACCATGGTTGATTTCCCTTCGCCGTTCTTACCAACAAAAGCGACCCTCTCGCCACGCTCAATGGAATATGTAGCATTTGAAAACACATTATGGTCTCCATAACTTTTAGCAACATTTTCAGCAATTACAGGCCAACTACCTGCACGGGGCGAAGGTGGAAACTTTAATCGTAGAGCAGAATTATCCTCTTCATCAACCTCAAGGATTTCCAACTTCTCTAACATCTTCACCCTCGACTGAACCTGATTGGTTTTTGAATAGGTTCCCCTAAATCGCTCAATAAAATCCTGATTATCAGCAATCATCTTCTGCTGCTCGTCAAAATGCTTTTGCTGCTGCTCTCTCCTCTCCTTTCGTAGCTCAAGGTAACTGGAATAGTTCACCTTGTAGTCGTAAATCCTACCCATTGTTAGCTCAATGGTACGAGTGGTGATATTATCGACAAATGCCCTGTCGTGCGATATAATAATTACAGCCTTAGCGCTATTTATTAAAAACTCCTCAAGCCACTGCACCGATTCAATGTCCATATGGTTGGTGGGCTCATCGAGAAGAATCAGGTCAGGTTTTTGGAGTAAAATCTTAGCCAACTCAATGCGCATGCGCCATCCACCGCTGAACTCGCTAGTTGGACGGATAAAATCCTCACGAAGAAACCCTAAACCAAGCAATATCTTCTCTACCTCCGCATCAAAATTGATATCTTCAATAGTATAGTACTTCTCGCTCAATGCGGATACCTGCTCAATCAGCTTGTAGTAACCCTCCGATTCGTAATCGGTTCTTGTTGCCAACTGGCTATTCAACTCCTCAATCTCATGCTTCATAGCAAAGATATTGGCAAAGGCCATCGAAGCTTCTTCAAAAACAGTTCTTGTGTTCTCGGTAATCAGGTGTTGTGGAAGATAAGCCACAACTGCTTCCTTTGGTACAGAAACCCTTCCTCGACTAGCATTTCTTTCTCCTGCAATAATTTTTAGGAGAGTTGATTTTCCTGCACCATTCTTACCCATTAATGCAATCCTATCCTTGTCGTTTATCGAAAAGGAGATGTCCTTAAATAGTGTGGTTCCACCAAACTCAAGCGTTAACCCATCAACTGAAATCATATTGTACTTACTTTTTTCGAGGCGCAAAGATAACCCGATTATTGAAACCTCCTATGTCTTATTATCACGCACAGAAATTATCTATTTTGGTTTTCACACAAAGACTTGACAGTTTAAATAAATGTGTTAAGTTTGTTAAAATGTTTTAATCAACTAAACAATTGATATACATCAACTGTTTCCTAATCACATAGAAAAAATCAGAAGTTACTTTTACCCCGTTGAAAAAGAACCAAAAACAAATAAATACTACAGAATGAAAACAAAACTAATTTTCGCTTTATCATTAGCTATTATAGCAATATCTACGGTTATAAGCTGCAAAAAAGATGATAGTCCTACCCTTCCAACATTAACAACCACAGAATTAACCGAAATCACTGATACTTCTGCAACAACTGGTGGTAGCATTGCAAGCAATGGTGGTTCAGATATTATATCTAGCGGTGTTTGCTGGAGCACTTCAGAGAATCCAACTATTACCGATAATATAACAGCAGAAAACGCAGTTTCTGGCGATTTTATCAGTAAAATTAAAGGGCTGAAAGGTGGTGTAAATTATTATGTGCGCGCTTATGCAACAAATAGTATAGGGACTGGTTATGGTCAGTCAGTATCGTTAACAACTATCATCAAGAATCAATCGCTTTCGTATGGAGCTAGTTACGCAGATGATATTTACTATAGTTTAAAGAATGGTGTTATATCAACCGTACCAAGAGCAACCTGGGATATCGCTTTTAGCGTTTATTCCATGAGCTCATCAATTATAATAAATGAAAGCAATAGTATTACTTTAAAAGCATTCCCGAACGCATGGACGTGGGCAAGCACAATTGATACAGCAGGATTTAGCACTTGGTTATCGCTTCGTAACTCCGATACAAGTTGGGAAACTGGGGCTTTCAATGCTAATGCAACAGGACACCCAAACTACGGTTGGGGAATTTACAATCCTGTAAGCCATAATATTGTTAATGCCGAAGGAGGCAAGCTATATATCATAAAATTTGCTGATAAAAGTTGCAAAAAGGTATGGGTTGAAATTAAATATTCTTCGCTACAGAAGTATTCATTCCGCTTCGCCAATTTAGATGGTAGTAACGAGCATGTGATAAGCAACTTGGATGTATCTACCTCAAATGCCAACTTTGTTTATTATTCACTACAATCAAACACAAGGTTAGATCGTGAACCTGATACAAAAACTTGGGATCTACTTTTCACTCGTTGGGAAGACCTTGATGGTACAACACCTTATATCGTTGCAGGAGTACTTCAAAACTATATTGCAAAAGGTGGTGCACCTGGTTCAATACAAGACCTTGGCGTAAAAGCGATTGAAATTACCACTTCGGATCCTTCAACTATTAGCTACACCGATGGTCAATTCTCAACAAATATCAATACAATAGGCTGGAAATGGAAGACACAAAGTGCTGGAGTTTTTTCAGTTCCAACCAATAAATACTACATAGTTAAGGATAAAGCAGGCAGAATTTACCAAATTCAATTTCTTACCTTTAGCGGCGGAAGTACCGGTAATTTCTCGTTCAACATTAAACAATTGTAATACCAACAAATATGTTATTAATAGCGGGAATCAGCTTTGGTTCCTGCTATTTATACAAGTTAACTACAACCTAAAATCGGCACCTAGATTTGAAATTCAATACATTAACAATCTTTATTATCTTTCTTACCCTCTTCAATGTTAAAGGTCAAACAGGAAAGATCATTGTAATCGATTCAAAGAGTAAGGAGACTATTCCCTTTGCGCATGTTTGCTTTGAGGAGATTGGTACAAGTAATAAACTCTATCATGTTACTGACAAGGATGGGTTGGTTTTTAATACTTGTCAACTAAAATCCATTGTTGCAATAAGTTTTATGGGGTATCAAACGTTTATAGATACCATAAAACCTAACAAAGATTATACGCTAGAACTCCTTCCTCACATTTTTGACCTCGATCAGGTTATTGTTACTGGAAGTTTTAAACCGATAAAGGCCGATCAATCTATCTACAATGTTAAGGTACTTGATAATAGATTAATTGAGCAGAAAGCAGCCACAAATCTTTCCGACATCCTAAAAGATGAGGTAAACATTCAGGTAACTAATGATCCTGCTCTTGGAAGTGGATTAAAGTTAAAGGGGCTCAGCGGCAATAACGTTAAGATTCTTATTGATGGAGTTCCTGTAATCGGTAGAATGGGCGGTAATGTTGATTTAAGCCAGCTAAACCTATATAATGTTGATCATATTGAAGTAGTTGAGGGCCCCATGTCGGTGGTTTACGGAAGTAATGCTTTAGCCGGTGCTATAAATATCATTACTAAGGAAAATCTTCACTCCACATACAATTCAACCTTTAGCTCATACATAGAGAGCGTTGGTAAAAGCAATTTAAATGCTAGCACCTCATTCAAAAAGGGGAAAAATAGTTTCTCATTTGCTGGCGGATGGAACTATTTCAATGGCGTTTCCTTCGAAAAGGATACTAATAGATCGCAACAATGGAAACCTAAAGAACAGTACAATATGGATTCCTATTATGTGCGAAATACCGAAAAGTCAAAGCTAAAATATCAGATTTCGCTAATGCACGAGCGATTGCTCGACAAAGGGGATCAGCAATCTCCAAATTTCAGGTTTGCGACCGATCGTTGGTATAGAACTATAAGGTTAACCAATAGACTTGAGCATAACCACAAGATAGATAATAACTTATACGTAAACATGTTAGGTTCTTATTCCTTTTTTAATAGACGAAAGCTATCGTTCTATAAAGATTTCGCTGAAAATACATCGGTTCAAATAAATGATGATGAATCTAGTGACACAACCATTTTCAGAGCCTTGACATATAGAGTAATATTTGGAAATCAGAATCCTGATAAAAAGATTAATTTTCTAACAGGTGCTGACTTAAACTATGAAGCAGTAAGCGGCACTAGAATCCAAAACGAAAAACAAACCATTGGTGATTATGCTCTATTTACTAGCCTTGTTGTTAATTTTAGTAATAAGTTAAGTTTCCAACCAGGGTTAAGGGCAGCTAAAAACACTAATTCACAGGTACCTCTAATTCCTTCCATTAACCTAAAATGGAATGTATTTTCTTTTTTAAACATGCGAGCCTCTTACACTAGGGGCTTTCGAACACCAACGTTGAAAGAGCTATATATCAAGTTTAATGACAGTAACCATAATCTTGAACCCAATGAAGATCTTGACTCTGAATGGGGGCATAACTTTGATCTATCGTTCAATATCAATACCGATAAAACTGAGAAAATCCATTTCTCAAATGTTGAGTTTGAGCTATTTTACAATAGGATGCACAACAAGATTGATCTTGCTGTAGTTGATACCGCTAATAATAAACAATTAATCTATAAATATGTCAATATCAGCAACTACAATACAATTGGTGGTAAAATTTCATTTAAATATAATTTCTATACCTATTTTGATTTAGGTATAGGATTTGGAGAAACAGGCACTTATGCCTCATTCTCAAAAGCGAATGAGAACCTAAACAAGTATAAATTTTCACCCGAAACCAGCGTTAATCTTTCAATTCTCGTTCAAAGGTTTAACCTAAAAATCATTACTAGCTATAAGTATTTTGGCGAGAATTGGCAATTCAACATCGGGGAAAATAAAGAAATTACCATTGGTTATATGGATAGCTACCAAAACCTAGATATTTCGTTAATGAAAAAGTTCTTTAAGAACAGGATGACAGTAACGATTGGTGCAAAGAACATTATCAACAATAAAATGATAAAGAATACAGGAAGAACATCCGATACTCCTCATTCTAGCCCCGAAGGAAGTTCTGTTGGCTATGGGCGAGTGTATTTCAGCTCAATATCGTTTAATATTTATAAGTAAATGAGAAAGATTATTTCCATTATCCTTTTAACTCAATTATTCACTAGCTGCTTTGATGAAAACAGCTTCGTTATAACACCCATTCCTATTGAACCCAATAGCATAGAAGTAAAAATCCCATACTCTATGTATGCAGATCAAACCTACTTCAACTTGTTCGATATCATAGTCGTTTCGCATAACAATTTCGCTGATTGGGATTTAGGATTCGAGACTACTCCAAATGGTTACCATATCATTCTAAATACATCGAGATTCATGTATGCCGGAGTTACTAATTCTACAAATTTCAGCTTAGTTACTACCAATATTGCGGATACAATGATTTATGATAGATCGAGTGGACATCCAGACTCAACAGCAATTGGCGATTGGGCTGATTTTAGCGATCCTCTTAATCCAGTTTTTCCTAAAAAAGTATATATTATTGATAGAGGTATTGACGAAAGTGGTAATTCCTTTGGCTATAAGAAAATTGTATTTGAGAAATTAGAGGATGATATATACTATATTCGCTTTGCAAATCTTGATAATAGCGATGAACACACATTTGAAATTCCAAAAAACGCAGCGGTTAATTTTGTTCAATTTTCGTTTAATGGGGGAGGAAATCTTAACACTCAACAACCAGGTAAAGAGCTCTGGGATTTAAATCTAACCAAATATTCGACAATCCTTTTCGATAATGCCAACAACAATAAGCCAACTCCATATTTAGTTAGAGGGGTATTAATCAATAAAGGAGTCACCGTGGCAAAAGATACTATTACTCCTTACAAATCAATTAGTTTAAATAATATTAGCGGTTATACTTTTTCAAATAAGCAAGATGCCATTGGATATAACTGGAAAAGTTACATAAATGGTAATTACATCGTTAAACCCCATTACAGCTATATAATAAAAGATAGAAATAACAACTACTATAAATTAAGATTTACAGGCTTCAACAACACTATAATCGGTGACATACACTACGGAGTAAAAGGTTACCCCTCCTTTGAAATGTCGAAACTAAACCTTTAGATTAAACTAAATAAAGCAAAAAACGATGAAAACAATTTCGATGATTGGAGCATTAATTGTTACCCTTGCGCTTATATCCTATTCTATTGCTGTTTTCGGCGAGCGCAAGAAAAGGCATATCACCAAATCAATCCTTTCCTTTCTAACCATTGGGATAATACTAGATATAACAGCCACAATCTGTATGATTATCGGTTCAACCAACTCACCCTTTACAATTCATGGTTTATTAGGCTATTCAGCGCTTACGCTGATGCTTATTGATACAATTGTTATTTGGAAATTCTACAAGAGCCATGGGTTCAAATTTGAAGTTCCTATGGGGCTTCACAAATACACCTTAATCGCCTATTCATGGTGGGTTATTGCCTATATTACGGGTAGCCTATTGGTTATGATAAAATAATTACCAAGATTACTATTATCATATTCATGCTGATTATTAGCTGATTACATTTTAAATACGATTTATTTTCGTTCAAAACTAAAATCTTATTGATTTACTTGTATTTACAATAAAATAATACCTACTTTTGTAGATAATTGAATTTTACATTTATTGACTTAATTACTCAATTAAACATGAACATTTTTGTAGGAAGTCTACCTTTTAAAATTGAAGAAGGTGATTTACAAACAATCTTTGAAGAGTATGGTGAAGTTACTTCAGTAAGAATTATTACTGATAAATTTTCCGGAAGAAGCAAAGGTTTTGGCTTTATTGATATGCCAAACGATGAGGAAGCAAAAAAAGCCATTGAGAATCTTAATGGTGCTGAACTCGAAGGTCGTACTATTGTAGTTAACGAATCTGAAGAAAGAAAACCACGCGAAGGCGGCTTCAATAGAGGCGGCGGCGGTGGCGGCTTCAACAGAGGCGGTGGCGGCGGTGGCTTCAACAGAGGCGGCGGCGGTGGCGGCTTCAACAGAGGCGGCGGCGACGGTGGCTTCAACAGAGGCGGTGGCGCTGGTAACAAAAGAGGTGGCGGACACAGATCGAGCTACTAATAAAGCTGTTTAGGGTAGACTTCTAATAGTTTTTATTGGTCATTAGTTTCAAATTAATAGATCTGTAAGATACTAAAAACGGTTTCAATTCATTGAAACCGTTTTTTTTATGCGCTATTCTATGCTCCAATCAATCTCTGCTTCACCCTGCAACCGAAGCAGCTCATTCGTTTTTGAGAAATGCTTACACCCATAAAATCCACGCGTAACCGATAATGGCGATGGGTGCGGTGATGTTAGGATATGGTGCTTACTTCGATCTATTAACGAAACCTTGGCCTGTGCGTAAGCCCCCCAAAGCAGAAAAACAACCCCTTTACGCTCATTTGAAATTGCTGTAATTGCTGCATCGGTGAACTGCTCCCACCCCCTTTTTTGATGCGATCCTGCCTGATGAGCTCTAACCGTAAGGGTAGCATTCAGCAGCAGGACTCCCTGCTTTGCCCATTTTTCTAGATTCCCTCCCCTGGGTATCGGCAACCCCAAATCGGTATGTATCTCCTTAAAAATATTAATTAACGATGGAGGCTTTGAAACCCCATTGGGAACCGAAAAGCAAAGACCATGGGCTTGCCCTGGTCCATGGTAAGGATCTTGCCCTAAAAGAACTACCTTAACCTTATGGAATGGGGTAAAGTTGAAAGCGCTAAAAATCAAAGAACCAGAAGGGAATACAATCTGATTTTTCTTCTCCTCAACCAAGAACTCTTTAAGCTTGATAAAGTAATCCTTTCGGAACTCATCCTTCAATATGGCTTTCCAGCTCTCTTCAATTTGAGGGTTTACTGGTGTGCTTTGCATAGGAATAGTAATTTATGTTTTCAAAAATCGAATATAGCCATTTTTCAATTATTTCAAGGACGTTAAAAATAATCGTAACCATTCGCCGCAGAGTTTTTCTTCGTATTTACCAGCTAGTCTTATCGATTGTTTCGCTCTTCACCTTCAATTAATCTGATACTAATTGATATTAAGTTTTCTTTCTAGCATATCCTTTTATTTTTTTTTAATAATATTGTTCTTACAATTCATTTAGAATGAAAAGGCTAGAAATTTACTTTTCTTTACTCCTTATCTTTAATGCTTTTACCTCAGCGGGTCAAAAGGATACTAGCCTGTTGAAAGTACTAAAACCCACAATTCTTGATCATGCCATGATCAAAAAGAATACCGATACGAGTGAATTTCGGGTTCAATCGGCAAGCCGTAGCTTAAAGTATATTTCCGATTTACCAATGTCTATATATGTAGTTACGCATGATGAAATCATTAAAAAGGGATACGTAACGCTAACGGATGTCCTTAAATCGCTTCCCGGTGTAAGGGTTTCTCAGCCCGGATCGGGAGAGCTAGGCGAAACATTTCAGTTTAGAGGTTTACTAGGAAATCTTTACACCAAGATACTTTTAAACAATATCCCCATTAAACCATCGGGAGTGGCTGGTATGCCTATCAGCTCTCAGCTCCCCATTCGGCAAGCTGAGCGTATTGAAATAATATATGGCCCTGCCGCTGCGGCATACGGTGTCGATGCCGTAACGGGTGTTATCAATATCATCCTGAAAGAGGCCGATAGAGGAACCTTTGTTCGAGGCGATATTTTTGGTGGAGGCTCTGGATACAACTACCTCAACTTCACCATTGCAGGAAAGGCAGGAAAGAATAGAAATATTCTGAACTACTGCTTTTATGGTAGCCGAAGCGTAGTAAACGATTTCAATATCAAATCGGGGTATGAAGGCATTTACAATCCCCTGGCTAACCTTCATCAATCGGGGATAAAAATTGACCTTGGGAGTGGACCCATCGATCCGTTGCTTATTAACAGTACCATCCTTCAAAGCGCAGGCATAACCGAAACCGATTTCAAAAGTCGATATTACGGTGTAAACTATAAAGGGACGCTTACAGAACCTATAATTGAAGACATTGGCTCATCGAGTCAAAATGTTGGAATAAACCTAAAGTGGAGGGGGATAAACTTCTCATTCAACAACATGTACCGAAGAACTCATAGCTCCATAGGTCTGAGCCCTTTATTATATAGATACGATAATCCTCAAAATTTTTGGGGTGAGAACATCAACCATTTCGCGCTATCGTACAATCATCAATGGAGGTCAATTTCAACCTCAACGAATTTATCGGGGATCAACTACATGATGGATAACGCTTCGAGCCTTGGTGTAACTAAACTTAACACCGACAGGGCTTACCTATATTCAACATCATCGGATATTTTACTTGAGGAACTTCTTACCATATTTCCATTCAAGAATACCGAGATTGTGCTAGGCGGTTCATTACAGGCTAATGCAGGCTTACCGCTTACGAACTTTCTCGAAAACCCTTTCAACCCATCGTGGTATAAGGTATTAGATGGATCAAATATCCCACAACATCCTGTAATGGGCCGCTTTGGTCAAAACCTCTATACATCTAACAACAGCTCATTTTTTAGCCAAGCATTTATCGTTTTGAACAAATTCCGAATTATGGGAGGAATTCGCTTCGATGGGAATACGACAAGCACTAAAGAATTTGATGTTAAATCGAAAAGCATTAATCCACGTCTGGCCATAATGTATAAGCTAAGCAATAGCCTTTCTTTTACAAGTTCATACGGAACTGCATTCAAGGCGGCTCCTCCATCAATAGCCTATCGATCAATGGCGTATGTTCCTATCGACAAACCCGATAGCGTTAAATACCTATCAATACCCAACGGTACGTTAAAACCGGAAAAATATCGTTCCATTGAATTTGGCATGAACGCAAAGGTGTATGACTACATCAACGTAAACCTTTCGGTTTACTTCAACGAGATTACTAATCTTATTTCCAATAAGCTAGTACCGATTGATGTTGTGAAATATCCACTAGCCACTGCTTACACCGACAGCCTTTGGGCATCAACCTACGTTAATGCAGCTAGTTCAAAATCAGATATGTATGGAATGCAGGCAACAATGCTTTTCAAGAATATAGTTCCATCCATTAAATTCAGCATGACGATTAGCTACTCATACAGCTATCAAACCGACAATATTTCGAGGGTAAGCGATGTAATCGGTTCATTTCAGCTAACCCCAAAGCATATCGGACACTTAGAAATATCAACCACTCCCATTAAAAACATCTCACTGATATTTGATTACTATTGGAATAGCAAGTGGATTAAGGCTGCCGTTCCGGTTGATCATCTATCAAAAAAAGTTGATACCAATGTTGATGGGTACGTTACGGCTGATATTACATCGAACATAAAACTGGGTGAAAACCTCAGCTTAATGATTGTTTACAAAAATATCTTTAACCAAAAATATGGAGGAATTGGGGTAACCGGCTTATCGTACGATTTACCGTTCAACCCACAATCAGGAACAACCGTTCAATTCGGGCTAAGCTACACTTTGAACTAAGTAAAATTATCAAGATTATTGCAATGTCAACAAAACGCTTAACGAAACTGTGGAGAATGGCTTTAAGGCTTTCAGCCTTAACCATTCTATTGACATTGTTTGTTAAAAACACCTACTCGCAGAACAATTATAAAGATTCCATTACCTGCGTAAAATTCCTCAATCGATCGGATAGCTTAATGTCGATAGAACAGCTCAGTAACGCCATCGAGAGCGCAACTCAAGCGTTCAACATTGCTTCACAGAATAACTACTCAACCCTGCTCCTTGAAAGCAATTTAATTCTAGGTGATGCCTACTCCCATCAGAAAAAAACTGAGAAAGGCCTTAGGCATTACCTATCGGCCCTTTCAATAGCAGAGAAGGGTAAAAACGAGATGCAAATTGTTTACGTTAGCAAGAAAATAGGCGATGCGCTATTCAGCGCACAGGCGTTCGAAAAAGCTCTAGATTATTACAAAATAGCATATCATCCTAATTCCAATAGGAGTTCCGATGAATCGCTTATAACCCTTGAGGATATTGGACTGTGCTACTATAATACTCAAAAAAACAGTGAGGCAATAAGCGCTTTCGACTCCATTGTTATCCTCACCGAAAGTAAACCAACATCCACCATTCGCAAACGAGCCCTTTTTAACCTTTCAGAAATACATAGAGGTATTGGAAATTGGGACGAAGCGATTAGAAACTGTAAAAAGTTATACGATTGGTTCAAAGGCGAAAACGACCTATACGGAATGGCGCTAACCATGAATAATATCGGGTTCAATCAGATTAGCAAAGGTGATTATAATAGCAGTATCGATGCATTCAAGCTAGCCTTAATCCTCTCGGATCAATCCAACGTTTCGGACGAGCTAACCATTGGGATACTTACAAACCTTGGGATTAGCTATCAGAACAGTTCGCAAATTGTTAAAGCTCGTGAATCCATATCTAAGGCAATCGCGATGGCTAATGACAGAAAGGATTGGTGTAAAAAAGCATCGCTTCAAAATCTTATGGCATTAATCAATTATAACGATGACGATTTATACAACGCTCATGAATTCAGCCGTTCCTCAATTGAAACAGGGCATGAATCTGACTGCAAGGAAGTGCTTCAGGAGTGCTACAAAACCTATAGCATAATTCTTCGCGATGGGAACGACTACATTAACGCTTTAAGCTATTACGAGAAACATCTTAAGATCAGGGACTCAATCCTATTCGAGAAAAGAATGAATGAACAAAACCTCTCGAATCGACTCGCAATGTTAAAGGAAACTGAGAGTAAACAGCAGCTATTCATCGCCGATCAGCAGATGAAAGACCTTCAAGTAAAACAGCTAAAACTCGAAACGGAAAAAAAAGAGCAGCAGATTTCGCTCCTAAAAAAGGAGAAAGAGCTGGAGCAATCGGAGAAGAACAGATTGTACCAATCGCTTGAATTATCGAAAAGGGAGAATGAAGCGGCTTTACAGAAATCGACAATTAGGGACTTAGAACAAAAAAATGCTATAAAGGAACTTGAGATCAAGCAGAAAGAGGCTCTAGAAAAAGATCGTCAAAAGGAGATAGCCCTATTGCAAAGCGAAAAGGAACGGCAGCAATTGGAAATCGACAAGCAGGCCGAAGCCCGTAAAAGGGTAACTTGGATGCTTGTCCTTAGCGGGTTAATAATTGTTTTAGTGGCTATCAGCTTTATTGTGACAAAAAAGAAAAACTACCAGTTAGCCGAGCAAAAGCAAGTTATTCAGGACAAAAATCTTTATCTAGAGCAAGCAAATCAAGAAATACTGGAGAAAAATGCAATTCTTAGCGAACAATCGGAAGAGATTAGGGCTCAAAACGAGGAGATTATCACCCAAAAGGAGTTAATCGAAAAGAAAAATATTGACATTACCGATAGCATTCTTTACGCAAGGGTCATTCAATCGGCAATTCTATCGGAGGAGGAGCTATTAAAATCTAACTTTTCTGACCACTTCATACTGTATCGACCCAAAGACATTGTTAGCGGTGATTTTTGGTGGTTCGAGAATATGGCAGGGAGGTTCATCATAGCTGTTGCTGACTGCACTGGACATGGTGTTCCTGGTGCCTTGCTAAGCATGCTCGGGGCCGCATACCTTCACGAAATTCTAAATGTCAATCCGAATATAACAGCCAACGAGCTGTTGTTCGAGTTACGAAAAATGTTTGTCGATTCGCTCAGGACAAGCCCCACCCGCGATGGTATGGACATCTCACTGTGCATCTTCGACTTTGCAAAAAGCGAGGTGGAAATAGCCGCTGCAAACAATTCAGTTTACATTATTAGAAACGATGAGCTGAGTATTGTAAAAGCTGATAAAATGCCCATTGGAAACCATCCGCTGATGAATAAACCATATACCTCAAATCGTTTCAATTTCAACAAAGGCGAAAAATTTTACCTTTTCACCGATGGTTACGCAGACCAATTCGGCGGTACCGATGGTAAAAAGCTGAAGATGTCGAACTTCAGAGAGCTGTTAATCAAAAGTAACTCTATGGAAATGCAGCTGCAAAGGGATTGGTTAGATAACGAATTGGATAGCTGGAAAAAACATAGAGAGCAAGTGGATGACATTCTTGTAATCGGGCTAACCATTTAAAACGCTACTACACCCTAACACCCAATACCAAAACATCGTCAACCTGAAAATTATCCCCCTTCCATAGCTCGAATGTTGAGGTGATAATCTCCTCCTGCTTCTTTGCATCCAGGTGATGTATTGAGGTAAGCAATGCCCTAAACCTGGATAGGTTATACTTCTTGCCAACCTGTTCGCCAAACTGATCGGCATAACCATCGGTGAACATGTATATCATATCGCCATGCTCAACCTGAATTGAGTGATTATTGAACGGTTCGACCTTAACAAACTGGGCTATAGGCATTCTATCATCTCTAAGAATAATCGGCTCATTAATACCTGGGCTACTATTCTTAAAGATATAAATCGGAAGGTTAGCCCCCGCAAACTGCAACTCCATGGTAACGGTATTTAGCGCACAGAACGCCATATCCATGCCATCGTAGCTTTCAGCCTCATCGTTGCGATTATGCTGATGAAGCGACTCGATGATCTGCCTTCTCATCTCCTCAAGAACATCGCTAGCTTTAGTAATATGATCCTTATTGATAATATCGCCAAGATAGGCTATGCCAAGCATACTCATTATTCCACCGGGTACTCCATGACCCGTGCAATCGCCTATGGCGAATATCTTGTACCCACGAACATTGTTTACCCAATAAAAATCACCGCTGATAATATTCTTAGGTCTATAAAAAACGAAGGAATCGGCAAAAACCTCCTTAAGCATTTCGGAAGTCGGAAGAATAGCGTTCTGAATCCGCTGGGCGTATATAATTGAATCGGTTATCTCCTTCTTCTGATGGGTAAGCAAATCCATCTGCTTTTCAATCACCTCCGCTTTTTCTTGGAGCTCCCAGGCAAGGTTGGCTAAAGAGTTACGCTGCCGCTCATTCTCTTCCAGACTTTCGGAAATAACATCATTTTTTTGCACGAGTTCCTCATTCAAATCGTATAAGCTCTCACGTTGTGCCATAATCTCCTCATTCTGCACAGTTATCTCCTCCTTCTGCTCTTGAAGCAGAAAATTATGCTTGCGTTTCTGGTTATAGCTGTACAGCGCAACTATCATAATAATCAATGCTAATGCAGCCGATACACCAAGGAGTTGACCGATTATCCTGCTTCTTTTGGCTTTCTCGTTCAGCTCAAGTTCTCGCTTCTGGCTCTCGAATGCTTGCTCCTGGAACTTCTTCTCGAATTCAAGATTTTTCTCAAGCTGATAAATTGACTTTGTATTATTGTCATTAAAAATAGCGCTATGAATTGAATTGCTCTTCGACAACCAATAGTATGCACGGTTAAAGTCCCTCTTTTTCTCATAAACAGAGGCAATTATCTGTGATGAAAGATCCTGCAGATAAAGCATATTGAAATCGGTTGCCAATGACATGCACTTATTGGCAAATATGTATGCAGAGTCGAGGTTTCCTTTTCTCAGGTAAGTTTCAGCAATACTTTGAAGCGAAACTGCAACTGCTATTAAATCACCTATATTCTGCTTTATTCTTAACGATTGCATGTGGAATTTAAGCGCTTTGCTGTATTGACCCTGATTACAATACAAATACCCAAGGTTATTATAAACATTGGCAATTCCAACACTATCAAAAATTTCTTCAAAGCCTGCTTGAGAGAGCATGTACTCATTATAGGCTTCGCTGTACTTTTTTTTCTCAACCAACAGCGATCCCCTTGTTTTGTGGATATAGGGTATAATGCTCTTATTATCAATAACCTTTATAATGCTATCCGCTTTGTTCAAGTATAACTCCGAATTACCCAAATCCTTCTGAATGTAATAGATAACGCTAGCCGAGTACAACAGCTTTGATTGGTTAAAGAAATCAGCATGCTTATCAGCTAATCGAATACCCTGATATAGGTATTTTAACCCCAAAGCGTAGTAGCCTAAATCAGCGTAGAGCATGCTGACATCATTCAGCAGTAAAGCCTGCCTCTCGAAGTTACCAATTTGTTCCTCGATTAATAGGGCTTTATGAAGACATGAAAGGGATTCATTCAGATTACCCATGAAACGGAACGCATTCGCTCTTATCGATAATGCATTGGATAATAACGACTGATAGTCATTATGTTGAGCAAATTTCTCCAAACCACTTGCAAGATCAACAACCTTTTTCCAATTCTTTTGCTTCTTAAAATGTTCAACCGACTCTAGGGTTGACTTTACGTATAACGAGTCAGCATTACTATTGAATGATCCATCATTATGAATAGAAGTGTTACCGTTAACACTACTAGCGGTAAAAAAGAATGAAAGGATAAAGAGTAATACAAGTTTTTTAAAACACATAAGAACAAAAAATAAAGGCTACTGTTTAATTTAACACCAAAACGAATGCTAACAATTCAGAAATTCGATAGAATTCGTTAATCTTACATCAAATTATCAACTCATTAAACATGAAAGTATCAGGCATTATTATTTTTCTTACAATCGTTCTAAGCATTTATACACTTGCAAACTGGTATATTTTTACTAGAACCTCGCCCCTTTTTACAGGTTCACTTTTTAAAATAATCGGTTCAAATATAGTCTTTTGGGTTATAGTTTTCGCCTATCCAATGGGAAGAATTCTAGAACGGGTAATTAATAGTGATTTTTCTATATTCTTTGTAAAACTCGGTTCCTTCTGGCTTGGAGCGATGCTTTACCTAATCCTAATATTTATTTTTATAGATATTATAAGGGTTCTAAATCACTACTTACCTTTTGCAGGTTTTCTCGACTATAAAACTAACCCGCTAGTTAGATTAACAACCATTAAAATAGTTTACTCTCTTGCTACACTCATTATTATAGCTGCAATTATAAACGCTCGGAATCCAAGGGTTAACCATTATACATTAAAAACGCTAAAATCGTCAGTAGAAAAAAAGCCTCTCAGGATTGTAGCCGTATCAGATATTCATCTTGGTACGTTAATCTCAAGCAATCGGCTAAAGTCATTGGTTAAAATGATTAATTCTCAAAACCCCGATATTGTCCTATTTGCCGGCGATGTATTCGATGAAGATATTGCATCGGTGGTAAACAACGGTTTGGGTAAATACTTCGAACAGATTAAATCCCCTTTAGGGGTATTCGCAATTACAGGTAATCATGAGTATTTTGGCGGAGTTGAACAGAAAATAAACTATCTAACAGAGCATGGCGTAAAGGTATTAATAGACAGCACTTCACTCGTTGACAATAGATTCTATCTGGTCGGACGTAACGATCGGCAATCGAACTATTCAACGGGGAGACAACGGAAAAAGGTAAGTGAATTGGTAGCCTCTATTGATAGAAGCAAACCCATTATCCTGCTCGATCACCAACCATTCAACCTGAACGAATCGGCTGAGAATGGAATCGACCTACAAATATCAGGGCATACGCATCATGGACAGCTTTGGCCATTCAACTACATTACAACCGCAATATTCGAGCTGAGTAGCGGTTATAGATTGATTGGAAATACTCACTTTATCGTCTCAAACGGTTATGGAACGTGGGGGCCACCCATGCGGCTTGGCAACCGACCTGAGATTTTAGTCATTGATTTGGAGTAACCAATAAAAAAAAATATTCTTTGTACACGAATTCGAAAGCTATACATTTTTTGTTGCTATTTTTACGAACACTCAAAAAATCACCTTTATGAAAAGAATGCTAACCTCTACCCTATTTTTGGCATTGCTCCTTGTTTCATTCAACTCGAACAGCTGCACGAACTATCTAGTTACCAAAGGCGCATCGACCGATGGTTCCACAATGGTGAGCTATGCTGCTGACTCACACATCAGGTACGGCGAGCTCTACTTCCGACCCCGTGGAACCTGGCCTGTTGGTTCCATGATTACCCTTTACGATAGGGGAACCCATAAGCCTCTGGGGCAAATCCCTCAGCCCGCTGAGACCTATCAGGTGATTGGTTTTATGAACGAATATCAGGTGGCCATTGGCGAAACCACGTTTGGGGGACGCTCTGAACTACTCGATTCAACGGCAATTGTTGACTATGGTAGTTTGATGTTTCTTGCCCTACAAAGGGCAAAAACCGCTCGCGAAGCGATCAAGGTTATGGCCGAGCTGGTTGAGCAGTATGGCTACGCTAGCGATGGCGAATCGTTCTCGGTTGGAGATCCGAATGAGGTATGGATATTCGAAATGGTGGCCAAGAAAACTAATATGAAAGTTGACAAGAAAACTAAAAAATCATACAATGCAGATAAAGGTGCCGTTTGGGTTGCCATTCGTATCCCCGATGGCTATGTTTCATCCCATGCTAACCAAGCCCGAATCACAACCTTTCCGCTTGATAATGGCAAAAATGCGATAAGCAGTAAGAACCTATCACAGATATTCAACCCCGAAGTTGAAGTTGTTTACGCTCATGATGTAATTACCTACGCACAAGCTAAAGGTTACTTCACCGGTAAGATTGAGGAATTCAGCTTCAGCGATACCTACGCTCCGCTCTCATTCGATGCCGCACGTTTTAGCGAGCTTCGAGTTTGGGCTTTCTTCAACCATGTAAATGGAGATATGAAGAAATACTGGGATTACGCTACAGGGAAGAATCTACAGAGCCGAATGCCCCTTTACATCAAACCCGATAAAAAGATTTCACCACAAGACTTGCAAAGCTACAAAAGAGATCATCTGGAAGGAACCGAACTTGATATGAGCAAGGATTTGGGAGCTGGTCCAAACCATCTTCCCTACCGTTGGAGACCTCTTACCTGGAAATACGATGGTAAAGAGTACCTGAATGAAAGGGTTACAGCAACCCAACAAACCGGATTCTCATTTATCGCTCAGATGCGCAGCTGGTTACCCAACCCAATCGGTGGAATCTTCTGGTTTGGGGTTGACGATGCCGCTTCAACCGTTTATATTCCGATTTACTGCGCAATTAATCGCATACCCGAAACTTACGCCGAAGGCAATGGCGATATGCTCACCTATTCACCAACCTCTGCTTTCTGGGTATTTAACCGAGTTGCTAACTTTGCCTACCTACGCTACGATTTAATTATTCAGGATATCAAAAAGGTGCAGAGTGAATTAGAAACCAAGTTTGCTACGTACTCTCCCGTTATCGATATGGCAGCATTAAAGCTATGGGAAACCAATCCAAAAGCAGCCAACGACTTTCTTACCGACTACTCTGTAAACATGGCTAACTCATCAGTACAACGCTGGCAAGAGCTAAGCAATTGGCTGCTTGTTAAGTATATTGATGGGAATATTAAAAAGGAGAAGGACGGCAAGTTTATTCAAAACCCTTGGGGATACCCTATATCACCATCGCAACCAGGTTATCCCGATTCATGGAAAAAAAGCGTTATTGAAGATAATGGGGTAAAGCTTAAAGTTCCCGAAAAAAAGAATTAATCGTAAAAAAACAAAAGAAGCACTTATTATCGAGCGCTCTTTATTTCTAAGTAAAGTCAGCGGTTTAGCTTAACCATTAAAAAAAGATGCAATTTAGTTTGAAATACCATTAAAATTCATTAAATTGAATTTTTAATTTCAGTAGTTGATTTCTGTAATATGTTTATACATTTTTCGCAATAACAATGAATCAACAATAGTATTCATGACATTAGAGAAGACACATATTAACCTTAAAACCGCCGTATATGTTACAATTCTCACCGCTATTGTTTTCATTGTTCTATTCGCTTTCATTGGAGTTAAAAATAGAAAATATGCTTACGAAGACTCCAAAGCGCTAGCGAAAGAAATATCACGAAAAGCAGCGCTTGAAACAGAAATTTACCTTTCATCCGCATTAATGGTTGCTCGTTCAATTGAACAAAAATCAAGAATAATAAGAGAGGCAGGCTTAGAGCGCAAGAAAGTGGTCAATCTTTTAGTTAATGCTATTCAACGCAACCCTAATTTTCTTGCGGCATGGACCATGTGGGAGCCGAATGCTTTTGACAATAGCGATAAAGAATTTATTGGCGACACCCTTTACGATGATAAGGGCACAATGAGTTTATGTTTTTTTAAATATGACAACAACCTGCTATTCGAGAAAGATGAGATAAGCGATTTTAATGCAGATTATTACGCAATTCCCAAAAGATACAAAACGGAACTACTCATCGGTCCTTTTTACTATCAATACGGTGGCTACCCTTATGTATTCTATGAAACATCAGTAATTGTTCCTGTTATCGAAGATTCAATTTTTCTTGGGGTATTCGGCATCGATATCAACCTCGAAAACCTTAAAGACAAGCTGAATTCAGTAAAGCTTTATAAATCGGGCTACTTATCGCTAATCTCAAACAACGGCACTATAATATCCCATGCTGATAGCTCATTCATTAAGAAAAATATCTTTAAGATTGTTAATGAACCCGATAGTATAACCTTTAAAACAATTAAAGAGGGCAAAGAGCTTGCATTCGAATTAAAATCGGAGTTTACCAACCTCAAAGTATTCCGTTTTTTATACCCCATTAAAATAGGGAATGGCAATACCCCTTGGAGCATGATGGTTGAAATCCCCATTAACGAAGCCAATACCCGATCAAAACAGCTGCTATTCATTGCGTTCTTCACCCTTTTTATAGGAATATCGCTTTTGGTATTCCTAATTATCAATATTCTCGACCGTAAGCAGTACGAAAGAAATCTTCTTGAAGCAATAAAAAAAGTTAAGGAAAGCGATGAACTCAAAACTGCATTCCTGAACAATATTTCGCATGAAATACGAACACCCTTAAATGGAATAATAGGCTTCTCCGATTTGCTTACCAACACAGAGCCCTCAAAAGAGGCGAAGCAGAACTTCAACGAAATAATACGAAGTTCATGCAATCAACTGCTTTCGATAATATCGAATGTTCTTGAACTTTCTAAAATTCAAACAGGTAATGTTGCTCTAATCATTACAGAAGTATCCATTGAGCAATCGATTAGCATTATCGTGCAAACCTATGAGAAATCGGCAAAGGATAATGGGTTATCAATAAATATGAACCTTCCCCATAGGTCAAGCCGTTTTATGTTAAGAACCGATGCTGGCAAGCTTCATCAGATACTATCGAACCTGATTAGCAATGCCATAAAATTCACACAATCAGGTTTTATTGAGATTGGTTTTGAAGAAAAAAAATCTGCAATTCAGCTCTACGTTAAAGATTCGGGTATTGGCATTAGCTCCGAAAATTCAAAATACATGTACGAAATCTTCACCCATGGAGATCAGTCCATAAGCAGAAAATACGGTGGGGTTGGCATAGGCCTTTCGATTACCAAGGCATTCGTTGAACTACTAGGCGGAAAAATATGGTTTGAGTCGGAGCTAAACAAAGGCACAACATTTTATTTTACATTACCTTACGACAAAACGCCCATCAAACTCAGCAAAAATAACGTTCTGGAACTCAACTCATTAACTAATTTTAAAATATTAGTAACCGACGATGAGCAATCAAACTTCATTCTTATAAACGAACTCTTTAAAAATACAAATGCCGAGTTAATCTGGGCAAAGGATGGGAACGAGGCCATTATGTATTGCCAACAGGACGAATCAATAAACCTCGTCCTCATGGATATAAAACTACCCGGGATGAACGGCTACGAGGCCACCAAGCTGATTAAATCATTTAGACCCGATTTACCCATAATAGCCGTTTCAGCATTTATCCAGAGTAAAGACATCGAACAACAAATAATATTCGATTCAATAATATCAAAGCCTTTCAAGTCCGATGAGTTCATTAGCACAATACTAAAATACACCTAACCTACACCTTACTTATCAGATTTTATCAGGTATTACTCGTACCGTAACGACTCCGAAGGGTTAAGCATTGCTGATTTTATTGTTCGATAGCTTATGGTAATAATAGCAATGATTATAGCAATTATAAATCCTAGAAGAAAATCGAACAGCGGAAGACTAATCCTGTAATGGTAGTTCTGCAACCAATTCTTAGAAATAAAATAGACAATTGGCCATGCAATTAGCGTTGATATACATACAAGAAGAATTATTTCTCTAGAAATCAAAATAAACAAACTTGAAACCGTTGCACCCATCGCTTTCCTAACGCCCATCTCCTTAGTACGCTGTTCAACGGTGAACGAGGTAAGGCCAAACAAACCCAACGATGCGATAAGAATTGCTAAAAAGGTAAATAGCACAGAAAGGTTGGCGCTTTGCTTTTCCTCTGTGTAAAGCCTATCAAAGTCGTTATCCATAAAGAAGTATTGCATAGGGTCATTTGAAGTGAACTCCTTCCACACCTTTTCAATCTCTTTTAAAACACCCCCAGATGAGCCTGAAGACACTCGAATGCTGATATAACCCCAATTTGAACCCTTATTCTTGAACTTAAAAATATATGGGCTAATCTCAGAGCGTAGCGATTCAAAATGAAAATCATTTATGACTCCTATAATAGGTAAAAAATCGGGTTTACTTGGGTCATCGCTGGGATTTATTATCCTAGTTGTTAGCGGTGAGGTAATGCTAAACTGCTTAACTGCCCTCTCATTGATCAAGCAAACATCCTTATCGGTGGTATGCGCCTCATCAAAATTCCTTCCTGAATTTATCTTCATGCCATACGTTTCGAAGAAGTCGTAATCAACCCAAGCAGTCTGAAGCAGATATGTCTCGCCCCCTCTACCCTCCATCATATAACCATTGTGGTTATTGCTATGACCTGGCACAGCGGTAGATGCTGCAACATTAACCACACCAGGAATTTTCATTATGGCCTCTTTAAAAGCATTTACCTTATTGCCAATCACCTCAGCACGTCGAATCACAACGAGCTGCTCTTTATTGAACCCTAAGTCTTTGTTTACCATGTAGTTTATCTGGTGAAACATTATAGTTGAGCCTATAATCAGAATAATGGAGATTGTAAATTGTAATATCACCAAAACGCTTCGAAGCTTACCATTTTTCATGCTATTCCTCAGTGTTCCTTTAAGAACAGCGTAAGGGCTAAACGATGATAGGTAGAATGCCGGATAGCTACCTGCAAGTAAACCTACGAAAATGGAAAGCAGAATTAACGAAGGGATACTTACCCAGCTATCAAAAAAATTGAGTTCAAGGTTGGCATGAAGTAAATTATTGAAAAAAGGTAATGACAGCTTAATGATTATCACAGCCACAATGAGTGAAACAAAGGTTAGTATAATTGACTCCGAAATAAACTGCCAAATGAGCATCCCTCTAGACGATCCGCTAACCTTTTTAATTCCAACCTCTTTTGCTCTTCTTGATGCCTGTGCAGTAGAAAGATTCATGAAATTTATTGATGCAATGATGATTATCAGGAAGGCAATGCTTCCAAAGATAATTAGGTACTTAGGATCGTTAGGAGCCTTGGACTCTTGCCCAACCTCTGGATTCAAATGTATTGCCGTTAAAGGCTGTAAATACATTCGATACTTATTCCCTTTCGAGAAAAAATCTTCGAGTGTAATCCCTAGGTATTTTTGAATTTCTGCTCCAACATACTTTTTGATCAACTCAATGATTTTTGCATCAACCACCTTAGGGTCTGAATTGGGTTTTAGTAAGATGTATGTTCCAAAGCTGTTTGAGGTCCATTGGGAGTCGTTAGCCCGATCATTTGTAACAAACGAACCTATCATATTAGCATCAAAGTGCGAGGTCTTAGGTAAATCCTCCATTACACCCGAAACGGTATAAAAAACAGAGTCCGTCCCAACCTTTAAAGCCTTTCCTATCGGATTCTCCTTGCCAAAAACCTTACTTGCTGCTGTTTTAGAAAGAACCAATTTATGGGGAGCATTTAGAGCAGTTCTCATATCGCCGCTAATCAGCGTAACCGTGAAAATATTAAAAAAGGTTGAATCGGCCTCAATGAAAGCATTTTCGGTAAAGCTTTGCTCGTTGTTCTTTATTATAGTCTCACCCCAAATATTCATTCTAGCTATATTTTCAACCTCTGGGAACTCTTTGAGCATTGTTGGCCCAATGGGAGCACAGGTGCTATTCGTATTCATCTCCTGACCGCCAATTTTACCGTTGAGAACTAGCTGAAATATCCTATCCTTCTTCTCATTAAACTGGTCGTAGCTAAGTTCATGCGCAATAAAAAGAGTAATCACCAAGCTACAGGCAATTCCAATCGATAGTCCAATTATATTAATAAGTACGTACCCTTTTTGACGGTTTAATGCACGCAGACTGTGTTTTAGAATATTTATTATCATAATTAGATATTTTATTTTTATTATTTAGAAGACGCTTAATAAGGTGTTTTCGTTACAAGTTTTTCTACTAATTTTTTTGTAACTATTCAGCAATACTATGAAATGAAATATAAACCACGGAGACACAACCCGTCCCGATGTATCGGGAGAGAACACAGAGAATATACATTATATAGATTAAGCAGTTTTGCGCTTCGTTAAAATCTCATAATATGATAGTTACAGTATTTTTTAAACCAAAAATCAATAACTCCGCCTTTTAAGGCGGAGTCAAGATAAAGAAGA
>RPRQ01000052.1 GCA_003818205.1 Bacteroidales bacterium
AGAAGCAATTATAAAAACAGACTGAGTATGAAAATGCAAAAGAATCATTAACACGAAAAAAATAAATATTTTCTCTGTGAAACTCTGTGCCCTCTCCCGATACATCGGGACGGGCTGTTTCTCTGTGGTGAATAGTTAGATAAAAAGAAATGGTTGGAACTATTTCCACCTTTTATCTTGCCATTCCTTTTGCTCTTGATCCGTTAAAAACGTCCAAGCAACAAACCGGCTAACCTTTTGCCCTTGAGCCATTTTAATGGTTTGTATCTCAAGGGCATTAGAAGTCTTAAGGGCTTTATAAACTGGGGGTAAAGTTGCACTTTTCGAGACCAGTGATGTGAACCAAAAGCATTGTTTAGGAATTTCAGCGCTTTGTACTATCATCTTTTGAAGAAAAGCTTCCTCACCCCCTTTATACCAAAGCTCATTGCTCATTCCACCAAAGTTTAGGATGACCTTATCCCCTTTTCGTAAGCCAAGGTTAACTAGCTTCCGATTACTTTTTTCAGCAGCCTCTTGGGCTGATGCGTGAAAGGGTGGGTTGCATACTGTAAAGGCGTACTTCTCATCAGGTCGAACTATATTTCTGAAAATATTGTCAGATGATTGCTGTAATCGAATCTCAACACGATTGGTAAGAATTGGGTTTGAATCAACAATTCTTTGGGCAGAATCAATTGCCTTTTTGTCAATATCCGATCCCACAAAACGCCAACCATACTCTTTTACCCCAATAATAGGATAAACGCAATTGGCTCCTAGGCCGATATCTAGCCCAACAATACTTTCACCCCGAGGTATGACCCCTTCATTGTCGGACGCGAGAAGATCGGCGATGTGATGAATATAATCGGCACGACCTGGGATTGGAGGACAAAGATAATTAGCCGGAATATCCCAATGCTTAATTTCATAGAATTGAATCAATAACGCTTTGTTTAGCGCTTTAACAGCAGCAGGGTTAGCAAAATCAATCGATTCGTTTCCGTATTGATTGATGAATACGAATGGCTTCAGCCCTTTACAGCAAAATATCAATTCCTGAAAATTATATCCAAAACGATGGGGGTTGCGTGGGTGTAACCCCATTTTTTCGGATTGATTTATTTGAGTTCGGGATGACATGCTTAATGCAATTTTTCTTGTGTAGCAAAGTTAACCCATTAGATTGGAAATTTGCTATTGCGGCCAAAGCGTTCAGGCTATACGAGCTGAATTGTTTCAGTTTACAATAGCAAAGCCTTTATTTCGCTAATATTCCTCACTAATCTTAATAGGTTCAGCTATCATTCAATTTTTTGTACTATTCACCACAGATACCGAACTGCCTATCAGCAGGTCCGTGTCTCTGTGGTTATTTTTTTCTTTCTTTACAACCGCTGAATAGTTACAATTTTTTTATTTATCTTTCGATTGCATTAGGAACATATTTCATGAGAATAATTATGAGGTTTTTAAGCCGCTCAGCTTTGGTGGTTATAATATTAACTATTTCAATTAATTGTATATCACAATCAACCGATATTTTTACTCCCATAAATATTCAAAAAGCTTTTGCCAAGAGAACTCGTTCAAACGATGGTAAACCCGGGATTGTTTATTGGCAAAATCGAGCCGATTACAGGATAGATGTTGCTCTCGATCCCAAAACCCTTTTGATTTCAGGTAAAGAAACAATAACCTACACCAACAATAGCCCCGATACGCTTAAACATCTCATCTTTCATTTATTCCCTAATATGTACAAAAAGGGGAATATGCGGGATTCAGATATTGATCCTACCGATGAATCGGATGGCGTGGCTATCGACAAATTTGCAGTAAACGACCATGAAATGGATGCTAAGCAAATGGCCGATCAGCTTTACACCGAGCATACGCTACTTAAGCTAAGCCTTAAATCCTTTTTGCTACCCGATAAGCAGGTTTCGATCACAATTCATTGGCATTATACGTTGAATCGGAACTCGCACATACGAACAGGATTAGTCGATTCTACAAGTTTTTTTGTTGCCTATTTTTTTCCACGAATAGCCGTTTACGATGATATTGATGGCTGGAACTACTACAAATACACCAATGAGCAGGAATTTTATAACGATTTTGGTTTGTTTGATGTTACCATATCGATGCCTAAGGGTTATCTGGTATGGGCTACGGGAACGCTAACAAATCCAAATGAAGTTTTAAGCGAAAAATATTCAAATAGATTTAAAGCGGTATCCCAGTCAAACGTTATAATGCATATTGTTGACACTACGGATTTGCAAAAAGGGGGTATTACAAAATCCAATGATTTCAATAAATGGCATTTTATGGCCGAAAACGTTAACGACTTTGCCTTCGGTACAAGCAACCATTACCTTTGGGATGCAGTTTCCATAATAGCCGATAAGCAAACCGGTAGGAAGGTTTTGCTTGATGTGGCCTACAATAAAGATTCGAAGGAGTTTTCTAATGTCATATCAATCGGTCGAAAATCAATCGATTTGATGACTAATAGCTTTCCTGCTTTTCCCTTCCCTTTTCCCAAATTCACTATTTTTAACGGGTTAAGCGAAATGGAATACCCGATGATGGCCAATAACCGATCAATAGAGGATGTTCATAGCCTTATCGACCTTACGGCGCACGAGCTATTCCATTCCTATTTTCCCTTCTATTGTGGTTTTAATGAAGTTAAGTATGCCTGGATGGACGAGGGGTTAACCTCTCTAGCAACCTACTATTTTGTTAAGGAGCTGGATGCAAACTACGAAAGAGTATGCTTTGTTGAGGAGTATCAGCCCGATATGGGAACTACCCTCGATTTACCCATTTTTACCAATTCAAGCGTGTTACGCCGTCCCGTTTACGATTATCTATCGTACCCTAAAGCAGCCTTATTCTTCCTATTCTTGAAGGATGTTCTGGGTGACGAGGTATTTAATAAATCCATTCAGGAATTTATTACCCGATGGAGCGGTAAACACCCTCTGCCTTACGACTTATTGAATACGATTTCAAACGTATCGGGGAGGGATATTAATTGGTTCATTAAACCATGGGTATTTGAGTTTGGCTACGTGGATATGGGAGTGGAGATTGCTGAAAGAAATGAAAAATACTTTATTAAAATAGAACGGCTAGGCAATTACCCTGCCCCAATTAACCTTAAAGTATTCTACGAGGATGGAGTGACTGAAATCGTTCATCATTCAGCAGAGGTATGGAAGAATAGGGAGACTAGTTTCACTATAGAAAAATTTATTTACAAGAAAATCATTAAGGTCGAACTTCTCGATGAGCATGGAATTGATGTAAACCCTTCCAATAACTCATTTACGGCGAATAGATGGAGGTCGAATAATCGGTAACCTTTTAACCGATCATTATAGTTCGAACCCACAACCGACAACCCACACCTAACTCTACTTCATTGTTCTATTGTACTCCAACCCGCTAATTGAATGTGAAGCCCTCTCTATTCTAACCACCCTGTAGCGTAAATCTATAATTTGGGTTGCATTATCCGAGTAGGTTTTTTCAACCTGTTTCTGCTCAACCAAATTTTTGATGGATTCTTCTGAGATAGATGAATCGTTTAACGTGTAAACGGTAACCCTTACAGGGCAATCGAATTCGGAGGTAAACCCTAATACCATTCGATTCTGCTTTAGAAGCATGGTTAGGTAGTTCGTATCGTAGGGGTCGAAGAAATTGTCAACCTTTAAGCTGAAAACGCTAACGCTATCAGCCTCGGTTAATCCTTTTTTAATGGCAACTTTAACAGGAACAAAAATTGATTCTTGTATGCCAAGGGTATCAATTTCGCTAGGGTTAAACCAAAT
The DNA here is from genome assembly GCA_003818205.1 of Bacteroidales bacterium. Lineage (GTDB taxonomy): Bacteria > Bacteroidota > Bacteroidia > Bacteroidales > Tenuifilaceae > UBA8529. The sequence goes on from RPRQ01000052.1 coordinate 3,831, forward strand.
CTTTACGGTATGAGTAGCAACATAGGTTGAAACACCGGTTACCCCTTTCACCCTTCGCATCTTGTTGGCAAAGCTCGATGAGCTACCAAAACACTTGATATTCTTTAACCCTGACTGCTCGTAGATGCTCATCCGATGTTTGGCTTTTATATCTCCCCAATACTGCGAAATGGTTGGAACTTCAAACGATTTTCCGATGATAATTCCAATGGTTATTAGTATTGCTAGAATAAAAGCAGGAAGCCATTTCTTCCCTTTTCGGTTAATGGCCAGGGTGTCCTTTTCGGGGCATACGTGAAGGCAGTCGCCGCACATATTACAGTCAACATGCTTAACTGTTCTCTGAGACGCTACATCAATGGCCTGTGGGCAAATCCTGCTGCATAGCTGACAGCTTGTGCAGGTTGCGGTATTTCTAGTTATCTTGAGTAACGGAAAAACCTTACCATCGATGCTTAGCAGTTCGAGGAGGTAAGCTGTAATGCTGAGTAGTGCAAGTAGCCAAACAAAGCTGATATCTATCCCCGAATAGGTGAGGGTTGCGTATAACCCTGTTAGCCCTATGAAAAGAATAAAAAACCTAAATATATTCGATAACGCCCCCAACGGACAGATGTACTTACACCAAAATAGCCTGATATAGAAAGAACCGAGAATTACAAGGGCAATGGCGGTAATTGCCATGATAATGGATACATCCGAATCGAACCCCGATGTGGTAGCATAGTAAGGATCGAATTTTTTGCAGAAAAGTTCGCTTGATGTAATCGAAAAGTAAAAGGTGATGAATAGAATTATGTACTTTAGGGAGCGTAACCCCTTATCGGCTATTCCTGTAATTGTATAACACATTTTAAGTTTTTCACCTAATCGGCCAATCCACTCCGAGATGGTTCCGATTGGGCAGATAAAGGAGCAGAATAGCTTACTAACCAAAACGATTACTGCTATTAATGTAAGCCCCATTACAATCTGTACGCTGGTCATTGAGCAGGCTAGGGAATTATTTACAAAGTAGCTCGATAGCGCTTGAATCCCCCCTAGGGGACAGTATGTTTCAAAGTCGGGGGAATAGTTTTTGTCGGTGTAAAAACGAATGCCCATGTAAACGAGTAGCCCGATGATAGCCAGCTGAAAGAATAGCCTGTAGGGATTGATTTTGATTTTCTTCATACTATTTTTAACATTATTAACCGAGAAAAAAACCTAAATTCAATAGATCGCAGCGATGCTGCTTCTAGCTAAAATAAAATCGTCTATTCTACAAATAGATCGCAGCGATGCTGCTTTTCTATAGTCGCATAGCGATGACCTATTTGTAGTAATTAGAGTAAAACCAAATTCAAGCCCCATTAGGCCTGCCTGCCGCCTGCCTGCCGGTAGGCAGGGTAGGCAGGGGCGACCTATACATTGAATGCAGTAATACCAAGTATTTCATGAATAATATAAAATTTTAGTCGGTCAGTAATGTATTTTTAAATAAAAAACCCCAGCAAAATGTAAACGCTGGGGGAGTAAAGGTAATCAATGAAACCTAACTAATTCGATTTCTTTTTACAATCTTTTTTACAGTCAGCTGATTTTGTGCAACCTGCGGCTGAATTGTGAGGACACTCCTTTGTAGCGCAAGCAGCTGATTTCGCGCATGCTTCTTTTTTATCACATTTTGCGCACTTCTCTTTATCGCACTTGGCTTTATCGTGAGTACATGCTGATTGGCATGCGCTTGCAGTGGTATTCGCTGGGGCAGTTGCATCTAAGCAGGTTGATGCGCTTGGGCAACCCTTGCAGCTTTCAGGAACATTTCCATCGGTTTGCTCCGTTGCAATAGCTTTACCGTTTTGAGCAGAAATTCCAACCACAACGATAAGCGCAAGAACAACAACGCTTGCAGCGATAACTAAAATTCTTCTTTTCATTTTTATTGAGTTTTATTAGTTTTCTGGCAACAAAGTTATTCTTATTTGCAATTGGGTTACGTTATACGCTGGTTAATTCATGTTATAGAAATGTTAAATTTCTGATAATTAAACAAATCATTACTATTTTTGTACCATGAATCGATCGAAATTTCAACTACTCCTGCTAATCACCACAATGGTTTGCTTAATCGCATTGGTAGGAATTCAAGTAAATTGGATTCTTAAGGAGGCAAAGCTACAGGAGGCTCAGTTTAGCCGTAGCGTAGGGATGGCGCTTAACCGAATCGAAAATAACCTCGAAAAGTATAAGAATTGTACCAAGCAAAAACGTTGCTCATCGTGTAGGCTTTTAACCGTTACCCTTAAACAGGCTGCAAACATCGACTCTATCATTAAAAGCGACCTAAACTTCTATGGCATTAACCTCGACTTCAATTACGATATTATCGATTTGGCTATCGATAAGGAGAAGATTACCCGTGGATGCTATATCACTACCAATTTAGCCCATAAGATTGAGCAAAAGGGGTACGAGCTGAAGATTAACTTCCCAAAGAAGCGAGATTTTATTTTAGCACAAGTTGGAACCATATTCATTACCTCTATTATACTCGTAGTTCTTGTAACAGTCTCATTTTTATTGATATATAGATTCTACCGAAAGGAGAAGCAGCTTACGGATCATGTTCGTGATTTTATCAACAATATGACCCACGAATTCAATACCCCTCTCACCAATATTGGCTTTGCCAATAGCATGATTACAAAGCATAGGCTAATCGAAAACGATGCTAAGCTGATGTCCTATTCAGGGATTATCAGGGATGAGCACCAACGGCTGAAAGAGAGGGTTGAGCTGCTGCTCAAAACATCGCAGAGCGATGCCATTCTACCAACTAGCCTCGAAACCGTCGATTTGGCCAAGGTGGTTGAGGATGTTGTTGAATCGTTTCAACCTCAGATAGATGAAAAAAAAGGATCGGTTTCGATTCTCAAATCGGGCGATGACTTTACCCTCAGAAGCAATATCGATCAGCTCCATATCGCCATTGGTAATCTAATCGATAATGCCCTTAAATACTGCGATAAACCCCCACGGATAGATATTCATATTAAATCAAAACCCAATAACCTGATCGTTGAAATTGTTGATAATGGGGTGGGTATCTCAGCCGAACATCTACAGAATATATTCGAAAAGTTTTATCGCATTCCACAGGGCGATACTCACAACGTCAAAGGGTTTGGACTAGGGCTATTCCACGTTAAAACTATTGTTGAAAGGCTAGGAGGGAGGATATCCGTTTCGAGCGCTAAGGGGAAGGGGAGTACTTTTATTATTGAGATTGTGAGAAGTGAGAGATGAGAGGTGAGGAGTCGGGAGTCAGAAGTTAGGAGTCTGCAACACAGCAGCACAAAACGCAAAACACAGAACACAGCAACACAAAATATTATGTCCCAGAACAATACCATCAAACCAAATACAAGCAAGCTTCGCATTCTTCTCGTTGAGGATGATGTAAACCTTGGATTCCTTCTGGTTGACTACCTCGAATCGCAGGGCTTTGACGTAAAGCTGTATAACGATGGTCTCGCAGGGTTAAAGGGATTCCAGATGGCCCCTTACGAATTATGCATTGTAGATATCATGCTGCCCAATATGGATGGGTTTACCCTGATTGAGAAAATCAAGGAGATAAACGCGAGAGTTCCCATCATTATCCTTTCTGCCCGCTCCATGAAGGAGGATAAGATTAAAGGCTTCGCCTTTGGGGTTGACGATTATATCACCAAGCCATTCGATGAGGAGGAGCTGCTTTACCGGATTAGGGCGATTATGAGCCGAATCAGCCGGGAGCTAGATTCAAAAACAGCTGAATCGAAGGAGGTGATAGGCATTGGCTGTTATCTATTTGACTGCGAGAAGCAGGCGTTAGCCCTTAACGACAGCACGATAAGGCTCACCATTAAGGAGGCGAATATTCTTAAAATCCTTTGTAAATCTAAAGGGCGACTGGTAAAGCGTGAGGAGCTGATGCTGGAGATTTGGGGCAATTCCGATTACTTCACGGGTCGTAGCCTCGATGTGTTTATCTCCAAGCTGCGTAAATACCTAAAAAACGATCCTAACCTACGAATCACTAGCATTCCTACCGTTGGCTATATCCTTGAGGAGCTGAGTAAGTAAGAAGTTGGAAGTTGGAAGTTGGAAGACAGAAGTTAGGAGTTGTAAGCAGAAAGTGAGAGCATGTAAATTGGACGAGGTCGTTAATGCGTGTTAACGGAATACCCCTACATGTAACCCTGCATCTGGATAATAAGCAACTTTTCATAGCAATAGGTCTGGCTGCACCCCTTCGCAACACATCTGCTCGAGAGCGGGGTTGACTTGCGCTACATCCGGAGCTTGCTCGGCCACTCCTCATCGAAGACCGCTGAGATATACACCCATGTGGAGGGGCTAACAGTAAAAAGATGCGGAATCCCTTGGATATTACCTTACAGAAGTATAATTTTATGCAGAAAGGTTGAAACGTATACATAAAGCAGAAATAAACGCAATCGGGAGCTATTGAGCTGCGTTTATACAAATGTTAGGCAATATAATATAGCATGGCTAGAAACATTGTGAAGGGAAATTTAAAAAAAGAAATATTTTACAAGGGATATTTTAAAGCCCCTATTGCTGACTTGATGAATTTCCAGTACGGTAAAGATTTATGTCCAATATGTAAAGAATCTAAAACAAAGTTTTTTCTTTATCCCGATAGAGAAATAAAGAAATGTTGTTTAGATTGTCTTCTACGAATGGAATTTTATTTTACTCATGATACTGAAAAAGGATTTGTAACATATGAAAACCTTCCAATTCATATTGCGGAAGAAATAAATATTAATAAATATGTAAGTTCAGAAAGCATTAGCAAACTATTAATTACACCTAATTATTCAAATATTCAAGGCGATAATTGGAAACTACATTGTGATGATTTTATGAACTTTATTGGGATTTGGGAACCCTTAGATTTTACAAATAACAGTCCTGATATGAATGGAAAAAAACTCTTCCTAGAAATGACAGATGAAAATTACAACCATCTTTGGGAGGAATGTGAATTAGAGGATAATGAAAGAGATAAGTGTTGGATTGATGTTCAATATTATGCTTTTCAATGTACCAAATGTGGAAAATTAAAAGGGTATTGGAATTGCTCTTGAGAATTACATTGCCTAACAGCTGCTAAAAATCATTGGGGCAGATAGTTAGATAAGTTTGTTTTTAGTATATTTGGTAAATTATTACCGTGGGACAAGATTGCTGCTTCGAACTCCCCAACGGTTTTTAGCAGCAAACGTTGGCGTTAATTATTTTGATAGTTCCAAACTTTGATAATTACTGAAAAAATAAAACTATGAATAATATTAAATTATCTCTATCTGAGACTATTCTAATAGGATACTTTTCGGTAACAGCATATTTATTAGCGTTATCATGTGAATCAGGATATTTATCATTTTTCAATATTCCTAGATGTTATTTGAGAGTCAATTTGTTTGAATCAATAGGATACTTTATTCTAGTTATTATAATTCTTTTATTAACTTACTTTATTATTTATTTATTAAATGAATATGCTGATAATTTACGTCTAGAAATAAAAAGAATACAAAAAAGAAGAGCATTAAGATTTGTTTGGCTTTGTTGTGTAAGCGCTTTGATTCCATTACTATTACCTTTTTTAGTTTACTTTTTTTCTACCGAGTCTGTTAAAAGTGTAGTATTTTATTTCTCACTAGGACTGTTATTTCTATTATTATTAATTTATGCAGAACTCGAATTATCAAGTGATTTTGTAAATAGTAATATTTCAATTCTGAAATTTATTAAGGTAAATATTATATGGCTATTTACAAATATTATAATTTTTTGGAGCATAGGCATTCTTTATGCTCAAAATAGAACAAGTTTTTTATCAATTGATAACGGGAAGAGTGTTATAATTCATTTCTATTCAGATAAAATATTTGTCAAAACAGTTAAAAACAACAGAATAGTGGACGAAAATGATTTCAGAATGATTAATATGTCTGATTCAATGATTTATAATTTTAAAACTGTTCGAATACAGAAATAGTAGCAAAAATCTCTAATCTATAAATATCATGAAATTAATTATCAAAAGCCAAGAAAACTAATAACTAACGCCAACAGCCGCTAAACCCAATCAGGGCTTGATTTGCAGATAAGAAAGTTTTTCCTAACTTAGCTTAGCCGTTAACGCGGGACAAGGAAACGGTTTTTAACTCCCTGTCTGGTTTTAGCGGCAGGCGTTGGCGTCAATGCTATGATGATATTACATATAATTTAAAATTATCTATTATGAATTTTTATAAAGTTTTAAGTCTATTGCTATTCTTTTCTTATAATATCTGTTTTTCTCAAGTTGAGATACAATGGGAAAAGAAAATTGGCAAAAAAGACTTTTTTTATTCTGCAAATTCAATAATTCAAACTTATGATAGTTGTTTTGTTATTACTGGCTGTAAAGAGAAAGCTATATTTGATTCGGAATTACTAGTCATTAAATTAGACAATAAAGGTAATGTTATTTGGGAGTCAGAATTTAAAAATCAAAATTATGATAAAGGTTGTAATAGCGGCGAGTCGATAGTACAAATGGCCGATAGCAGTTTTGTTATTTCTGGCTATACAGGAAAATTTGGGATAAAAAAAATATGGGTGCTTAGAATTGACCGGAATGGAAAAATGATATGGGAATGGACATATGGAGATTATGGATTAAATGATGGTAATGTTCTGAAAACAACACTCTCAAATGAATTAGTTTTAGCAGGTAGATGCAGCGCGGGTGAAACAAACTTACTTCTGGCAAAATTTGACATAACTGGAAAAATTATTTGGGGAAATTATTATAAGAAAGACACAACTGAATGGGTAGGTGATATTATTACAACCGAACATGGAAACATATATGCTATAGGAAACTACAGTGTAAAAAATACAAATAAAGTTTTTATGAAAGAATTCCGTAGTGACGGAAAGGCTGTAAATGAATTTTTCTTTAACTCATGTAAATTTAACTTATGGATAAAAAGTCTTTTATTGTCAGATAATAATTTACTTATACTTGGTAGTGAGAAGAATCAAAAAGATGATTTAAAACTATTAAAAGTAGATCTGAGTGGAAACTTAATTTGGGAAAAAACAATTGGAACAAAACAAAATGATTATCCATCCGGAATAATAGAAATAACAAAGAACAAATATATACTAACTGGTTGGACAGGGAATAAAGGCAAGGGAGGTTTTGATGGTTGGTTAGTTGGAATTGATTATTCTGGAAATAAAGAATGGGATATGAACTTAGGAGGTAAAAAGAATGATGTTATTTTATCATTAACCAGAACTCTTGATAATGGATTTGTAATTGCAGGATTTACTAAATCTGAATCCGCCGGTAATGGGGATGCATGGATAGTTAAAATTAAATAACTAAACACTAATCGAAAATTTAAAAAAAAGCACTAACGCCAACACGTGGTTTAACCCACTGGGGCTGATATGCAGATAAGCAAGTTTTTAGTACTTTAGTAAAAGTTTAACGTGGGATAAGGACGCTGCTGCTAACCCCCCAGCGTGCCAAACCACGGAAACGTTATAGCCCATTTAATGATGCGCTTTGGAACGTTTGATTTTAAAAGGAAACATTTATGAATTTTTTTGGAAGTATAATATTCAATTTTGTGGGAGGTTGTGTTAGATATGTATATGGAACAACGTGGAGAACCTTGTTAAACAAAAAGAAATTCACGTTTGATGAATACATTAATGGCTCGAAGAAATCTGAAGACTATTTTGACCAGACAGGACATAGGTTCGTTAATGGAATTGTTGGACTAGTGACAATTGTTATTATTTGTTGGATAATTATTTAGAGTTGTAGATGGAAACAATGAAATATAAGAATCATGATGTTTTCGAAGCGAATTCATTGAATCTTGAGAATCTAGAAAAAGTTGGGAATGACTCAACTGGCTGGACAATATATTATACAGATAAGACAAATAATTATATCATGTTTTATCCATTTAGTGAATATCATGGTGGAGGACAATCATATCTGATAAACATTAATGACAATGAAATCAATGACTGGATAATGAATAATCCTCATTTTGAAAATGAAATAAGAGACCAGATAGAAAAAATAAACGGGCTATAACACGTGGTTAAAAATATTGGGGCTGATGCGCGGATAAGCAGGTTTTTAGTACTTTAGTAAAAGTTTACCGTGGGACAGATGTTCGGTTCTTAACTCCCCAACATTTCCAACCACGGAAACGTTGTAACCAATTGTAGACGAGACGACTTGCTTTTCAGCCATAAAAAGATTATTTTTGTTATACAAAATAATGAGAGATGCACAGGATAGTTGTAGATAATATTGAAAAGGTAAATGCATTGTGTTTAAAATACAATGTCAAATCCTTATATGCATTTGGCTCTGTTTGCACAGAAGAATTCAATGACAAAAGCGATATCGATTTATTGATTTCTTTCAATCCAATGGATTACGGAGATTATGCTGATACATATTTTGAATTAATTGAAAAACTAGAAAAAATATTCAAACGACCAGTTGACTTAGTTACAGATAAATCATTGGGAAACCCATATTTTATTGAATCAATTAATCTTACCAAGACTCCATTATATGAAGCTTGAGATAAAAAAGTTTCTATACGATATTAAAGAATCAATTGAATCGATTGAGAATTATCTTGGAGATAAAAGAGATTTCAATGCCTACATTGAGGATAAAATGCTTCGTAGAGCAGTTGAAAGAGAATTTGAAATAATTGGCGAAGCAATGAACCGCATTGAAAAGATTGACTCGACAATTAACATTTCCAGTAAAAAGCAAATTGTAAATATGCGTAATCGTGTAATTCACGGCTATGATAAAATTGACAATGAGATTATATGGGGAACAGTTGTAAGACATCTGCCGAAATTAAAGCAAGAAATTGAAACCCTACTAAGATAAAAAACAACTGGTTACAACAGCCGCTAAACCCAATCAGGGCTTGATTTGCAGATAAGAAAGTTTTTCCTACCTTAGCATTGCTGTTAACGAGGGACAAGGAAACAGTTTTTAACTCCCTGTCTGTGCTTAGCGGCAAACGTTGGCAAACATTTTATGACGACTAAACAAACTATTAACCGAAAATAATAATTTATGGCATTTGGATTTTCCCCGAAACATATTCAAGAAATTTCACTTGAAAATCTTTCACACGAACAATTTCTAATTATTGCTTTAGAAACTGCAAAGAAACTTGATTGGAATGTTGGTTTAATTAGCGAGAATGGATTTATCGCTTACACTAAATTTTCAATGAGTTCATTTAGCGAGGAAGTGAAAGTCAAGATAATTGACAGAACTGCCATTATGAAAAGTGAATGTACAGGAAGTCAAATGGCGGATTGGGGAAAGAACAAAGAGAATATTACGAAATTCATAACTTCTTTCAATGAAAATAGGAATGTGTACTCAGAAGAAGAGTTAGCCCAAAAATACGAAGAGTTAAAACCAAGTTATGTTTCAAAAGAAGAAGATATTTTAAATCAAGCACCACCAACTACAAAAGAAAAACTCACAGGATTTCTTTCAATTTTTAAACCAACTCAAGGTTATTTTATTACTCCAATTTTAATAAATCTAAACATTGCTATTTTTATTTTAATGGCTGTAAGGGGCGTTAATATTTTTCTGCCAGACAATGAAAGTTTAATAAGTTGGGGAGCAAACTTTCGACCTGTAACATTAGAGGGCGAATGGTGGCGTTTATTTACATGCTGCTTCCTTCATATAGGTATTTTCCATCTTTTAATGAACATGTATGCTCTGCTGTATATTGGTTTGCTATTAGAGCCACATTTAGGGAAAACTAGGTTTTTAACCACCTATTTACTGACAGGGATTGCAGCTAGTGTCACAAGTTTATGGTGGCACGATTTAACCATTAGCGCAGGAGCTTCAGGTGCAATATTTGGAATGTATGGAGTTTTTCTAGCCATGTTAACAACAAACCTTATAGAGAAATCAGCCCGAAAAGCTTTATTGACAAGTATTGCAATATTTGTTGGGTATAACTTACTTAATGGACTTAAGGGAGGGATTGACAATGCGGCGCATATTGGAGGTCTTATTTCGGGTATTATAATTGGCTATTCATTTGTTCCAAGTTTAAAAGAAAATGAAAACCTAAAATTAAAATACACTCTTATCGCAATTCTATCTGCTGTTATTTTATTTACATCAACATTAGTTTATAAGAATATTACTCCATATGAATTTACAAAATATGATGCTAGAATGAAAGAGTTTGTTGCATGGGAATCAATGGCTCTTGAAATGTTTAAAATGCCCGAAGATACACCAAATGAAAAATACCTTCATGAAATAAAAACTAGAAGTCTTTACTATTGGAATGAAAACATTAAACTCGTTAAAGAAGTCGATATTTTAAATTTACCCAGCCCAGTCCATGAAAGGAATAAAAAGCTATTAAAATACTGTGAATTTAGAGTAGAAAGTTGTAATCTGATTTACAAAGCAATTGAAGAAAACACTCAGAATTACAGAACTCAAATTGAGGATATAAATAAACAAATTGAAACTATAATTAACGAACTGACAGGAAATAAATAAAAAACGTTTGCCAACAACTGTTAAAATCCATTGGGACAGATAGTTAGATAAGTTTGTTTTTAGTATATTACATTTATTTTACCGTGGGACAAGATTGCTGCTTCGAACTCCCCAACGCTTTTTAGCAGCAAACGTTAGCGTTAAGCATGTGCCTTTAACTTTGTAAGCTATGTGCCTTAACGAACATTGCCTGTCGAAAAAACAGGCATTTTCCTTGACTCCAAAATATTTGTATCTTTGTAAGAAAATAAGGAATAGCCATGACAACGATTGAACTAAAGAAAGTCTTGATTCATCGAATCACCGAGATAAATGACGTTTCATTTCTCAAGGCTATGAAGACTATTCTTGAATCTAAAACCAAAACAGAGGTTATATCTTTGACAGTTGAACAAAGAAACGAAATCATTGAATCCAAGAAAGAGATTGAGCAAGGTTTATATATTGAACATGAACTTCTTGATAAAAAAGTTTCGAGATGGCTAAGCGCAAAATAATTTGGTCTCATCGAGCCGAGATTAAACTCTTCAGAATTCTTGATTTTTATGCCGAAAGAAACAAGAGTAGAACTTATTCCGCTAAACTATACCAAAGGTTAAATAAAGAACTTAAAATCCTATTAAAACAACCCGACGTTGGCCTGAATACAGAAATTGAATCTGTTCGTGGACTAATCGTTGACGATTATATTCTCTTTTATGAATATGACAACGAAAAGATTATTGTCCATTCTATTTGGGATTGTAGACAGAACCCTGACGACTTGAGAATAAAATAGCAACTATTGCTAACAGCCGCCAAACCCAATCAGGGCAGATTTGCAGATAAGAAAGTAATTCCTACCTTAGCATTGCTGTTAACGAGGGACAAGGAAACGGTTTTTAACTCCCTGTCTGTGCTTAGCGGCAAACGTTAGCGTACATTTAAGGAGATTTCATAATGAGAAAGTTTTTGATTTTAATTGGTATTGTATCCGTTACAAGCTGTAAAGAAAAAGTTGCAGAATTTCTTTTTGATAATACCCAAGTATCCAGTATGACAGAATATTTTTACGAATATGAATCTGATAAACTAATTTCAAAAATTGAAAAATACTATTCATATTATTATGGTCAAACCGTTGATTCTTTTTCCACAAAAACGTCATATGAATACGATAATAAAGGTTTGTTAAGAAAAGAATTTGAAAAGGATGACTATAAAGAAAAACCAAGTTTTACATTGTATAATTACAATGCAGAGGATTCATTGATTCTCAAATTGAGTATTTCTGAAGAGGGAGATACTACTTTTTGGGAAAAATACCAATATTTCCCAGATGGTCGTAAATGTATTTTTCGGAGAACGTTAATGTGGCGTCTGAATCCAAATTTAAAAATCAGGGAAATTATAGAACAAAAGTTATTCGATACAATTCTTAATCGAAATGTATATGAATACAAAGATAATCTCTGTAAATCATTAATAGAGTATGGAAAAAACGACACTCTCAAAAAGGTCATTGAATACGACTATGCTAAAGAACAACTTAGTAAAGAAATTCATTATACGTTTTTCGGTACACTGAAATTGCATGAAAAAACAAAAATATTTGACTATTCTAAGTCAAAGTCTAAACCTGATTATTATTCTTTAGACTCAAAAAATGACACAATAGAGATATACAGGAATGAATTCTATAAAAACAAACTTTTAACAACCCTAGAAGGCAATAAATATGGCAATTATGTCATGAAGACATTTTATGAAAAAGGGAGAGAAATTGGTTCGATTCAGAAACGCAAAGAGGACAATACTAAAATTTTTGATTCATATACATACTATGATAATGGTAATTTAAAAACTTGGAAGACATATAGAAAACAAATAAACGTACGCTAACAGCCGCTAAAAACCATTGGGTCAGATAGTTAGATAAGTTTTTATTTAGTATATTGGTAACACTTTAACGTGGGACAAGAATGCCCGCCTGAATGACGCAGTCGGGCAGGCTGCTTCGAACTCCCCAACGCTTTTTAGCAGCAAACGTTACCCACAATTTGATTTCACGAAAGATTTTTTGCTAAATCGAAAGAAATGTAATAACTTTGTAGTCACATTTTAATATTTTAGTTATGGACATTTCAATTGTACAGATAGGAAATTCAAAAGGGATAAGGCTTAGCAAGACCCTTCTTGAAAAATACAATATCAAGGATACCGTTGAGTTAATTCTTGAGAAAGGGTACATTATTCTTAAACCGAAAGCTAATCCCCGAAAAGGTTGGGAAAAGGCGTTCAAGAAAATGCATGAGAATCAAGACGACAAGCATTTAATGTCGGACATTTTTGAAGACGAAAACTTCGAAGAATGGAGTTAACTCAATATAGCATCGTGCTAGTCAATCTTGACCCCACGATAGGCAGTGAAATTAAGAAAACGAGACCTTGCGTGATAATTTCACCCGACGAGATGAATAAGCATTTACAGACGCTTATAATTGCCCCAATGACAAGTCAGTCGAAAAACTACCCGACAAGAATTGAAGTGAAACACAATCAGAAAAATGGTTGGATAGTTTTAGACCAAATTAGAACGATAGACAAGCAAAGAGTTTTGAAATCACTTGATAAACTTACAGAAAAAGAGATTGCGAAGGTTAAGTTAATCATAAAAGAAACCTTTGTCGACTAGTTAACAAACTGTGGGTAACAGCAAATTAATTGTATTTGAGCAGAGATGCAGAAACCAAAGTTTTTCGTACTTTGGTTTCATAATTAACGGGGGATAAAGAAACGGTTCTTTGCTCCCAAACAACCAATTTGCGAACGTTATGCCTTATTAAATTGCTGAAACGACAATTAATGACTATGCGAAAAATATTGACTCTTTCTTTCCTGATTTTTGTTATTCATACATCAATTGCACAGCCATCTGAAAAAATTATAAATCGTTATTTGCTCAAATATCAATTACTTCCATTATCCTCCTCTGATACCTTTATTGAACCTCCACTTTTTGGAGAAATTGAATCCATTGAAACAACGACAAACGACACGATTAGATATCAGACTATTTTTAAGAATAACAGATTAAAGTCTGTTATTTCTACAAATACTAAATCTAATTATTCTTACCGATTTGGCAGACTATCAGGAATTGAATTTTGTAGTAATGACAGCATTATTGCTAAAACAAGAAAAGTTGGAATTTTCGCATTTGCTTGGATATTTAACCATGGATTGAAATATTCAATCTCATATGGATTAGGGAATATCAAAAAAATTAAATCGTTGACAGGAATGACCACATTCTCTAAGACGAAAATTAAATATAAAAAAGGTCGTGTTCAAAAAACCAAGAATTACGGTTGGCAGACAGTTGCCCAGAAATGTTATTATTTTGGTTATAATACATACACTTATGAAAATGAAACGAAAGTTGTAGAAAAAGTTTTTGACGCTAACGATAGTTTAGCCTTTAATAAAACATACTTATTTGACAGTAAAGGAAATATTTTAAATATAAAAACACTTATCAAGAAAAGAGCTAAAGGTTGGGGGATAGACGTGACATACTACGCTTATGATGGAAACATAATTGAAACCAGAAAATTTGATTATAAGTTCGATGATAAAGGCAATTGGCTTGAAAAAACTGAATATCTTGACGACAAGTTAAAGAATACAACGATTAGAAAAATAAGATACAAAAATTAACAAGGCATAACAGCTGCTAAAAACCATTGGGGCAGATAGTTATACAAGTTTTATTTTACTATATTGCATTTATTTTAACGTGGGACAAGATTGCCCGCCTGAATGACGCAGTCGGGCAGGCTGCTTCGAACTCCCCGTCGTTTTTTAGCAGCAAACGTTGGCGTTAATTGTAAGAATTCGCTTCGTAGGATAAATTGACACTTAAAGAAATACTTATATTTATTGAAATACAATTAGAAACAGGAAATGAAAAAAATAGAATTTGCAGGAATCCTCGTTATTTTATTTATGTTTTTTGCTTGTATAAATAGCAACAAGAACTCGATGAATTCCTTGAAAACTGACAAAGAAACTTCTGAAAATACTAACAATTTTGAAGAACTGAAATTTGATAGTTTATTCAAACTTGAAAAATTTAAACAATTTCCAGAAAAGTTCATAGGTGCGGGTGGTTGTTTCACTTATGATACGGCTAAAGTTATTCCTGAAAATTACATATTCTTAACAAACACAATGGATTCTGCAATTATTAGTATAAATGGGAAAGACATTGTTTTACTTAGCGACCCATTTAACAGCAGACCACGCATTAATGATTCAATCCAAGATGCATGGAAAGGACACGGAATAAATGTAATATTGAAACTTATCAATAAAGATGAAATTGGCGATGAAGCTAGTTTTAGAGGAACACTTGAATTGAGTACCAAGAAATCAAAAATTAAATTTAGAGTTCACGGTGGATTTGGTAATTAAAACAACTAACGCCAACAGCTGCTAATGAACAATGGAACAGATTGTTAGGTAGGATTATTTTTGTATATTGGCAACTATTTTAGCGGGGGACAAGATTGCTGCTTCGAACTCACCAGCGCTTTTTTAGCAGCAAACGTTATGCGCAATTTTGACATTGCAACCTGAACATTTAAATTACAGAAAACTAAACGAATAAGAAAATATGAAAAGATTTGCATTAATAGGCTTAATAACCTTTTTTTCTACGATTAATTCTTTTGGACAGATTAACATGACAGATTCAACAGTCCAAGTCGTTGGATATTGGAATAAGAATGAAAAACAATTATATGCTGTAACCAATGAAAAATATAAAATAAAAGGAACCGACACAACTTCACGAGAATTTTGGAAATATGATGTAGAAATCACAATTATTGATTCAACGGCAAATTCATACATCATTGAATGGTTTTATAGAAACTACTCTGTAGATGCAGATAATGAGTTAATTAAAAAATTGTCATCAATTTGTCAGGATATAAAAGTGATTATAAAAACGAATGAACTAGGTGTTTTTATTGAAGTTATAAATTGGCAGGACATTATAAAAGAAATAAAAAAGGCTACTTCAACACTAAAGGATGAATTTAAAAACATTCCTAACATGGATAAAATTATTCAGCAGATTGAAAATTTATATTCATCTAAAGAAGCTATTGAAACATCTGCTATAAGTGATATACAACAGTTTTACACTTATCATGGTGGTAAATATAAATTAGGAGAGGAAATAAATACAAAAATGCAACGACCTAACTTATACGGTGTAAAACCTTTCGATGCAGATTTAACTTTATGGTTGGACGAAATAAATCCTGAAGACAACAATTTTATAATAAGAATGAATCAAGTTGTTGATTCTACTCAATTAACTGATGCAGCTTATACTTACTTGTCAAAGATGACATCTTCTTTAGGAACAAAACTTCCTAAGCGTGAAGAATTTCCTTCATTAAAAAATGAAACAAGGACAGCATCTAGAATCCATGGTTCAGGGTGGATAATATACACAGTGGAAACAAAAGAAGTTTCAGCAGAGAATCAGACAAATATTGAAGAACGAATAATTGAAATAAAATAAAAAACTGCCCATAACAGCTGCTAAAATCCATTGGGGCAGATGGTTATATAAGTTTTTATTTAGTATATTGGCAACGTTTTTAACGTGGGACAAGATTGCCCGCCTGAATGACGCAGTCGGGCAGGCTGCTTCGAACTCACCAGCACTTTTTTAGCAGCAAACGTTAGGCAACATAAGCTATGTGCCTTAACGAACATTTCGGCTCTGCGATACTTTAGCAACTTTGGAAAAGCGATAATAAATTCAAAGACAATATTTTTGCAAACAAAAAAACATGATTGCATATCAAAAGCTTATAGTCTATTACTTTTCTGGGACAGGCAATTCTAAGAATGTTGCACTGTGGTTATCAAATGTTGCGAAAGAAAACAATATTGAATACGAATTAGTCAATATTTCTCTGATTGACAGACGAATTATCGAACAACCTGATCCTGATTCATTGGTTGTATTTGTTTCGCCAATACATGGATTCAATTATCCACCTGTAATGTTACATTTTATTATGCGGTTTCCAAAGGGGAAAAACAAGGTGTTGTTAATGAATACAAGAGCCGGAATGCTTATAGGTAAATACATAACGCCTGGCATAACAGGTATTGCGTTTTTTTTAGCAGCACTTATTCTCAAACTTAAGGGATTTTCGATTAAAGCAATGTATCCTGTCGATTTACCTTCTAATTGGATTTCTGTACATCCGGGGTTAAATGAGAAAACTGTAAAATACCTCCATGAAAAAAATAAAGAAAGAGTAACGGATTTTGCCAAAAGAGTGTTTTCCGGGAAAAGTGACTTTAAAGGATTGCGTGAATTAATCCAAGACGTTCTTGTTTCACCTATTTCAATTCCTTACTATTTTATAGGCCGTTTTTTCTTTGCTAAAACATACTACGCTTCAAGCGATTGCAATAATTGTGATATTTGTATTAAGGGTTGCCCTGTAAAAGCAATAATTAAATTAGATAAACGCCCTTTTTGGACTTTTAATTGCGAAAGTTGCATGAAGTGCATGAGCAATTGTCCCAAAAAGGCTATTGAAACAGCACATGGCTCATTTATAGAGTTCTCTTTGATTTATTCGTTCGTTATTATTGTTTTGTTCTATAAATATTTTTCATTTTGGTTCTTCCCGTTTGAAAATGAATTGATGCGTGCTGTGATTGAATCTTTAATTTTTATTACCTTGTTTGGTGTTTGGTACAGATTAACTCATTATTTGCTCCGATTCAGGTGGATTGAACGGTTTGTTGTGTACACTTCATTAACAAAATATAAGTTTTGGGGCCGTAGGTACAAAGCATTAAAATAAATTGATGATTCAAGATAAAACCAAAAGCTATTATCAGCAAAAAGTAACTGATGTTCTGCAATATGTAAACAATAATATTGGAGGAGATTTAAGTGTCAAAACACTTTCAGCGCATTTTGGCATTTCGTTTTTTCATTTTCACAGAATTATGAAAGCAGCCATTAACGAATCTTTGGGGGCTTATATTGACAGAATTAGATTTGAAACAGCGATTAAACTCCTTAGATATTCTAACGAACCGCTAACGGATATTGCCAGCCATATTGGATATTTAGATTTATCGTCCTTCTCAAAAGCCTTTAGCAAGGAGTTTGGTCTTTCCCCTCTTGAATTTAGGAACAATAAGGCTATTGTTCTGAATACTCATATCGACTATCGGGTGAGTGAGGAAAAGAAAATAATTACAAATCTAAAGCCCAAAATAATTTCCATTCCCGACAAAAAAGTTTGTTGTATCAATGTTGTCGGGAAGTATGGTTCAGAAGGAACGTATAAAGCATGGGACGAGCTGGGTGATTTTGTAATGAAAAATAAAATTGTTGGCTGGCGACCAGATGTATTCGCGGTTTATTACGATGACCCTGATATTGTGGGTATTGAATCTTGTGCTACTGACTTATGTATTGCCACCAAGAAAATATTTAAAGAAGAAGGACGAATAAAAGCTAAAACCATAGCTGGAGGTAAATTTGTGGTATTTAGATATAAAGGTTCATATGATTATCTATGGGAATTATATAATTCCATTTATAAAGATTGGGTGTTGTTTTCCGATTTAAAAATAAGGGATTTGCCTTCAATTGAAAAGTATCTTAATTTTGAGCATAACACTAAACCTAATAACTTATTGACAGAAATATATATACCAATTGAGTGATAGAAAAATAACGCCACCTAACAAC
Organism: Bacteroidales bacterium; assembly: GCA_003818205.1. GTDB lineage: Bacteria > Bacteroidota > Bacteroidia > Bacteroidales > Tenuifilaceae > UBA8529. The sequence goes on from RPRQ01000052.1 coordinate 22,280, forward strand.
TGCTAAAATCCATTGGGGCAAACGTTTAGATACGTTTTATTTTATTATATTGGCAATTATTTTAACGTGGGATAACGATGCCCGCCTGCCCGCCCGGACGAGCCGTTCGGACGGGAATGACGCAGTCGGGCAGGCTGCTTCGAACCGAACCGGCAACTGCTGGTGAGCTCGCCGAAGGCAACTCCCCGCCGTTTTTTAGCAGCAAACCGTTGGCGTTCATTCTAATTTCGCTTTTTCGATTATTAATTACAGCATGAAAGTTTTTTCTACCTTTGTTTTATAATCGAGAACCAATGACAAAAGAAACTGCAATAAAGTTATTCAACGAGACGCAAATACGCACTCTTTGGGATAATACACACGAAAAATGGTATTTTTCTATAGTAGATGTCATCGGTGTATTAGCGGAAAGCAGCAATCCTCATACATACTGGAGAGTACTCAAAAAGAGATTATTAGATGAGGGAAATGAAACCGTTACAAATTGTAACGCTTTGAAAATGCTCGCTGCTGATGGCAAAATGAGATTGACCGATGTAGCTGATACAGAACAATTATTTCGCCTTATTCAAAGTATTCCTTCCCCGAAGGCAGAACCATTTAAGATGTGGTTAGCACAAGTTGGTAGAGAACGAATTGACGAAATTGAAGATCCCGAAATTGGGTTAGACCGCTTGATGGAAACGTACCTTCGCAAAGGTTATAGCAAAGAATGGATAAACCAACGACTCAAAAGTATCGAAATTCGAAAGGAACTTACGGATGAGTGGGAAAATAGAGGTGTTAAAAAAGGGCAAGAGTTTGCAATTTTAACAGACGAAATAACAAAAGCATGGAGTGGGCTTACAACGAAACAGTATAAGGGACATAAAGATTTGAAAAAGGAGAATCTTCGTGATCACATGACCAATCTTGAATTGGTATTGAATATGCTAGCCGAAACCTCTACCACCTAATATCAAAGAAAAAAGAGCCTAAAACTTTTCACGAAAACAAAGTGGTAGCTCGAAAAGGAGGAAATGTAGCAAAAGCAGCACGTTTGCAGCTTGAAAAAACAACAGGAAAAAAGGTAGTGACAAAGTTAAATGCCAAGAATCTAGATAATCCTATGTTGAAAGTTAACAATGATGAAGAATAAACAACGAAACGCCAACACGTGGTTAAAAATATTGGGGTTGATGCGCAGATAAGCAGGTTTTTAGTACTTTAGTAAAAGTTTAACGTGGGACAGATGTTCGGTTTTTAACTCCCCAACATTTCCAACCATGGAACCGTTGTGCATAAGCTAAGATTCTTTGGAAACATTTTCGGAAATACCTACTTTTAGTTTTATGAAAAAAGAGTTAGACATAACCCAAAAAATGGACGGACTGCTAGATAGCATTCGTTCAATAATACTGAAAGCCCGTAAAAATATTGCTAAGAGCATCAATTCGGAACTAATAGCGACTTATTGGGAAATTGGAAAACTAATAATTGACGTTGAATCAAGCAGCAAATTCGACCATAAATCATCTCGTCAACTCATACTAAACCTTTCTAGCCAATTGACCAAGGAGTTAGGTTCAGGGTTTTCTCGTGCGAATCTATTCAATATGAGAAAATTCTATTCCGAATATCCAAATGTCCAGACGCTGTCTGGACAGCTTAGTTGGTCTCATTACTGCGAACTTCTTATAATTGAAGATAAGCAGAAAAGAGCCTTCTACGAAAAAGAGACAGAAAATTCCACATGGTCGGTTCGTGAACTGAAAAGACAAATTGATAGTTCTCTATTTGAAAGGTTATTGCTATCAAAAGGAAATGCGAATAAAGAAACAGTAAATAAACTTGCCCGAAAAGGACAGGAATTAGCAAAACCTGATGACGTTTTTAAAGACCCTTATGTGTTTGAATTTCTTGGAATTCCAGAGAACAAACCAATTCTAGAAAAAGATTTGGAATTACGGTTAATTCGGCACATCGAAGATTTTCTGCTTGAATTAGGCAAAGGTTTTATGTTCGTTGGTTCACAGCAAAGAGTGACGATTAACAATACTCACCACTATGTGGATATGGTTTTCTACAATAAAATTCTTAAAAGTTATATCCTAATCGAACTGAAAACTAGAAAATTGAAGATATCAGATGCAGGGCAACTAAATACATATCTTAACTACTACAAAACTGAAATTAATGACGTAAATGACAACCCTCCAATTGGAATAATTATTTGCGCAGAAAAGGACGAAATAGGCGCAGAATATATTTTAGGAGGTTATGAAAACAATGTATTTGCATCAAGATTTACATATGTGTTACCAAACAAAGACGAATTAATAAAAGAACTTGAAATTGCAATGAAAGACGAATAGCCAGTGCACAACATCTGCTAAAAATCATTGGGGCAGACGGTTAGATAAGTTTTTATTTTGTATATTGGCAATTATTTTACCGTGGGACAAGAATGCCCGCCTGAATGACGCAGTCGGGCAGGCTGCTTCGAACTCCCCAACGCTTTTTATCAGCAAACGTTATGGGTTATTATGTGCCTTAACGAACATGCACGAAACCCCACCTCTGAAGTAACATAATACCTAACAAGATTGTTTATCGAAGTATTACAGTGACTTGAAAAATATTGTATATTTGGAACTATAAGAAAACACAAATTGCTTTAACCATGAAAACAATAAATATTTCAGTATCAGACCTTGAATTCAATAAGTTTGGCTTAAAGTCAAGCCTTTCATTCTCTGACTTTATAGATATTATAAGCAAAGAATTGTCGAAACAAAGACTTAATGAAAGTTTGAAACTTGCAGAAAAATTTGGACTTTCAGAAATGACCATGGCTGAAATAACAAAAGAAGTTAAAGCGGTTAGAAGAAATGCAAAAAATCGTAGTTGACACCAATGTTATTGTTTCTGCGCTAATTCAACGCAGTTAACCTTATCATATTGTTACTGAAATATTCTCCAACGATAACATTCAACTTTGCCTTTCTGATGAACTATATGCTGAATACTTCAATGTACTGAATCGAAAGAAATTCTCAAAATTTCCCGATTTTATCTCAAATGCTCAATCTTTACTTATAGATATTGAGAAAAGAGCTATCAAATATTACCCAACTATTCGATTAGAAGTTATAAGCGATTTAGACGATAACAAACTCCTAGAACTTGCTGAAACTTGTAACGCTAATTTCCTAATTACAGGTAATTCTAATGACTTCACTATATCAGAATATAAAGGAACTAAGATTTTAAGTCCTAAAGACTATTGGACAGATTATTTGATAGAATAAATACACGAACGCACAACAGTTGCTAAAAACCATTGGGGCAGATAGTTAGATAATTTTATTTTTTGTGTATTGCATTTATTTTAACATGGGACAAGGTTGCTGCTTCGAACTCCCCAAAGCTTTTTAGCAGCAAACGAATGTGCAGCTTTTGGGATAGTAAAAATATACGCAATAGAGCTGGCATTATTTAGTAGTTGTGTGCAACCCATTGACAATAAAACAAGATTGATACGAAAACCAAGATTATTTCAAAACTTTCAATCCTGATAAATACATTAATAATTGTCAGTGGATGTAGTCATATTAAATAGTCATAGATCAGTTATTGGGTTCATAAAGAGGAAAGAGTTTGATTATTTTGTTAAAATTGCTATTTTTAAATTTATTTTTTTGTAAAAAAATTCAGTATGCTTTATTCATACTGATTGTTACTTTAATTTTAACGTAAAATCATGAAGAGAAAATTTTTTAGTATTACATTTTTAATTGCCGCCTTGGCTTTTGTGTTTGTTACATGCAAAAAGGATGAAGAAGTTGTAACCATTCCTGTTTTAAATATCAATACAGTAAGCGATATTCAAGTTAATAGCGTTGCAGTAGAAGTAAATATAACTTCAGATGGTGGTGCTTCCATTACTGAACGAGGTGTTTGCTGGAGCCAGGGTCAGGATCTCGCTCTTGCCACAAGCAGAACCAACAATGGCGAAGGTAAAGGTAGTTTCACTAGCAATATTACGAATTTAACAGCAGGAACAACATATTACGTATGGGCTTATGCTATAAATAAAGTAGGCATACGTTATAGTAGCATGGCATCGTTTACAACCGCGATAAAACTACCAGTTGTAAAAACCCAAGCAGTAAGAGATGTAACAGAGGAAAGTGCAATCTGTGACGGAAAAGTTACAGATTTAGGTGGAGCAGCCCTTATTGCGTGTGGCTTCTGCTGGAGCACCAGCCCAGAACCAACCATAGCAGATAGAAAAAGTACAGATGACGTATCGGGGACTTATGCCTTTTCGAGAGGTATATGGAATTTAATTGCAGGAACAACCTACTATGTGAGGGCATATGCCACCACTATTGCAGGAACAGGATATGGAAATTCGGTTTCATTTACAACGATACCCATTTACAATCCCAATATTAGCTATGGTAGTTTAACCGACCAAGAAGGCAACGTTTATAAAACCGTTAATATAGGCTCACAGACTTGGATGGCAGAGAACCTTGCAACTACTAAGTACAACGATGGTAATCCTATAGAATGTATTACTGAGATGGGGGCATGGACTGCTGCCACAACTGGTACATACAATTGGTACGACGATAACGCAAGTTTTGCCAAGACCAAAAACTATGGTGCACTTTATAACTGGTATGCTGTAGAAACTTCTAAGCTATGTCCAATTGGATGGCATGTACCAACAGATGATGAATGGACAACTCTGGAAAACTACCTTGCCAACAATGGTTACAACTTCGATGGCACCATAGGTGGAGGCGTTGATAAAATAGCAAAAGCCCTTGCGAGTGGAGTGGGCTGGCAAGGTGATGGTTCTCGAAAGGGTTCTATTGGCAATGACGACTATCCACAATACAAAAACAAAAGTGGCTTCACTGCAGTGCCTGCTGGAAACCGCGAGGGCACTCATGGTTTATATCTTGATAATTGGGAATACTGCGTTTGGTGGACTAGTACAAAGAGTTCTGGAGCCTCATATGCTTACGTTCGTTTTTTGTTTTACGACCATGCCAATGTATTTAGTAGTAGTGTCTGGTTTGGTGTAATGCCAGGCGCATCTAGCGTGAGATGTATTAAAGATTAACCTATAGTGATTTTCATCCCCTCTCAAGTATAGACTACGAATTCGACTACTTCGAGAGGGCACAGAGTTTAATAAAAGAGTCAAGAGTGGTATAAGAAGCGAAGATAGTATCTGTACTTGACTTCACAACTCATATACAGGTTTTATTACCATAAATGCCAAGTTCAAAGCCAGAAATAGGAAATAGAATTAACTTGGAAGTAAACCATAGATAATCAGTTAGTCAAATGGGCAGCTCACAACAGCCGCTAAACCCAATCAGGGCTTGACTTGCGGATATGAAAATTTTTCCTAACTTAGCTTAGCCGTTAACGTGTGACAAGGAATCGGTTGTTAACTCCCTGTCTGGTTTTAGCGGCAGGCGTTGTAGCCAATGCCAGAAGTTCAAACAGACAAATAAGCATACTATATAGTTTTATCTTTTTTTCTTATATTTGCTATATGAGAAAAAGGACAGAAATAGGATTGGATTTCATAGTTGACAAACTCACCAACTCGATTGAAAATGTTGTGACAGGTGATAGTTTCCCAACTGAAATCTCAATTGTATCCAAGGTCGAACTGAAAAATATTTCTAAGAAGAACGGTTGGGTATTCAATTGGTTAAGTGAATTGAAGCAACCAGAAAGAGACATTTACAAACTTACAATTTTCAACAATCCCAATATAATACAGGGCTTATTAAGTGTTCAGGTTAAGTCTGACCATGTTTACATGCACCTTATTGAGAGTGCTCCGTTTAACAAAGGTAAGAATAAAATGTACGCAGGAGTTCCAGGAAATCTTGTCGCTTTTGCTTGTAAATTATCCTTTCAAAGAGGTCATGAAGGAAATTTGGCATTTATTTCAAAGTCTCAGATAATTAAACACTATGAAGAGACTTTGGGTGCTAAGCATTTCGGTGGTAGATTAATGATTATTGAAACACAAGCTGCTTTGAAATTAATTGATAAATATTTTAAAAACCAATAGAGATGAAAACTAGAAGGAAGGAATTAGATGTGGACTTTATTGGAAGTCAAGAGCCATTGACAACCTCAGAGGAAAAAGCATTAAGTGATTTTTTTGGAAAGAAAAAAGAATTGAAGAAACGTAAGATAGTTCGATTGAAAAGAACCACTCATAAAGTGACTTCCAAAGCATAAGTTTCCTGCCAAGATCAAAGGCACAGGCTACACCGCTAAACCCAATCAGAGCTTGATTTGCAGATAAGAAGGTTTTTCCTACCTTAGCATTACCGTTAACGAGGGACAAGGAAACGGTTTTTAACTCCCTGTCTGTGCTTAGCGGCAAACGTTAGCGTTAATTGAAACAGAACAGACTACCATGAAAAGTATTTACATCCTAATATTATTTTGAAGCCGTTCCTCATTGGACGTGTGAAAAACAATGTCTAAATGATAGAATTGACTTACTTAGATTGATTTTAATGCTAAAACTGACAATATGTATAATGTTCTGAATATAACGAACAACTTTAGATAATTATTAATTTTGCCAAATGAAATATATCCAATTAGCAATTCTTCTCTTTACCCTATTGGCATGTAATGAGTATAACCCACAAGGTGATTATGATGTCGAAATTCGCAAACCAACTAATCCACCATCCACAACATTTAATTTAAACGATACAGATGGACCAATAATAATGTGTAGGACTATGGATTTCACTTATTCAGTTAGTAATCCAAACAATGAGATCTTTTTAGTTGAAATCTATTTCAATAATAGCCTGGCTTATACTACTACAAGCACCTATGGAAGTTTTGGAATAAATCCGCAAGGTTATGCAAATGGTTCGTATCAATTGGAGTTAAAGGTATACTCAAAAACAAAATCGGGATCGCTTGCTGATAAATTAAACGCAGAAGTATACGTCACCAGTAAAAAGTGGGAGGTAATCGTTGATAAGAACTTTTATCCTGTTCAGATAACTAGCATTAAAACTGGTTCAGGAATGCTTATGATCACCTGGGACAAGTATACCAAACCTGACTTCTCTAAGTATGAATTTTATAGAGTTCATAAAGGTTGGACAGCAAAACTATATACGATTACCGATCCGAATATTACAACAAAAAATGATTACACTTACATGGGTGGTCAAAGTGATTATTACATAAAAACATACAACGTAAGTGAATCAAAGGTTAGTGACACAAAGAGTTTTGTCGATTCTTACCCTAGAATAGTTGATATAGGTGAACGATATGGGATGATAAAAATTTTCATTTCTAAGCTAAAATATTATGAAAATTTCAGGTACTATGTTTTATACAAAGACAATACAAATGACTTATACAATCGTCTTGGTGAAACTCACAATGTAAACGATACAGTTATTAACACCCAAAGTTTGGCTTTTGGTAAAACATATAAATTAATATTAAGGATTCCAGATGAAGACTTAACTTCATTCATGACTATAGGTAAAGCCTCAAAAACTTTTTCAAAAGCAATCGCTACAGAGTCATTGGATTATATTTTTCAAATGAAAGATAATCATGTATATCGCTATTCTATCTCACAAAAGAAAGCCGTTGATAGTTTAGAGTTACTTAATGCTAATACGGATTTATTTGCGGCATCATTAAATTATATGTATTTGTCATTTGGAAATCTTTCAGTACTCCAATTATTAAATCCCTTGGATTTCAACCAAAAAACAACATTCACATCAAACGATATTTTTGGTGATAATAGCGATAACTTCAAAATGGTTTCGATTTCCAATAATGGAATTGCTGCAATTTGCGGATCGAAATCCTTTGTCGTTTACGATTTATTCAACAAAAACATAATCCTTAAACAAGACATAGTTAAGACTTTTGTCAAAATCTCTCCTGATGGAAAATATCTGGTTGATGTTGGCAACTCAACAGTTTTATATGAGCTAAACGGAACTTCACTCATTGAAATTAAACAATGGACTGAAAAATTAACGCTTATTGATTTTAATCCCAAAATCCTTAACGAACTAATCTATTATCAACCCTCAGAAAGCAAGATAAATAAGATGGATTGCACATCGCTTTCTATTACTCAATCGACTAGTGCTAGTCCAAAATATCCCATTGCTGTTGATCCAATAACTGGATTAGTCTTGCACGACAATCCTTATCAAGATGAAGTTGGTAAAAGATACGATGTAAGTGAACTTGGAATATCTTATCCGTTAATTCACATCAGTGCCGTTGATATGAACAATTTCATCTTCCACAATTCCACAATTTACTCATCAATGGGCTATTCTCTAAAACTGACAGTGCCTAATAAATAATTAAGTATGAATCGAAAAATACTCTTAATTCTAGTTTGCTTTATAACTTTTGCCAATACTCTTTCAGCGCAGCTATGCTTTAATCTTAAGTTAGGTAAGGGAACTTATGAAATGGATGGCTTGAAAGATTTTAACTCAAAAATTATTAATTCATTACCAGTAAGTGCTAAAGTTGTTGATAATTTTCCTAAAGCAAATTATTGGGATGGCAGCATTCTTTATGAATATAAGAAATTATATGTTGGAGTAAACCTATCTCACCATACAACAGGATCTCGAATTAGCTATATTGATTATTCAGGGAGTTTAAAGTATGATCAGATTGTTACATCCAACTCCTTTGGACCAATAATGAAATTGAATATCAAAACTAATAGTAAGTTAAAATTCTATCCATACATTGGCTTAAACATTATCAATACAAAATACAGGCTTGATGAGGAGCTCATCGTATCCAATCAACACTCCTCAAAATCTACAGACTTAGATGCTACAAGTTTATTATTTAATTTAGGAATTGAAACAGTATACTCGTTTAACTGGGTTGGTTTTGGATTTTATGCCGGATATTCAAAAAATAACCAAGGAAAACTATACTTGGACAACGAAGAAGCAGTACTTGAAGATGGTGACAAAGTTTACACCGATTGGACTGGGTTTAGATATGGTTTATCAATATTTTTTGAATTTGATTTAAAAAATTGCCGAAAAAATAATACCATAATTAGTGAATAGAGGATTGATATTGTCTGTATTATTTATTTTATTAAAACACAAAACAACTAACGCCAATAGCTGCTAAAATCCATTGGGGCAGACTTTTGGATAAGTTTTATTTTAGTATATTGGCAATTATTTTAACGTGGGACAACGATGCTGCTTCGAACTTCCCAACGGTTTTTAGCAGCAAACGTTATGTGCAGCTTTGGGGATAGTAAAAATATACGCAATAGAGCTGGCATTATTTAGTAGTTGGCGGTAATTAAATTTGGACGATACAATGAATTGAAGTAATATTATATACTTAAAATTTATGATTATGGATTATTCATGGACACCTATACTTGGAGAATACACTATTGAAAAGAATAAAATTATTTTCAAAGGTGATAAAGTCATTTTTGATGGTAGTGAAAATGCTAAAGTTGGAAATCTCTTGTGTGAGCAGTTTTTTGAAGGAGGAATAATATCAGCAAACATAAAATTCAAAGCAGTTGAAATGAATTTCACAGGTTGTGGTATTATTCTGTACTATGACCCTGAGACGAAATTTTTTGTGGTGGCTAGTATAAATGCTACACAAAATATGTTTTCAATTAGTGCTTTTACGGACAGATGGACTAGTTATGCGGTTGGTGGTGATGGTGCAAATTTAAAAGCAGGCATAAATTATGCACTTAAGGTTGAAATGTATGGTTCGAAGGTTATTATGTCAGTTAATAATGTTCAGGTTCTTTCCACCACATTGCCATTTACATTGCCACAAAAACAAGTCGGTTTATGGAATGTTTCCAAATCAGATATTGAGATAACAAATTATAAAGTTGAGAAAATTAAACCTAAAGCATTTTCTATAATGCAATTCTCATAACCTTATTATGAAATATTTGAAGAAGTAATTAAAAAGGTTTGTGATGAAAAAGAATTCAATATTGAAGCTATAAAAGCTGATGACACATATGGTCCTGGGTTAATAATTTCCGATATACAAAAACAAATAAATGAAAGTAAAATTGTCATTGCAGACATTACTCCAATAAATGCAAATGTTTTCTTTGAGTTGGGCTATGCCTACGCATTGAACAAACCAACTATACTAATTGCTGAAAAAGGAACAAAACTGCCATTTGATTTATATCCTTTTAGGACTTTGTTTTATGAAAATTCAATAGCTGGAAAGAAAAAACTTGAAGATGGTTTACGAAACCACTTAAAAGCTATATTTTATGACAAAAAAGGGTTTATAAATTAACTACCGCCAACAGCTGCTAAAATCCATTGTGGCAGACGGTTAGATAAGTTTTATTTTAGTATATTGGCAACTTTATTAACGTGGGACGACGATGCTGCTTCGAACTCCCCAAACGGATTTTCAGCAGCAAACGTTGGCGTCAATCCACCCTGAATCGGAGAAACTGACTTCTCAAGCGAACGTTTTTCTATGAGATGAAAGTCGAAACACAATGAATAAATTGATAATTGTAATTTGCTGAATATAATATATTTAAAAAAACGTTAGTTAGAATTTTATGTGAATTCTATGAAAAAGTATTACTTAAGGAAAGTTCTTCGCTTTTGTTTATTGATAACTGTGACTATTGTTCTTGTATCTTGCGAATCTAGAAAGGAGAAAATATCTGAAATCAAAATTATTAGAAGTCTTTATAATATTCCATGCTATGAATTTCGTTTGGATTCACTAAAATCAATTGATGAAATTGGAAAATTTTCAGATTCTATTTGTCTTGCACATAAAGGAGAACAGGACATTATTATTGGCTTTCCTTACAACCTTTGTGATTCATCTTTCACGCCATCACCAGACACAATGTTGAATTGTATTATTCCTTGTGGACTAAGTGTTCCAAGTCATGGAAAAATATCTTACGATGGGCAATATTCATTTATTTCGAAAATAACCTCGGACTCAATGACGATACAATTCTTTAACAGCATTTTCCCGACAAGAATTCACATCAATGAATTTAAAGTTCTCTACAAAAAGTATCTCCAAATTCTATTTATTAAAAATCATCCGAAAAATATTGAACGTATTTCTACGACTATTGATATTTCTAACAATCCCCCGAAAAAAGCATTTTGTAAAGTATTTAACACTCT
>RPRQ01000053.1 GCA_003818205.1 Bacteroidales bacterium
AAAAAGTTAGAAGAAACCCCATTATTGACTTCGTCGTCCGGCAGTTGCCGGATCGCTCCAGTTCCACTATTCCCTGCCTACCGGCAGGCAGGCATCATTCCAATTCCAAATGGAAAATTTGTAACAAATTACAATTTAGAGTATTACCACTATTTCTTAAATCGAACTCACGTTATAATAATAAACAAGTAGTTAAGTTGCTTCTTACGTCGAGCTCACGTTATTTTAAAACTTAAACAGTTTCTCAGGTATTCAAAAAATATTATGGAATCTACAAAAAAACGATCTATTCAATCCCCTTAAACTTCAACCCTTTTTGTGAAATGGCTTCGAGTACTCTTGGCAACGCATACCTTAGGCTTCGTTCAGCCTTTTTTGAATCGTGGAACACGATAATTGCCCCAGGGTGTATATGGTTAATCACATTATTGACAACTCGACGAGGTGAAACCCTTCGGCTATAATCCATGCTGAGAACGTCCCACATGATAATCTTGTATCTCTTGCGAAGGATTCGGATCTGCGAGGGCTTAATCCGACCGTAGGGCGGGCGGAATAGGTTGCTATTCACAAAACTATTTGCGAAATCAACGTCCTGAACGTATTGCCCCGTTTCGGTTGCCCAACCCTTTTGGTGGCTGTAGGTGTGATTCCCAATTTTATGCCCTTCGGCTACAACGCGCTCAAAGATATCGGGGTTGAGCTCAACGTTCTTCCCAAGCACAAAAAAGGTGGCCTTGGCATCGTACTGTTTAAGCTGATCGAGAACCCATAGGGTTAAATCCTTAGTGGGCCCATCATCAAAGGTGAGAAAAACCCCTTCCTTCTCATTGGGGAATGTCCAAATGAAGGAAGGGAAAAGGCGTTGAAAGAATTTTGGAGGGCTAAGATTAATCATACCTCTACCTCGACTCTAGTTTTGATGCGTACAGGCTGAAAATTTTCTCGATCTCCTTTAGGTGATCTCCCTTATCGTAACGATCTGCTAGCCTGTAAAGCTCCTGAATAATGGCCATGTTCAGCTGAATCTCATTGCTGAGTATCCTAATCTTCTTACTAGAAAGGTTGAGGATGTATTTTAGATTACTTGCCGAATTATCAAGCATTACCTTGGAGTAGGTTATCGCTTTGTCCTTAGCATCGGCCCTATAGTAATTCTCGATTAGCGAGAGGGAAAGGTAGTTGAAAGGTACATTGCGTGGTGGTATTACCTCCATGCATCGATTCAGCACGGTTAGGGCTAAATCTTTTTTCCCTTCATCAATCAAGCCCCCTGCAAGACGTGCAAAAATACTCCGATAGTTTGATATGATACGGCTATTATTCTCATCGAGGTAAACATTGGGGTTGGCAATGCTGCGGAACCGATACTTGTTCATGATGTTATCGTACATCACCTTTGTATCAACCCTGCCAAAGTCGTAATCAGTAGGTTTCGATTCAATGGGTGCAATGCGGTACATCATCCCCTCAAGCTGAAAATACCTTTCGAGGTTCTGATAGGAATCGTTGCTAACCGTTGTACCCATGTATATGGGTCGTTCCCAGTTATTTGTAGCAAGCAGATCAAGCACCACCAAACCCTCTTTCATGATAACATCCTCGCTGATTTTCCACACCATGGTGTCAACAATCTCATCGGCTAGTTCAGGGCTAACCGTACCCGATTTAATGGCTTTATCCTTATCAACGGGTAAGAAGAGTAAATTCGAGGGGATAAAGCAGAGCTTATCCTTTTCGCTGTACGGGGATTGAACCTGCGAAACCGCATCGTCGCTATAGATGAATGAGATAGCCTGCCTAAGATCGATAGCACCCTTTATTTGCTCCGAAACAAGGATATAATCACGCTTCCCCGAATAGTACTTATCGTGGGTCATGGTAAGGGGCAATGGATCCGAGGTATAAGCTTTCCGTTTCATCTGATCGATGTACCAATCGCCGCGTAAATAGTTTAGGTTAGAAACCCTAACATCCTGACGAACCCCTTCCACCTCCTGATTGTACCAAAGCGGGAAGGTGTCGTTATCGCCATAGGTGAAAAGCACAGCATTGGGGGCACAGCCGATAAGCATATTGTAGCCAAAATCAACGGATGTATATCGACCAGAACGATTATGATCGTCCCAGTTCTGGTTGCACATGATAATTGGAACGGTCAAACAAACAGCACCGCTCGCTATTGCAGCGGTTCGGTCGCTAATCCATTTTTTAGCCAATTCGTAGAGGGCTAAAACCCCAAGCCCAATCCATATAGCAAAAGCGTAGAAACTACCTGCGTAGGCGTAATCGCGCTCTCTCGGTTCGAAAGGTTTTTGGTTGAGATAGACCACAATTGCCAACCCCGTGAGCACAAAGAGCAGCGTAACCACCCAAAAATCCTTCTGATTCCTTTTATACAGGTAAAAAATACCTGCAATACCCAGAATTAGGGGTAGGAGGAAATATCTGTTTCGGGCTTTATTGTTCTTGTAAAGGCTAGGTAAATCCTCCTGGGGACCAAGCCTAGTATTATCAATAATTGGAATGCCGCTAATCCAGTTCCCCTTCAATGCATCTCCATTTCCTTGAATATCGTTTTGCCTTCCAGCAAAATTCCACATGAAGTATCGCCAGTACATGAAGCCCATCTGATAGTTCCAGAAGTACTTAACCTGATCGGAGAGCTTTGGAGCATAGCGGGTTTCCGTTTTGCCACTATTATTCTGGAGCTTAATAGGTATTCCAGCGTATTCGGTCCATTGCTTATAGCCTTTCACATGGTTCGCTTCGCTGCTGTACATCCTTGGGAACACGGTCATAAACCTTTCGTCAAACAAATATTTTGTTTTATGCCCTGCTACAATATACTTACCATCCTTTGGGATGTACGAAGGAGCACCCTCCTCCGTACCAATCACAGGTGCATTGAACGATTGTCCGTATATTAATGGGCTATCGCCGTACTGCTCGCGGTTTAAATAGTAAAGGAGAGAATACATATTATCGGGAGCGTTCTGATTCATGGGAGGCTTTGCCGAAGAACGAATTACCGTTAAGGCATAGGAGCTGTAACCCATTACCATTACCGTTAATCCGAGTAGGATTGTATTGGCAATTACCTTTTCGTGCTTGTAGGTGTAGCTTATTCCATAAATCAATAACCCAATGACAAGGGCTAGGTAAAATAGAACCCCTGAATTATAGGGTAACCCAAAACCATTAACGAAAAGCAGCTCGAATTTTGATGCTAGAACGACATACCCTTTAATCACAAAAACGAGCGAAGCCAGAAGAAGGGAGAATCCCACAATTAGCGCTTTGATTACTCCCCATTTGGTTACCTCGTACTTCTTGAAGTAAAAGACCATAACAATGGCCGGTATGGCAAGGAGGTTCAAAAGGTGAACGCCTATGGATAAGCCCATTAAGTATGCAATTAGGATAATCCATCGATTAGCGAAAGGCGAATCGGCTACATTCTCCCATTTCAGGATAGCCCAGAACACCATAGCGGTAAATAACGACGATGAGGCATAAACCTCGCCCTCAACGGCCGAAAACCAGAATGTATCGGAGAAGGTATAGGCCAACGCACCGATAAGGCCCGATGCGATGATTAGTATAACCTGAGAGGATGAGTACGATGATTCGGTTCTGTTAACAACCTTACGCGCGATATGGCTTATAGTCCAAAACAAAAAGATGATGGTGAATGCGCTTGCTAATGCCGACATGGCGTTGGCAAACACCGGGATTAGCTCTTTGCTCGGGGCAAACATGGTAAAGAACCGAATAATCAGCATAAAAATTGGACTTCCGGGGGGATGTCCAACCTCAAGGCGGTTACCGCTTGCAATAAACTCACCACAATCCCAGAAGCTGGCAGTGGGTTCCATGGTAACCAGGTAAACTATGGCGGCTACGGCAAATGCGAGCCAACCGAATATATTATTGATTTTATTGAACGACTTATTATCAAATGTCTGCATAATGGTTTTTATTTTGATGGTTCAAATGTATATTATTTTTTAGATTTTAACCCAAATTACGCATTAGGGATGTACGACAAAATTCTATTTTTAGCCTTATCATTATGATTTTGTGACATGATGGTTAAATCCTGCGATGTAGTCGCAAAAGTTTTACAGTGTAAAGATGTAAAGGCTACATTTATTTAGCGGGGGTAAATTATCTTAGATTGCTGAGTAGTTAAGGCGTTTTTTGCGTGAAAGATTCTTTTTAGCCTCCATTTTTTTAGAAACTCTCCAACTCCTCAAGCAATTGAATGGCTCTATCCTTTAATGGTTTTTGCTTCTTTCGCCAAATTAAAATTCCAATTAAGGCTGATATTACCATTATTGGGATATAGAATACCTGAACGATTAGTACTCTGTAAAGTGGATTCATCGGACTCAAATCTTCATAAAAAGTTAAGGTTAGCCCAGCATCCATTAAAATAATTGGTATTAAAATAATTAAGAAATGGCCTAATCTTAACTGATAGCGCTTTACAACAGCACTAAGCATTTCTGACAAAGGAAGTGTATAATCTATTTTCTTATATATTTTTAAATTGTACCTAAAAATTAAAATGAATGAGACAAAAGAAAGAATAAAGAAGATCTGGGAAAACATGCGAATGAATCCACGATCAAAAATGATATTTACTATCATCATAATGGAGTAAAGACCAATAAATCCGATGTAAATCCAAAAAAAGGATTTCGATATGTTAAGATTATACTCATCTTCTTTTTTAAGCTTACTCGTAAACAATTCCGTATCTGGTAAACTTTCATTTGCATGGCTTAAATTGTTATTCATATCATTAGTTTTCATAATTACCTCCATTCATTTTTTCTCTTAAAATTTCCTTAATTCGATGAACCTTTACCCTTACATTGGGTTCGGTTATACCAATAATCTCCGAAATCTCTTTCATCGATAGGTCTTCGAGTACAAGCGACATAATTGCTTTGTCGATTACCGATAGCTGATTTAATTGGTCTTGTAGTTGGTTGATCTGATTCTCTTTAAGTTTATAATCCGAGTCATCCTCCGAGAAAAGGTTGTAAAGATTCTTTTCTCCGCCATCGATAACAATTCTCATTCTTCTGAACTCTTTACCTGCAAAACCCATTGCGGTATTCAGCGCAATCCGATAAATCCAAGTACTCTCTTGGGCTTCGCCTCGAAAGTTTTCGAGACTTTTCCAGATGTTTACCAAAATCTCCTGATAGATATCTTTTTGATCCTCATTAGCAGGAGCGTAATACTTACAAATCTTTAGTATTTTTTGATGATTCTCTTTTACTATAAGATTGAAGCGCTCTTCCTTTTTTTGCATACTTTCTTTGGTCATTGTATAGTTATTTAACGTCAGTTCGATGTAATAAATAATTTAAATGCCATATTATCAGTATTTTACTTTTTGGGTTAAAATGGAATGATGCCTGCCTGCCGCCTGCCTGCCGGTAGGCAGGGTAGGCAGGGTAGGCAGGGAAAAATGGAATATTGGATGAAGAAAGTTAGAAGTAACCCCATTATTCCAGTCTTCCAAAAACATAATATTTGTATTAAAGCACTAATAAATAATAATATAATAAGCATTCTTTTATCGAACTCACGTTATTTAGTACACAGGATTGAAACATTGTTACAATTTTGTGTAGAAAAAAATGATAGTAAATATCCGACAAATATCTCGAATTGCATGAACTGTCAAAACCTTTAGGGTTTATAGCTTTAAACCAATAAAACTCTTATTTTTGCTTTTTCATTTTGACATAGAGAATGAGATAATTAATTGTCTGAAATCTAACACCTGAAATCTAGAATCTGAACAATATGACCCAAGAGGAACTTTTTAAAAAGCTTATTGCACACGCAAAGGAGTACGGTTTTGTATTCCAATCGAGCGAAATTTATGATGGTTTAAGCGCTGTTTACGATTATGGTCAGAATGGCGTTGAGCTAAAGAATAATATCCGCCGTTACTGGTGGGAGGCAATGACCCGCCTAAACGATAATATTGTAGGACTTGATGCAGCTATCTTTATGCACCCAAAAACATGGGTAGCATCGGGCCATGTGGGTGCTTTCTGCGATCCGCTGATTGATAATAAGGATAGCAAAAAACGCTACCGTGCCGATGTGCTCATCGAGGAGTGGATTCAGAAGCAGGAGGATAAGATTAATAAGGAGGTTGAAAAGGCTCAGAAACGATTCGGCGAATCCTTTAACGAGGCGATGTACCGCGAAACGAATCCTCGGGTTATGGAAATTGCAAGCAAAATAAAAGAGGTTAACGCTAGAATGGTTAAATCTCTTGATACAAGCGACCTTGCTGAGGTTAAGAAAATAATTGAGGATTGTGAAATTGTTTGCCCAATATCGGGTTCGCGTAACTGGACCGATGTGCGCCAGTTCAACCTGATGTTCGAAACCAAGATGGGATCTGTTAGCGATGATGCTGATACCATTTATCTCCGCCCCGAAACCGCTCAGGGAATTTTTGTTAACTACCTAAACGTTCAGAAAACGGGTAGAATGAAGATTCCTTTCGGAATTGCACAAACCGGTAAGGCTTTCCGTAACGAGATAGTTGCCCGTCAGTTTATCTTCCGCATGAGGGAGTTCGAGCAGATGGAGATGCAGTTCTTCGTTCGCCCTGGCGAGGAGATGGAGTGGTACGAGTTCTGGAAAGAGAAACGCATGCGTTGGCATAAGACCATGGGGCTCGGCGATCAAAAGTACCGTTTCCATAAGCATGAAAAGTTGGCGCACTACGCCAATGCCGCATCGGATATCGAGTTTGAGTTCCCATTCGGGTTTAAGGAGGTTGAGGGGATTCACTCCCGTACCGATTTCGATTTAAGTAGCCATCAAAAGCATTCGGGTAAAAAATTGCAATACTTCGATCCTGAAACCAACGAGAGCTATGTGCCATACGTAATTGAAACTTCAATAGGTTTAGACCGTACTTTTCTATTAATCCTTTCCTCAGCATATACCGAGGAGAAAATCACCAAAGAAGATGGAACTGCCGATGAGCGTGTAGTTCTTCGCATACCACCGGCACTTGCTCCGGTTAAACTTGGCGTTTTCCCATTGGTTAAAAAGGATGGTTTACCCGAGAAGGCTCGACTGATTATGGATGATCTTAAGATTGATTTTGCTTGTCAGTACGAGGAGAAGGACACCATCGGTAAGCGTTACCGTCGTCATGATGCCATAGGAACACCGTTCTGTATCACCATCGATCACCAAACATTACAGGATGATACGGTTACCATTCGTCATCGCGATACTATGGAGCAGGAGCGTGTACCCGCATCGAAATTAAGGGAAATTATGGAGGAGAAAGTGTCATTACGAACATTGCTTAAACAGATTTAATTTTATCACCCTGACAGGGTTCAAAACCCTGTTAGGGTTAATAATTCCACCAACGCTACCCCCCCCATGCGCCGAGTACTTATCATAACCTACTATTGGCCACCTGCAGGAAGTTCAGGCGTTCAGCGATGGCTTAAGTTTGTTAAGTATTTAAGGGAGTTCGGATGGGAGCCTGTTGTTTATACAGCCAATAACCCCGAAGTTGCTGCGCTCGATGAATCGCTTTCCAATGATATTCCCGAAGGCGTTGAGGTCATAAAACGGAATGTTCCCGAACCATACAAACTCTACAAGCTAATTACAGGGAATAGAGGGAAAAAGATTGGGGTAGGTTTTACGTCTGGTACTTCTAAAAATGGACTTCTCAACCGATTAGCCATTTGGATTAGAGGCAACTTCTTTATACCCGATGCTCGAATGTTTTGGATTGCTCCATCGGCTCGGTATCTTTCAAAATATCTCATTAATAATCCTGTTGATATCATTATAACAACAGGTCCACCCCATAGCCTACATCTTATCGGGTTAAAGCTAAAACGTAGATTTAATATTCCTTGGATTGCCGATTTTCGAGACCCTTGGACTGAAATATACTTCTATAAAGATTTAAAATTAACTGGGATAGCCGATAGGATTAACCATTACCTTGAAAAAAAAGTACTTAAGAATTCAAACCTCAATGTAGTCGTTTCTAAATCCATGGCCGATGCTTTTATAAATATAGGGGCAAAAAGAGTGGAGATCGTTTCCAATGGCTTCGACCATAGCGATTATCATTTTAGTGCAGCGGTTGACGATAAATTTTTCTCCATAGTGCATGTGGGAACCATCCCTCCGGGTAGCAATAGCAATAGCTTCTGGGGTGCTGTTTCAAAAATGGCAAAGAAAAACGATGAGTTCAATCAGAGATTGAGGATTCAATTTGTTGGGGAAATAGATAGTTCAGTTGTTGATTCGCTGAAAGCGAACAATCTGCTCGATAAGGTTGAACTGATTGGCTATAAGCCTCATTCCGAAATACCCAGCTTTCAGAAATCGGCTCAAGTACTTTTAGTTTTAGCCCCAAGGGCTTCAAAAGAAATTTTAACGGGTAAAATTTTTGAGTATCTTGCTGCCAATCGTCCCATAATTGCCATTGGGCCAATCGGTGGTGATTTGGATAAACTGCTTATCGAAACCGAGGCAGGGATAATGCTTCCGAGCGATTCGCAAACAGAAATCTATGAAGGGTTAAAATGGTTTTGGGATGGGTACAAATCGGGGTGGAGTAGTTTTAACCCTAAAAATATTAATAAATACTCCCGAAAGGAGCTAACGCGTAGAATGTCTGAATTGATGTTAGAATTGATAAACCCATAGCTATAAAATCTACTCAAAATGAAAGTGTTATCAGTTATTGGCTCTCGTTCGCAGCTTATTAGGGCAGGTGCGGTTAGCCATCAGCTCTTTGCCAAAGGGGTTGATGAGGTGTTGCTTCTTACCGCACAGCATACCGATGATATTATTACCCAGGTATTCTTTGAGGAGATGGATATTCCAGTACCTAAGTATAGCATTGGCATTCAAAGTACAAATCAGGGTGCTATCCTAGGCAGAATGATTGAGGGGGTTGAAAATGCTATAATAAAAGAGAAACCCGAAGTATTGCTGGTTTATGGCGATAGCAATTCAGCTTTAGCAGGTGCTCTTGCCGCAAATAAGCATCAAATATCTATTGCACACGTTGAAGCGGGGTTACGAATTGGCAATTTACAATCCGAAGGGGAGGTAAATAGGCTCCTAACCGATAGGATTTCAAACCTACTTTTTTGCCCATCCAGCAAGGCTCTTGAAAATCTAAAGAGTGAAGGATTTGAGAATTATACTTGTAAGATTTTTAATGTAGGAGATATTTTACAGGAGGTTGCCTATTATTATGGTTCAATCTCATCATCAAAATCCGATATCATAAACCGACTAGGAATCAAGCAAACTTATGCGCTAGCAACCATTAACCGACATGAGTATTATGATGATTTATCGAAGTTGAAAGGCATTGTTAAAGCCTTGAACACGATTAACCGCGAGCAGCAGGTTATTGTCCCTCTACATCAGAGTAAACTTCGCTATTTTAGGGAGATAAATATTGAACCTATTTTTAAAATAGTTCCATACCTGAATTATTTTGATATGGTTGAGCTGCTAAAAAGTAGCAATATTGTGCTTACCGATAGCGGAACGGTTCAGCGTGAGGCGTTCTATTTCGGAAAATGTAGCGTGATGCTCAGGCATGATACAGAATGGGCAGAGCTGGTTCAGAATGGTTATAGTATGCTCGGTAGCACCGATTCCGAATTTATACTAATTGCATATAACGAAATGATAAGCCGTAAACCCGATTTCACTGCTGATATTTATGGAAAAGGAAAGGCATCAGAGCGAATTGCTGAACATCTAACGCATTGGAACGAGAAATAATAATCGGTATTTTAAGTTTTATAACACTTTAATGGATTCGTAAGCAAACAATCTAAATATCTTTTTTACTACTTTTGAAGTTTATCCCTAAAAACACTTCCTCCATGAAGCCTGAACTCTTGAAAAAATTCTTTCCGCATATAATTGCAGTAACCCTATTTCTAATTGCATCATATGCATATTTTTCCCCTTTAATTGAGGGCAAGAAATTAGCCCAGCATGATATTGCTATGTTTATAGGTTCGGCAAAGGAGATTAAGGATTATAATGCCAATACTGGTGATGTAACCCTTTGGACAAATAGTATGTTTGGCGGGATGCCTGCTTTTATGATCTCAGTGCCCTACAAAGGAAACCTTTTGGCGTATGTGAATAGAATTTTAGAGGTTGGCGCTCGTCCAGCAAGCTTTATTTTCCTGACTTTTTTGGGTTTTTATTTGCTACTCCTAGTTCTAGGTATTAACCCATGGCTTAGTATTGTTGGAGCCTTTGCTTATGGACTTTCTTCATATTTCTTTATTATAATTGGGGCTGGACACAATTCAAAAATTCATGCTATTGCCTACGTTGCTCCAATGATAGCCGGTATGATACAAGCATTTAGAGGAAAGTATTTTGCAGGATTTGCCCTTTTTGGATTATTTTTTGGATTGAACCTTTTTACAGGACATCCGCAAATAACATACTATGCCATACTAATTATGATTGCCTTGGGCATTTCGTATTTAATTACTGCATATAAAGAAAAACTATTACTTCAGTTTGGTAAATCTTTTGCAGTTTTAGCAATTGCTGGAATACTAGCATTTGGTGCAAATTTCTCCAAACTTTGGTTTACTTATGATTATGGGAAAGAATCAATTCGTGGTCCATCTGAACTTACGCATGATAAAGAAAATCGCACTTCTGGCCTTGATAAAGATTATGTAACCGGTTGGAGTTATGGAGTTGCCGAGTCATTCAATCTATTAATTCCCAATCTTATGGGCGGAGCATCAGTAACTAATCTTGGCGAAGACTCCGAAACATACAAAATGTTAAAGACGTTAGGTGTACCAAATGGACAAGCAAGTTCAATAGCAAAGCAGTCATACACGTATTGGGGGGATCAACCCGGAACATCAGGACCTATGTATATTGGAGCAATTGTGGTTTTTCTTTTTGTTTTTGGGTTATTTGCTGTTAAAGGGGTAAATAAATGGGCAATCTTAATTATTACCATTCTTGCAATTGCCCTTGCAATGGGTCATAATTTTAAGGCCCTTACATACTTTTTTCTCGACTATTTCCCTGGTTACAATAAATTCCGATCTGTTACCATGATTAATTACATCGCAGAGTTTACCATGCCATTTTTAGGATTTATCGCTTTGAAGAAATTGTATGATAATGAACTTGATAAAACAGCTGTAATCAAATCTTTAAAGTGGGCACTAGGGATTGTAGGGGGTATTTGCCTATTCTTTTTATTGTTCGGTGGAGGAATCTTTGATTTTGTAAGTGCAAGTGACCAACAACTTAAACAATCGCTTGGCTTCCCTGATGAGCTAATAAATGCACTTAGATCAGATAGGGCTTCGATGCTTAAGGCTGATGCATTGCGCTCACTCATTTATATTTTACTTGCTGCTGGTGCATTATATGCATTCTTTATTAAAAAGATAAAACCTTATTACTTTATTGCAGTTCTTGGTTTACTTATCGTTGCCGATATGTGGGTTGTGAACAAAAGGTATATGACAAACGATAAATTTGTATCTCAGGAGAAGGTTCAAAAACCATTTACTCCGACTTCTGCCGATTTACAAATTCTAAAAGACCCAACCTTAGATTTTAGGGTGTTAGACCTTTCTAGTGGATTAGGCTCAGCATTTAACGACGCTACTGCATCATACTACCATAAGTCGCTTGGTGGATATCATGGTGCAAAAATGCGCCGTTATCAGGAGTTAGTCGATGAGCATATTGCTAAAGGGAATATGGCAGTTCTTAATATGCTAAATACTCGTTATGTAATTCAGCAGGGTGAATCGGGTCCAATAGCCCAGTTTAATCCGCAAACGATGGGTAATGTTTGGTTTGTTGATACTGTTCAAATAGTTCCCAATGCCGATGCAGAGATTGCTGCTTTGAATAATTTTAATCCGGCAACCAAAGCCATTGTCGATTCAAGATTTAAAAAGTGCATCGAAAGTTTTTCACCCTCAAATGATACCACAGGAAGTATTCATCTAACTGAATATTTCCCGAACAGATTGGTTTATAAATCGGATACAAGAACTCAAAAAGTTGCTGTTTTCTCCGAGATATACTATCAAAAAGGTTGGATAGTTACCGTTGATGGTAAGGAGCAAGATCATTTCAGAGCAAATTACGTTTTGCGTGCCATGGTTGTTCCTGCCGGAAAGCACGAGATAGTATTTACCTTTAAACCCAAAATGTTCGAAGTGGGTAAGAGCATCGACCTTGCCTCGTCTCTTCTTATTATTCTTGTTTTCATGGGTTGGCTTGCATTTGAGGTAAAGAAAATGCTAAAAGAGCAAAGTGTATAATTGGTTTTTAAGATGAAAAATTCCGAAGGAAAGGTTACACGTCGGCGCTTAAGAAGCTCATCATTATCCTCCATAATCAGCATATCGCTTGTGCTTTTTATGCTAGGGATTATCGGTGTTTTAGTTTTTAACGCCAAAAAACTCTCCGATTTTGTAAAGGAGAACATTGGCTTTTCTATTTTTTTACACGATGATATTCGCGAAGTTGATGCGAATTATCTTCGTAAAACCCTCGATGCATCCTCATTCGTACGATATACCGAGTATATCTCGAAGGAAAGAGCTGCCAAAGAGCTGAAAGAGCAGCTGGGCGAGGATTTTATTAGCTTTTTGGGGTATAATCCGCTCTCGGCATCAATAGATGTTAGAATGAAAGCCGATTACGCCAATCAGGATAGCATCAATAAGATTGAAACCTTTTTACTCCAATTCAAACAGGTAAAGGAGGTTCATTACCAAAAATCGGTGGTCAATCTAATTAACGAGAATGTGAGTAAAATAAGCATTGTTGTATTGGCCTTCAGCGGGCTATTGCTTTTTATTGCGCTTGTACTTATCAACAATACCATTCGACTTTCCGTTTACTCTCGCCGTTTCATAATCAACACCATGAAGTTAGTTGGAGCAACCTGGGGGTTTATACGCAAACCTTTTTTAGTTAAAAGCATTATCCATGGACTATACGCCTCACTTATTGCAATCACCATGCTTTCAGGGTTATTCTATCTGGTTAAAAAGGAGTTTGGCGATCTTGTCGATATAATTGATTATCAGTTTATAATTATTATTTTTGGCATGGTTATCCTATTCGGAGTGCTAATTAACTTAATTTCCACTTACTTTGCAGTGAATAAATTTTTAAGGCTTAAAGCCGATGACTTATATTACTAGTTCAAACTATCATACTATGGCAAAACAAACAGCACCTACAAAACAATCCGAACAGGATGAAACCAAATTTGCGATTGGCAGAAAGAACTATAAGCTATTACTCATTGGTTTTGCTATAATTGTTGTAGGTTTTCTTCTAATGATTGGAGGCGGCTCCAAAGACCCAAATGTGTTTAGCAACGAAATATTCAGCTTCCGACGCATAACCCTAGCCCCAATCGTTATCATTTTCGGTTTTGCATTCGAAATTTATGCCATTATGAAAAAGCCTAGCGAATAGGCTTTTCTAACTTTACGATTTAACCTGACATTTTCGGATGTCAGGGTTTTTTATTTTAATAGCACATTAATTATTATAGTGTTTAAGAAGTGGCCACTTAACATTATTGAGGGTAAAATAATTGTTACAGAACTTTCCAAATATTTGTAACTACTCACCACTGAGACACGCCTGCCTGGCAGTAGGCAGGTCTGTGTTCCCCGCCTGCCTCACAGCTCGGCGGGCAGGTCTTTTTTATTCTTTATTCCGGCTAATGCTGAATAATTAAATATTTTAAAAAAATTAAATATGATACCTGGCTTTACTAAGGATACCGATTTTCAGGAGGGTGCAATACTCCTTATCAATAAACCCTACGGATGGACCTCCTTTAACGTGGTGAGCAAGATTAAGCACCTTATTCGCAAAGCGAAGGGGTACAAGAAACTTAAAGTTGGGCATGCCGGAACGCTGGATCCCTTAGCTACGGGATTGCTCGTAATCTGTGTGGGTAGAGCGACAAAGCAGGTTGAATCCTTTCTTAAGGATGATAAGGAGTATATCGCAACCTTTCGGCTAGGGCAAACAACCCCATCGTTCGATATGGAAACGCAGATGAATCAGGAGTTCTCCATCGAGCATATCACCTCTGAGCTAGTTGATAAAGTGGTACGAAGTTTCTTGGGTGAGCAGAATCAGATTCCCCCTCTCTTTTCAGCAAAAAGCGTAAATGGAACGAGAGCCTACGATCTTGCTCGAAGAGGGGTTGATATGGAGTTGGCAGCGGTGAAAATTTATTTTCATGAGCTTGAGGTTATTAAATTCGAACTTCCCGATCTTACCCTTCGAATAAAGTGTAGCAAAGGAACTTATATCCGCTCTCTGGCGAGAGATTTAGGGAAGGCTTTAAATAGCGGAGCTTATTTAGCCGATCTTGTAAGAACAGGAAGCGGTATCTTTAAATTAGCTGATGCGAAAGGGCTTGATGAATTTGAAAAAAATTTCATGGCAAATGTAACAAACTGAAAAATGGTACGTAAAAGGGGGACAGTCTTTGAAAGAATGTTTTACTTTTGTAATCCAATTGATTTTAAGTTGACACTCATATTTCCCATTTTAATTTTAAACTCTTTGATGCCTACTCCTGCATTCTCTGGGAGTAAGCTTTGTTGTGATTTATAAGATATTTTTTATTACGAAATCTTTAATTTTAAATAATGAAACTCTCACAGTACAAGTACAACCTCCCTCAGGAGCTGATTGCAAAACATCCTACAGAAAACCGCGACGAATCGAGGTTGATGATTCTGAATAGGAAAACAAAAACGATTGAGCACAAAATTTTTAAGGATATTATTGACTACACCAACGAAGGGGATGTTTTCGTTTTCAATAATACCAAGGTTTTTCCTGCACGCCTTTATGGGAACAAGGAAAAAACAGGAGCTGAAATTGAAGTCTTTTTGCTTCGAGAGCTGAACAAAGAGCAACGTTTGTGGGATGTACTCGTTGATCCTGCTCGTAAAATAAGAATTGGAAATAAGCTTTACTTCGGCGAAGACGATTGTCTTGTTGCTGAGGTTATCGATAACACCACCTCACGCGGACGAACCCTCCGATTCCTATTCGATGGATCATACGACGAGTTTAAGGAAACGCTTTACCGACTTGGTGAAACTCCTCTCCCCAAGTTTATCCGCCGCGATGTAGTTCCCGAGGATAGAGAACGTTATCAAACAGTTTATGCTAAGCACGAAGGGGCTGTTGCCGCACCAACCGCTGGCTTGCACTTCAGCCGCGAACTGCTTAAAAGACTCGAAATTAAGGGTGTTCATTTTGCTGAGATTACGCTACACGTTGGCCTCGGTAACTTTAGAACCGTTGACGTTGAGGACCTCACCAAGCATAAGATGGATTCGGAGCAGATTAGCATTCCTATGGATGCCGTTGATATTGTTAATGGGGCAAAGCAGAATAGGAAGAGCGTTTGTGCTGTTGGCACAACAGTACTACGTACCCTCGAAAGTTCAGTCTCTACCGATGGTTACCTGAAACCCTATAGCGGATGGACCAATAAGTTCATTTTCCCTCCCTACGATTTTAGCGTACCCAACATGATGGTAACAAACTTCCACTTACCGCTTTCAACCCTACTTATGATGGTTTCGGCGTTTGCGGGTTACGATTTTCTCTTTGATGCCTATAAACTAGCCATTAAAGAGAAGTATCGCTTTGGAACCTATGGCGATGCTATGCTAATTCTGTAATCAGCATATTTCAATTTTTTTTCAAAAAACTCTACAGTGTAGGGTTTTTTGATTATTGACCAATTGCCGCATTAAAAATATTTCTTCTTAAAGTAAAACGCCACGCTCACCAACCCAATCATCACAGGAACCTCAACCAACGGCCCAATAACCGCAGCAAAAGCTTCGCCTGAATTGATTCCAAAAACTGCGATTGCTACTGCGATTGCCAACTCAAAGTTATTGCTTGCTGCGGTAAACGATAAAGTTGTTGATTGCTCGTAGGTTGCTCCTACCCTTTTACTCATAAAGAATGAAATAACAAACATCACCACAAAGTAGATAAGTAAAGGGATTGCAATTAGTACAACATCCAACGGAATTTTGACAATATACTCCCCTTTAAGCGAGAACATCACTACGATAGTGAATAGCAGTGCGATTAGTGTTAGCGGGCTGATTTTAGGTACAAATTTGGTGTGATACCACGTTTTGTCTTTTACCCTTATAAGTATATATCGTGTTAGGAACCCTGCAATAAAAGGAATTCCAAGATAGATAAAAACGCTTTCAGCAATCTGCCCGATGGTTATGGCCTCAACGCTGCTATTAGTAGGAATTCCAAACCATCCAGGTAGAACTGCAATAAAGAAGTAGGCATAAACTGAGAAGAATAGAACTTGAAAAATAGAGTTGAAAGCCACCAATCCAGCGGCATACTGAGTATCGCCCTTAGCCAAATCGTTCCAAACAATAACCATGGCAATGCACCTAGCCAAACCAATCATGATAATCCCATACATGTAGGGAAGGTTGGCATTATTCTCGCCAGGAAAAAGTTTGAATAGTGCTATAGCAAGAAAAAACATCAAAACAGGGCCAATAACCCAGTTCTGAATTAAGGATAAGCCTAAAACCTTTGTGTTTCTAAAAACATCTCCTAGCTCCTCGTATTTTACCTTAGCAAGAGGTGGATACATCATTACTATGAGACCAATTGCTATTGGGATGTTTGTTGTGCTTTCGGGTGATGACTTGAGCGATTCCCAAAAATCAACTATTGCAGGAAAAAAGTAACCCGATAAAACGCCGATTGCCATTGCGGTAAATATCCACAGGGTCAAATATCGGTCTAAGAAGTTAAGTCGTTTGTTTGAAGGCATAATCGATTGTTTTTAATGTGCCAATAAGACAATATGCCAATTAAAACATGAATTCCATTGGCATATTGACCCATTGAGTAATTGATTAATTGACAGCTTTTATAGCCGACACAGTAATACTAAATATCCCTAATTCACCTTTTTCAAATCGTGTAATATCCTCGTTTTCCATATATCTAGAAAGTATTTCTTTGGGAACTGAAATCACTTTTTGTTTATGAATAGTGACTTTACCAAAGCCCTGATTCTTGATAATATCGAGATATTCATCTATATCGATGGCACCAGAAACACAACCAGCATACATTTCAGCATCTTGGCGAAGATTTTCAGGTAAAACCCCCTTGATTACAACATCAGAGACACAAAAATGTCCTCCCTTTTTAAGAACCCTCATCATTTGCTTAAAGGCTTTGTTTTTATCAGGAACTAGATTTAATACACAGTTCGAAACGATGACATCAAACTGTTCGTTATCCAATGGCATTTCCTCAATATCTCCTTTTATAAAGTTAACATTGGTAAATCCTAGCTTATTATTGTTCTCGATTGCTTTGGTTATCATCGCATCGGTAAAATCAAGCCCAGTTACCTTTCCTGTATCACCCACTATTGCACGAGCAACAAAGCAATCGTTACCAGCACCAGAGCCAAGATCTAAAACGCTATCGCCAACCTTAATTCCGGCATATTCAGTTGGAATTCCACATCCTAAGCTTAAGTCGGCATCAGGATTGTAACCCTTAAGCGAGTCATAATTCTCGCTAAAGATGGTATAGGTTGAATCGCCACAACAACTGCTTGCTCCGCAGCACGACGAGGCATTCTGATTTTTACTTTGATTGGCTATTAAGCTGTATTTCTGTTTTACAACCTCTTTAATGTTTTTTTTATCCGCAGCAGCTGCATCCATGTTTTCCTAGTATTTGACTGTTATAAAATGATTTAAATCCTTCGTTAATCTCATCCCTAACCCTTCGGAACTCATTCAGAATTTCCTCTTCAGTTCCTGTGGCTTCGGCGGGGTCTTCGTAACCTAGATGCCAACGATGTTTCACCTTTCCAATAAATGCAGGGCAGGTTTCGTTGGCTCCTCCGCAAACGGTTATTACGTAATCCCACTCCTCGTTAAGATATTTGCTAACGTTGGTTGGGTTTTGCTTACTGATATCTATCCCAACCTCGCTCATTACCTGAATTGCATACCGATTAACTCGGTATGCAGGTTCTGTTCCAGCCGAAAACACCTTTAAGCTTTTATCGTACGATTGTAAGAAGGCTTGAGCCATTTGACTTCGGCAGCTATTGCCTGTACAAAGAATTAGAACCTTCATGTTACTATTTTTTTCGTTATTTATTATTGGAATGATGGAAAGTTGGAATAATGGGCCGTTTAGGTCTTCCAATGTTCCATTATTCCATTATTCCTTTGCTTTCAATTTATTCCTTGGTTTTAGCTGGCACATGCATGAGCCATCCAGCTGCTCCTTAAAATCTGTTTCAAGGGGTAATCCATCCCGTTCCCATTCAACAATACCTCCAGCAAGGTTTGTTATATTCGTGTACCCCTTTTCAATCATTAGTATCATTGCTTCGTGACTTCTAAGTCCAGCAGAATCTGCAATGATTAACGGTATATCAAAAGGTAGTTCGTTTAATCGAGCATCAAGCGAGCTAAGTGGGATATATGCTATTAAAGGAGCTTTAAAACGCTTGTAACCTGTCAAATAATCCTCCCTAACATCCACGATTACGGCTTCACAATTTACAGCTTCGAAATATGCATCCCTTGGTGTTAGATTTAAAAATCCACCACTGAGAAAACATTTTCCTGAAAACAACTCTCCTTTCATCTGATTAACTTCTTTATTGTTCCGTATCTACTATCGATGTGTTTTGGTATCACAATTTATCTCAGCAGCTTTTATCGACTCAAAGAAGCTGTCAAATTTCTGTAGGTAACCTTCAATTGAAGAACAGCACAAGCAGTAGTTGACCTTTAACCCATCAATTTCACCATGAATTAGCCCAAGTGCTTTAAGTTCTTTAAGATGTTGATAAACCGTTGTTCGGCTTAATGGAAGGAAATCTGAAATGTCTCCAGATATACAGGTTTTAGTTTCAGCAAGGTATTTTAGTATTGCCAACCTTGCAGGATGCGATAACGCTTTCGCAAATTGTGAAAGTTCTTTCAGGTCGGCATTAAGCACTTCTGTTTTGGTCATAGTTACTTTTTGTTATGTCGTAAATATACTACATATTTTGATAAAAAAACATCCTTCATTTAGTATAGATGAGAAAAATCCATGTAAGGGCCAAGGAGTTTCATTATAATTAGCATTATTGTACCTGAGATTATGAAAAAGATTATATCTTCCCAGTTCTCTTTCAGGATTTCTTTGAGATCTCTAATTGTTGTTTTCATAACTTTATGACATTTAGTTAATGTCGTAATATTACGACATTATTTGCAAAAACAATACTTTTCGTTGTTAAGTTTAGGTTAATTCTTAAAATTTTGAAAAAATGAGGGAGGAAATCCCACAAAGCTAGTTCTCTTTTAGTATCAGGTTTTAATGAAGCTCCTTGCCGCAAGCGGTCGAGGTATCTTCAAGGAACTTATTTTATATTCGCCAAAAGTGGCGGGGAATTTAACCCATTAGATCCTTCGACAAGCTCAGGATCAGTTCGACTAGATAATTTTGCTTCTCAAAATTATCTAGTCGAACTGATTAAACTCATTATTGCTGCTTTTTTGTTCCTTTTTTATGAAGAATAATAGTGGCTTTCTCAACGGTAATCATGCAACCCTTATTAATGTTATCAAAGATTGGAAGAATAATCTCAATAAACTTTTCAATCTTTTCCGACTCATCTAGAATTTCAACAACCAAAGGGACTTTCTCGGTTATCTCCCAATTGGTTGGAGAGTAAACTGCGCTGCTCGAACCAAAACCCATAATTCCCCTTAGAACAGTTGCTCCAGCAATACTGTTCTGCTTTGCAGCAAATACAATAACTTCGTATAGGGGCTCATGTTTATACTTATCGGTTGAGCTGATAATTTCCTTAACAGTTTGGCTTCGCCTTTCAATTCAACGGTTAAAAGATTTTTGTGACAAGATTTCCAATATAAGTAACCATTAACCCTAAGAATACGCTAAGGCTAGTATAAAGAGCAAATTAAAAAGAAGTTGCCATCTCTTAGTAGCGAAAGGTTTTGGTTGGCAAAGGTTGAAAAAGTAGTAAAACCCCGCAAAATACTACGATAAGGAACATCCGCCAATCGGAATTCATGATATCCCCTTTCTCCGACAAACCAAAGAAAACTCCGATTAGGAAACATCCTAAAACATTCACTAAAAAAGTCCCGTAAGGAAACGCTGATAAAATATGGTTTTGAATATACCGAGATGCTAGGAACCGTGAAACTGTCCCTAAAAAACCTCCTGCACCAACTATAAGAATCAATCGAAACATATTTTAAGTACTTAGAGTGCACTTGAGTTCTTCAAGTGCCTAAAGTTAAAGAAAAAACAATCGAAATTTTATTCTCCTTAAGGTACTTTAGACACTTCTCACTTCCTACAACCTCCATCAGGACAAGCAATTTTTTTGGCCGAAAGTTCTCTAATTGTCTTCAACAATGTATGATACTGTAGATTTAGCTCATTCATTGCCTCATCATTTAGTGAGTAGCGCTGACAAAGCCCATCGGGCGTAGCAACTAAAATCCCTGCCTCCTTCAGTTTAGCCAAATGCTGCGAAACCGTTGACTTGCTTAACGGTAAACGCTCCGATATGCTACCTGCAGGACAACCGCTGTACTTGGCCAAGTGCAAAATAATTTGCAATCGTGCTGGATGCGAAAGGGCATCCAGCATCGGTGCAAGTTTTAGTGATATATCTTGGTATTCTAATGTTTCCATTTATGGTTTAATTTTTTGGAAAAGCCCATTCAGCTTCTCGTCGTACATTTTAAGAATTTCCGCTTCGTGCTCGCCGATTGGTTTTACTGGAATAAGGTCAATAACTCCAACCTTATCAAGTCCGCTATTGAACATGGTTTCGGTTGTTGCACTAAGCATATTCTTAACCGCATCAACAGCCTCTTGGTCATCCATTCCGAAACTTTTAGCCAGTTCAATCAGTTTATAGTACTGAAACCAGAGATAGGTTGGACCCATAGCAACTATCATGGCATATCCTTCAAGCTTGTTTTCTGCAACTTCAAGCGTATGTCCAAAATTTTCAAATAAATCCATGAGATGCTTTTTTGTATCGTTTTCTATGGATTTGGAAAATACAGCAGGGTTGTACCCTTTACCGATAATTGATGATGCTAATGGAATAAATCGAACAATCCGATTGAAACCACCAAGCAGTGCGCTCATCTTCTCTAAAGTAAATTTCGGAGCAAGCGAGATAAGTGTTGAGTTTGGGTTGATTGTTGCTTTCGCTTTTTCAAGCGATTCAGCAATCATAGGTGGATGCACTGCCAGAAAAATATAGTCGGCATTTAGAATGCTATCGCTTAGGCTGGTTTCCGTTTTGATTTCAGGGAAAGCAATAGATAATGCCTTAAGCACATCAGGATTTGTATCCATTACAGATACTAGCTGAAAACTTATCTTTTTACTTTTTAATGCGGTAAGGAAAATCTTGGTAATCCTACCACCACCGATAAAGGAGATTTTTCGTGTTTCCATGATTGTCTGCTTTTAAGTTTGAGTTTAAATAAAATCTAGTTTATTCGTAATAATATTGAATTGGAATGCTGGAATATTGGAAGAATGGGAAAAAACGATAACAATTTTCCAATCGAATAACTTATCTCTTCCAACCTTTCATGCCGACCCTTTAAGCTGGCATTATTCCACCTTTCCATCATTCCATCATTCCTTTCTCAGAATATCCAATTAAACAGAAATCCAACAATCATTATTCCTGAGCCCACAATGGCGATAAATGTGAAAATCAAAGGAAGTTTTAAAACCTTTCTAAGGATAATCATTTCGGGCAGGGAAAGACCAATCACTGACATCATAAATGCCAACGCCGTTCCCAGTGATGCTCCCTTCTCAATTAAAACAGATACAATCGGGATAATCCCTGCAGCGTTTGAATATAGCGGAATACCTATCAATACCGAGAGAGGAACGCTATACCAAGCAGATTTTCCCATAAGTGAGGCCATAAAATCTTGGGGAACATAACCATGAGCACCTGCGCCAACGGCAATACCCAATGCAACGTAAATCCAAACTTTTCCAACTATCTCTTTTACAGCCTCAAAGCCTAATTTAAAACGCCCTATAAAAGTCAATTTCTCCTCTTCTATTCCTGTATCTCCGAATTTTGCTTTGTAAACCCAATCCTCAACCCATTTTTCGAGTTTTAACCTGCCAATTACCCATCCGGCAGTTATTGCAATGAATAATCCTGTGAGAACGTAAATAAGCGCTACTTTCCATCCAAACAATCCAAATAGGAGCACAACTGCAACCTCGTTTATCATCGGGGCTGCAATAAGGAATGAAAAAGTGATTCCTAGAGGAACTCCTGATTCAACAAATCCTAAGAACAGTGGTATTGCTGAGCATGAACAGAAAGGTGTAACAATTCCAAGCAGTGCAGCCATTACATTTCCAGTGAAAGTCTTTTTACCCACCAAAAACTTGCGGGTTCGTTCTGGGGAAAAATAGGAACGAAGAACTCCCACAAAAAAGATAATTAGGGTAAGCAATAGTAACACTTTAGGTATTTCGAAGATGAAAAACCAAAGCGCCTCAGTCAGATGCTTTCCCTTTTCCAATCCTAAGACTGAATATACTAACCAATCGGTAACCGATTGTAGGTTAAAATATATCAGAAACCAAACGGGTATAAGGGCAATTACTATCCACAAATTTTTACTAATCCTATTCATTTTTCGCTTTCCTAATAATGATTCTATTTAATAAACTGATAGATGTAATAAATTCCTGCTACAATAAACACAACGGCAATCAGCCGTCGAAACCAAAACTCAAATGTTTTTAGCTTGTTGTAGAAATTACCTACGCCTGAAACGGTGTATGCTATCAGATATGAAATAATAATTACCGGTAAACCAGTGCCAATGGCAAATACAAAAGGAAGATAAAGTCCTGATGGGCTAGAAATGGTCATCGGTATAAGCATCCCAAAGTAAAGCACACCGCTATAAGGGCAAAATGCCAAAGCAAATGCAATACCCATCAGTAATACTCCCCAAAAACTTCCTTTCTCGGCTTTGCTTCCAATTCTATCGGAAAGATTACTTGTAAATGGAAGTTTAATCTTAATAAAATCGAGCATAAACAACCCAATGATAATCAGAATTGGACCAATAATTCTCTCCCCATATTTCTGAAGAAATCCAGCAACCTTAAATTGATTTGCTCCTAAAAAGAAAATAACTCCGATAGCAGTATAGGTAATCGCTCTCCCAAAGGTATATATCAAACCGCTATAAAAGACCTTTTTCTTGTGTTCTATATCCTTGCTGATAAATGCAATAGCAGTGATATTGGTAGCAAGCGGACAAGGACTAATTGACGTTAAAATACCCAACAGGAATGCCGAGAGTATTGGTAAATGACTGCTATCGAGCAAATTTTGTATCCAGTCCATCAACTATTTCTTTAACCCTTTTTCGATGATATCAGTGATGATAGTCTCAAGTTTTGCAGGTTCGGTTCTTGCATACTTAAAAGCATCTACAGTGATGTTTGTTACCACACCATTCACATCAATCAATAGTGATGAGCCTGTAATTTGGTATTTCTCTGCAATAGTTTTGTTTTCGTCCTTGTCTATATTAACATCTTTAAAAACTACCACGCTATTTTCAGCATATTTAGCACTAATCAGGTTCTGAGATACCTCACCCACTTTAATGCAGGTTGGGCAACGTCTGTCGCCATGGAAGTAAAGAATTTGAATGGATTGACCAATAGCTGAAGAAATTTCCGTTGATTTTTTCTCATCGCCTTTGGCATTGCCATTACTACAACTTCCAAAATTTACCGATAATAGGGCAAATGCTACGATTGCAAAATACTTTTTCATCCTTTTTATAGTTTTTATTTGGTTAGTAATTCTTTCAGTTCGCTCTCGGAGGGTATCCTCCCGCTCAGAATAACCTTTCCATCTTTAACTAAGCCTGGAGTTCTCATTATTCCGTAGCCCATTATTTTGGTAATATCCTCCTCTTTTGTAACCTCAGCTTTAAGGTTCAAATCAGCAACCACCTTACGGGTTAACTGCTCTAGGGTTTTGCACTTTGCACAACCTGTACCTAATACAATGATATTCATAGTTTTAATTATTGTAATTAGTTAAATCGTATTTCGTAATAATACGAACAAAGATAGTATCTATTTTCTTTCCAACTAATAATGATTCGAATAAAATTAAAAGATTTTTAAAAAAAATAGATTCCTATTGATTTTCGAAATGATATGGAATTGTAAAATAAAATGTTGAGCCAACATTAACCTCCGATTGAACCCAAATATCTCCACCAAGCATTCCGACTAAACTTTTACAAATACTCAAGCCCAGCCCAACGCCTTGATAAAGTTTCTCATTAGTCATAGAAGTCTTGGTAAATCTCATAAATATTAACTCTTTCTGCTTCTCCGTAAGACCAACTCCAGTATCTTTTACAAAGAATTTAATATAAGAACTCTCCTTTTCATAACCGAAATGGATTGAACCTGATTCGGTAAACTTTATTGCATTATCGAGCAAATAGGAGAGTATTTGTTCGAGGCGATAAGGATCGGAAATAATAGTAACACCTTTATCCTGATGATTAACCTCACTCACTAGCTGAATATTGCTTTTATTCAGCTGCTGCTTTCTACCAGTAAAAAGTATATTTAGTTTATCAAACATAGCAAATATATCACAGGGTTTCTTTTCAACTTTTAGCTGCCCTGTTTCAATTTTAGAGATATCGATAATATCCTCAAGCAGTTTAATCAGGGTGTTGCTACCTTGAATAATGTTATCGATAAATTCCTTTTTTACATTCTCATCAATATTTTTATCGATTAAAAGATTTGAAAAGCCAACTATCGCATTCATTGGAGTACGAATCTCATGTGAAATATTTGCCAAAAAAGCTGATTTTAATCGGTCGGACTCCTCTGCCTTCTCCTTTGCTATTTTTAGGTCAACGGTACGTTCGTCCACTAGCCTTTCTAAATCGGTTTTGTGCATTTGCAGCTCATCGCGTTGGGCTTGAATTTCCTCATTCTGCTGTTCGAGGATAATGTTTTGATCTTTGATGGTACGATAGGAGTTCCCTAGTTTTAGCATGGAGTAAACACGAGCCTGCAGCTCGAAGCTATCGATGGGTTTTCTGATGTAGTCAACAGCACCGCTCTCTAATGCCATCTTAAGGTTTTTAGAAGATGTCATTTTCCCAGTACACATAATGATTGGAATATCCTTGGTTGCCTCGCTACTTTTAAGTTTCTTAATCGCTTCAATGCCATCCATTTCAGGCATTTCCCAATCAGTTATAACTAAATCTGGGATACGTTTTTCGGCTAAATCGCATAAAATCTTCCCATTAACAGCCCTAATCACTTTATGCTGTAAGCCGGACTCTCTTAGTGCATCAATAATAATCTGCACATTTTCAGGATAATCATCAGCTATTAGGATTGTGTAAGTCTTCATAAAACAAATATCTAGCTATTTTTCAACAATTCAATAAATTTCACCTGGTTCAATGTGCTAATATTATTCTCCATTAGCAACACCCATTTTTGAAGATTTTCTGATTTATTCTGCTTTAGATTAGCAAGAATTTCTTCGATGTCATCGGTTTCATAAATTGTAAATGCCTTTAGCTGATTGATTATTGGTTCTAACATCCTCCGCTCCTCTTCCGTAAATGCGATACTTTCCTTTTCAATTTCTTCAGCTTTTTCTACTGCGCGCATTTTAATATGCACCGTTTCTCCTAAATGTAATGTAAACCAAAATGTTGTTCCTTTTCCAACTTCTGAGCTAAACCCAATCTCTCCGCCGTGCGCCTCCACCGCAAGTTTGCAAAAAGTTAAACCCAAACCGGTTGAACGTACTCCTCCCGATTTTTTTGCTATTATTTGTCCGAATTTCTGAAATACGAGCTGTTTTTTATCCTCTGCAATGCCTTCGCCCGTATCGGTAACTTCAATTCGAGCCATCTCATCCGATAAATGATTTGATGATATTACTATTTCACCGTTTATAGGGGTGTATTTTATTGCATTGGTCAGAAGATTAACCATTACCCGTTCTATCACCTCCTCATCTACTCTAGCGACCAATCCATGCTCAATTTTATTCTGTATGTTAATCTCTTTCTGTTCACAGAGAAATTGAACCTGATTAACAGCTTCTATCGCAATAAATATCAACTGTTTATCTTTTATGTAAAGTTTCATCTTCCCCTCTTCGTACTTATTTACATCGAGAATGTTCATGACCATGTTCAGCATCTGCTTGCCCGATTGCTGCATGGCAGCAACCTGTTTTTGGGGGTTATACGTTTTTGGAACATTCAGTATTTGGTTCAGCGGGTTTTTGAGGTCATGAACGATCATGGAAGTCATGCCCTGCTTGAACTCGTCCATCTCCTGAAGTTGCTCATTCTGTTGCTGAAGTTGCTCGGCTTGGTTAAGTATCTCCTCACGCTGGTAGTGGAGCTCCTCGTTGGTAGCGGTTAGCTCCTCGTTAAAAGCTTCTAGCTCCTCTTTATGGGCTTGAATTTTCTCATTTTGCAGCTTAATGGCAATTTCAGCTAGTTTTATTTCTGTTATATCAGAATCGATGGCAACGAATTTGGTTATCTTACCTGAATCGTCGATTATTGGGGTAAGCGTAGTTTGCACCCAAATACTTTTGTTGTCTTTGGAGGCTAGCATATTTTCGTATTGAACCGTCTTTTTTGATTCTTTGCAAAGAGCTGTTACCTCTTTAATTTTCTCATAACTACTACCCTCAATCAAGCTGAGCCCCTTGGATAAAATTAGATCGTTGAACGTAACACCAAAAAGCTTTGTAAAGCCTTCGTTAACCCATTCAAAGTTGAAATTTTCATCCGTAATAATCACAGCGTTATCCGTTTCTCTTGCTACAATAGATAGCTTTTCCAACTCAAGGTTAACCTGCCTAAGATGTTCTGATTGTGTTTTTATTAATTCATTTTGGGATTTAATTTCTTTATAGGAGTTTGCCAATTTCAATGACGAATTGATTCTTGCAATTAATTCAATGGAGTCGATCGGTTTTCTAATATAATCAACAGCCCCAACATTAAGCGCTTTCTCTAAGTTCTCTGAACTTGTCATTGCTCCAGTTGCCATAATAACAGGAATCTCTTTTGTAATATCTTGGCTTTTTAGATGGCGAATGGCTTCGATGCCATTCATAACGGGCATTTCCCAATCGCAAATAATGATATCGGGCAAGAACTTTTCAGCAACCATACATCCCATTTTGCC
This sequence comes from Bacteroidales bacterium, assembly GCA_003818205.1. GTDB lineage: Bacteria > Bacteroidota > Bacteroidia > Bacteroidales > Tenuifilaceae > UBA8529. The sequence goes on from RPRQ01000053.1 coordinate 27,475, forward strand.
ATTAAGCGCTTGCAAAACTTTATAATCGAATTGTTTCAGATTATTAGTAATAATATCTAAAAAACTTTGTTCATCATCTATTACAAGTATAGTTGCTTTACTCATCGTTTTTAAGATTTATTAATTCGCTGTACCTCTCCTCGTTGCAGGCCCTAATGGCATTCTCTAGCTGCTGCTTCCATAGTGCGAGACGAGGGTTCTCTTGGGTATCGATGGTTTTTAGTATCTCCACTAGATCGCTGAATTCGTAAACGCTATACTCCTTAAATAGCGCGCAGTATGCGCTTAGCTGATCGATTTCCGAAGGGATAAACGCCAAGGCCCCATTCTCCGCTACTATATCGTTCACGGGAAGGCTGCCATCCTCTATCAACTCCTGTTCTACAGCTTGTGCCCCGGGGATTAGAAACCAAAAGGTAGTACCCTGGCCATACTCCGACACCACCCCAATCTCACCGCCATGCGCCTCCACGGCCATTTTGCAGAACGCCAGCCCTAGGCCGGTGGAGCGCACCGAGCCCGAATTGCGCGCCTCCAGCTGCGAGAACTTGTCGAAAACGCGGTGAAGCATACCCTCCGGAATCCCCTGACCGGTATCGGATACGGATACCCTAACGAAACCGGGGGGGGAGTTCTCCTCGGCCTGCAGGGTGATGACCCCGTTATTGGGGGTGTATTTTATGGCATTGGTGAGGATGTTCACGAGTACGCGAACGATGAGATCGGAATCGGCTTGTATGGCTATACTCAGTGGAACTAGGTGGTTCAGCTGAATGGATTTACGATCCAGAAGCATTTGAACCTCCTGTACTGCCTCGCTTGAGCATTTCATCAGGTTGTACCTGCCCGGTTGCAGCTTCATCTCGGCACTCTCGAACTTCTGCACGTCGAGGATGTTCAGCACCATGTTCAGCATCTGCTGCCCGGCCTGCTTGATTTCGGGTGTTTTAGATAGTCCTAGGATGGTGTTTAGCGGGTTTTTCAGGTCGTGGACGATCATGCCCATCATACCCTGCTTGAACTCGTCCATTTCACGGAGCTTTTCATTCTGATCGTGTAGCTGTTCTGTTTGAGCATGAATCTCTTCGTTGGTAGCAGCCAACTCCTCGTTAAACGCTTGTAAATCCTTAGCCTGAAGAACCACCTCGGCTGTTTTTTCCATAACAATACGTTCGAGCTGTAGCTTTTGTCGTCTAAGTAAGGCTATTCGCCAGCGATAAAAGCCAAACAAGCACGAAGATAAAAATGACAGCCCGAATACTCGAAACCACCAGGTTTTCCACCAGGGTGGACGAATAGAGAAGGGATACGAATACTCGTTGCTCCAGTACCCTTCACCATTCATGGCTTTAACCCTAAAAATATAGTTCCCATGCGGTAGGTTGCCATAAAATGCTTCATTACGAATAGTTGGAGCGCTCCAGCCATCATCCAAACCGTCAAGCATATATTGGTACTTAACCTGCTTACTCTGCTTTTGGGTTATGCCGATATACCTAAAGGCAATGAAATTATTATTGTATCGAAGGCTAAGGTTAAGGGGTAAACCATACCACCTAGCTGTCGAATCGAAGATGAAATCTCTAACGATTACGCCATTCCCAAGGGTAATACTTGTATCTTTTATCTCATTTTGCTCCTTCGTTAAAAGATTTACCCATGGAATGCTTTCGTTGTATAAATCAATTCCCGTTAGCTGTATATTGGGCGGAATGGTATCGAGGTCATCGCCATCGGGGTGAAAAGCGGTAAGTCTATCATTGGCCCCGATCCAGATTGTACCGCTATAATCCTCACAAATTGTTCCACGATTACACCCTATGCCCAAAAAACCATCCTCGTAGGTATAATTCTTGAAGAGATTCGGTAGAATTTTATTATTCTTTTTAGAAGAATTTAATACCGCTTCATTTGGATTTGAGCGCCTTATACCTAAATTTCTCTGGCTTAACTTACTTAACCCAAAGCCAGTACCAAACCACAGGTTTCCCCGTTTATCCTGCAAAATACTGTAAACATGGTTATTTACCAAACCCTCCTTCTCTGTAAAATGGGTAAAGGTTGCCTTTTCACCAGGTAAGGAATTCCCATCATACCTTGATATGCCCCCTCCATCGGTACCAAACCAAATAAATCCATCATTATCTTGTAGGATGCTGTAGATGCGATTATCACTTAAACCCTGTTCTTGGGTAAAATGGGTAAAGGTAAACCCTTCACCGCTGCTAATGTCAAGCCTCGAAACTCCTCCACCATCGGTTCCAGACCAGATACTTCCGTTTTTATCCTGTAAAATGGATAATACACGATTATCGCTTAAGCCCTGTTCTTGGGTAAAATGGGTAAAGGTTGCTTGTCCAGCAGGTTGGATTAGCCCGTCATACTTTGAAATACCTCCATCATACGAACCAAACCAAAGGTTACCTATATCGTCTTGAATAATGCAATAAATAATATTACTATTTAACCCCTCATCTGTGGTAAATTGTGAAAAGTAGATTCCATCGTACTTGTAAACTCCTCCACCAAAAGTACCAAACCAAATATCTCCGTTCGAATCCTCAAGGATACTAAGTATTGAAGTGCTATTCAAGCCCTCCTTTTCAGTAAAATAGGAAAAGGCTGCCTGCCTGTTGGGTAAGTATTTAATATGCTTTTCACTACTTTTAGCCATGTTGGGATGATCCTGCGGACTAAATTCTTCCCCGCTTTCAGCACCTTCTACTCGACATCCATCATATTTCGAAGCGCCCATATTCAAAGTGCCAATCCAGAGGTTTCCGCTTTTCGAGTGGATGATTGATAGAATACGGTTGCTGTTTAACCCCTCCTTTTCGGTAAAATGGGTAAAGCCTGCCTGTCCGGTAGGCATAGATTTTCCATAGTATTTCGAAACACCCCCCCCGAAAGATCCAAACCAGAGGTTTCCGCTATGGTCTTGTAATATTGATAGAACATTGTTATTGCTTAAGCCCTCGTTTTCAGTAAAATGGGTGAACGTATTCCCATTGAATTTTGATACGCCTCCACCATTAGTGCCAAACCAAAGTATCCCGCTATCGTCCTGTAAGATAGTATTAACCTGATTGCTGCTCAGACCCTCCTCTTTGGAGTAATTGGTAAAATATTTCCCATCATACTTTGATATACCAGTCCCACTTGTCCCAAACCAAAGGTATCCTAAACTGTCTTCGACAACGCAGCTAACATTATTGCTGCTCAATCCCTCATTTTCGGTAAAGTGGGTGAAAGTTGCCCTACCAGAAGAGAGGTCCTTTTCATTGTATTTGGATACCCCACCATCGGTACAAAACCAGATGTTCCCGCTTTTATCCTGCAGAATACTATTTACCCTATTACTGCTCAGGCCTTCATTTTTGGTGTAATGGGTAAAGCCAGCCTTTCCCTCAGACATGGTTTCCCCATCGTACATATAAACTCCATCACTATTAGTACCAAACCAAATATTTCCGCTACTATCCTGAAAAATAAATCGAATACAGCTATTGCTTAACCCCTCTTTTTCTGAAAAGTTGGTAAAATATTTTCCATCGAATTGGGTTACCCCTCCTGCTAAAGTACCGAACCAAAGGTTACCAGCATTATCCTGTAACATGCTATAAACACGATTGTTGGCTAAACCCTCTTTCTCGGTGTAATGGGTAAAGTATTTCCCATCGTATTTTGATGCGCCTCCACCATCGGTGCCAAACCAAACGTTTCCGTTTTTATCTTGCAAAATACAGAGGATTACGTCATGCTTTAAACCTTGCAGCTTGCTAAAACTGCTAAAGTTTTGTGGATTCTGATCCTTAACATAGGCATTGTTGGCTTGAACAATTTCGGGGATACCCCCTAAAAAAGGACGATTAATCGCTAATACTTTTTTAGGAAGCGCGCAAGAATCCTCACCTGAAATTACCATTTTGGGGTTACCCGCCAGAACTATTTTTGGTATTCCTGCAATGTGAATGTTAATGTTAGTAAGCACCTCCTTGGGGGTTTTGGCAAGTATTATTTTGGGGTTGCCCGCTATTACCACTTTTGGACTTGAAATACTGTCTTGGGGTACAACATATCCATTGGCTTCAACTACTTTTTGAGAAAAAGAAATGAAGCTCTTCTCCTCCTGCTGCGTAGTGCAGGAAAAAGCAAAAAGAGAAACGATAGCTATACTGAATAGCTGAAACTTTATACAAAAAATCCTATAATTAGCAATACAGCGATGCATAGCGTTATATCTTTTTTTTAGTTTGAAGCATCAGTGGTCAAAGGAAATTTTTTGTTTGCTTTTGGAATCGTAAATGAGAACCTGCTACCTAGTCCAATTTTACTATCCACCCAAATTTTACCTTTATGCCAATCAACAAACTCTTTGCATAGTATCAGGCCAAGACCAGTTCCCTGCTCCTGGGCAGTTCCTTCGGTTTTAACATGCTCATCGACTTTAAACAGTTTGCCTATTAACTTTTCATCAATTCCAATCCCAGTATCTGAAACCAAAACAGTAATTTCATCATCAAGTTCTTCAACCTCAATAGAAATCCTATCTCCCTTTCTTGAAAACTTTATAGCATTAGTAATGAGATTCCTCAGAATGGTTAGAACCATATTCTTATCGGCAGCTACGATAAGATTCTCGGTTAGCTGCGTGGTGATGCTAATTCCCTTTCTTTCAGCCGAGTCTTTAAGTAAATAAACATTACTGTCGATTATATCTTTTAGGTTCAGGTTTTCCGGCTTGAATGGAATTTTCCCGGTTTGGGATCTACTCCAATTCAAGAGATTTTCGAGTAGATTGAATGCTACTGAAGATGATTGAAAAACCGTTTCGGCCAGCTTATAGCTTTTCTCTATTTCCTGCTCTTTAATTTTTTCTACAAGCAGTTCAGAAAGTCCTAGTATAGAATTAAAGGGGTTTCGAAGATCGTGCGCAATGATGCTAAAAAACTTATCCTTAGTTGCATTGGCCACCTGAAGCTCCTCCTTTTGAGCAATTATTTCATCCTTTTGCTGCTCTAAAACGATGTTCTGCTCCTTGATAGTACGATAAGAATCGCGCAGTTTGAGCATTGAATAGACCCGTGCCTGGAGTTCAATGCCATCCAATGGTTTTCGGATGTAGTCAACCGCCCCGCTATCCAATGCCATTTTGAGGTTCTCGGAGGTGGTCATAATTCCGGTACACATAATGATGGGGATATCCTTGGTTGATTCTATGCTTTTTAAAATCTTTATGGCTTCGATACCATTCATTTCGGGCATTTCCCAATCCGTGATTATCAAATCGGGACAGCGCTTCTGGGCTAGCTCGCATAGAACAATCCCATTTACAGCTCTAATAATTCTATGCTCTATGCTAGAGCTTTTTAAAGCATCAACAATTATTTGAACATTTTCAGGATAATCGTCCGCTATAAGAATTGTGTAGGTTCTCATGGTCTATATATTATGGAGTATGTTATTTTCAGGTATATCAACTGACCATTGATTACCCCAATGGTTAATTAATTTTGATTCGAAAACGAGCAAAAAAATCATTGAAAAAATCTTCATCATATGCTTTTTGCTATTAAACTTTCTAATTAAATTCTCATCAATTCTAAGAATTGGGTTTGGCTCAAGATCGTTATACATTTTTCAACCTGCAATATCCATCTTTTGATATTCTCCGATTCGGTCTGCTTTAGCGTTGCCAGAATCTCCTCGATGTCATCGGTCTCGTAAACGGTGAACGCCTTGAGTTTGCAGATAAAAGGCTCCAATATCTTTATTTCTGCTTCTGTA
>RPRQ01000054.1 GCA_003818205.1 Bacteroidales bacterium
AAAATTACAACAAAGAACCCTGTTCTCCAAAGGAATGGGGTGAAAAATAGTTGTATGAACTCATTATCAGGTACATGCAATTATTAGGTTGACGGCTATGCCTTAAAAGGCGGAGTTATTAGATCAATCCCCTTTCCGAGGGCCATAACGCTTTGGGTAAGCAGTATAGATACAACAGCTGATGCTTAATCTGTATAATGTCTATTAAATAAATTCATTATTCAGGTTGATTAAGGTTAAACTTTGCCATATATTTATATGCAGCATAATTTACACTTATGATTAAAATAGAATAACATGGGAAGAGTATCCAAACCCACGCCTCAGTTCCCCTTCTCTAAAGGCCTAATGCCACAAGAGGAGATGTTGGAAATGGGTAAAAAGAACAAGCGTATTACCATTGGAATACCCAAGGAGGCTGATACTTCAGAGTGTAGAATTCCGCTTACCCCTGAAGCTGTTGAAATGCTTGTTGAGGAAGGGCACGAAATTATCATTGAAAAGGGTGCAGGGAATCTTGCCAACTACTCCGACAGCAACTACAGCGAACGTGGAGGACAGATAGTTGAAACACCTCAAGAAGTTTTTAAAAGCGAAATCATACTAAAGGTTGCTCCGCTACAGCTGAACGAAACGGAATACCTAAAAGAAAGTCAGGTCATCATCACCTCATTACACCTCAACAGCTCAGCAGGTCAATATCTACGAAACCTAATGCAGAAACGGATTACGGCCATAGCATTCGAGAGCATACTCGATCAGGATGGGGCTTACCCATTAGTACGTGCCATGAGCTCGATTGCCGGTAACACGTCAATACTAGTTGCTGCGGAATACCTCAGCAATGTCAATAAGGGAAAGGGAGTAATGCTAGGCGGAGTAACCGGCATCACCCCAACCGAAGTAGTCATTCTCGGAGCAGGAACTGCTGCCGAATTTGCGGCAAGAGCCGCATTAGGGCTAGGCGCAACCGTAAAAGTATTCGACGACTCCATTAAGCGATTAACTGACCTACAAAACATTCTCGGGCAAAGGCTCTACACCTCAATATTCCATTCTAAGGTATTGGAGAAAGTTCTTAAAACTGCGGATGTTGTAATCGGCACCCTTACACCCGAAGAGATTAAGGGTGGGTTTATTGTTTCGGAGGAATTGGTGAAGCTGATGAAAAAGGGCTCGGTAATCATCGATTTGAGCATCGATAAAGGTGGATGCTTCGAAACATCGGAGATGCGCGACAACAGCAACCCTGCATTCATTAAGCATGATGTAATACATTTCTGCATACCCAACATAACATCGAGGGTTGCAAGAACAGCTTCCATTGCCATGAGCAATGTTTTCTCGCCGATAATCACCGAAATCGGGGAGGCAGGGGGAATGAAATCGCTTCTGAAAGACGATCCCGGAATACGGCATGGGGTTTATATCTTTAATGGAATCCTCACCAACGACTACCTTGGAAGGCTTTACAATATCCCATCGAGAGACATCAATCTGCTAATGGCCGCATTTTAAATAATGTATGAACATACTGTTAAACCTTTCATCTGGAATATTTACTATTTCCTGTTAGCATTTACACGTTAGTTGCCAGTAATGTTGAAAACGACTTCTAGCATTAAATTAAAGATTCGTATATTTGTAGTAAAGTTTTGATTATGACAACAAAAGATTATATACTTTCTACAATTCAGACTCATAAACCAGAGTTCTATAAACTTGGCATTCGGGGTATTGGTCTATTTGGCTCTTATGCTAGAGGCGATCAATCAGATAAAAGTGATATAGATATTTTAATTGATTTCGAACCTGATAAAGAGAATTATGACAATTATATGGCTGTTTATGATATAATTGAACAACTATTTAAGAATGAACGAATTGAGATAGTAACAAAGAACGGATTAAGCCCATATATTGGACCAAATATTTTAAACGAGGTTGTGTATGTCTAAGGAGCCTATTGAATATTTGAAACATATTCGTGATGAGAGTTTGTATATCATCTCTGTTATCAATAGCGATTTAAAAAAAGATGATTTCTTACGTGATGAGACTTTAAAAAGAGCAGTCGTAAGAAGTTTAGAAATAATTGGCGAAGCGACTAAGAAGATTCCTGCTGATTTCAAAATAAAATGGGATTCGATTAAATGGAGAAACATGGCTGGAATGCGTGACAGATTGATTCATGATTATATTGGCGTTAATTATTCCATTGTATGGGATGTAATTAAAAATAAAATTCCTGAATTATACGACCAGATTAAAGAAGTTATCGAAAAAGAATAAAAAACTACTGGCAACACGCAATCATAAAACATTGGGATTTAAGAGGTATGCTAAGCACATCACAGTTGGCAAAGTTCTTATCGGTTGATAGGTTCGTAGCTCCGAAATCCCCACGCTTAATACCGCCAAACGTACTAAAACATGTTACGTTGATAACAATAATTGACTTTAATCGAATACCTCCTAAAAGAAAGACTATAAAATATTCAAGCAGAAAAATTGGAACTCGTTAGAATGATACGAGTTACTAACAATCCTAGCATCCGTTTCTCCATTAAGCGAATATTCACAAGTTCCAAGAAAGTTGACCTTTGGGATAGTTTACCTCAATCCCCAAAAAGAAGAAATCTTAAATGTAACGCTAAACCCAAGTAGAGAGAAGTGTACACCACGAATAAAAGCACCAGTTATTGTGGAACAAATAGATAGGTAATACTCCCCTTCTGTTTACTGGGTGAGTTTGGCGATTCAGTAAAAAGGCTATTAAAAGCAGCAGCAATTGCGGCCTCATCGATACATTCATCGTTAAACGAGTTCTTCGAATCGATTTTTGCGCTTAGCACCTTGCCATCGGGTGAGACCTCAATATCGACAACAACCTGACCCCCATATTGGCATTTATACGATGGTACAGGAAGCGCCATGGCCTTTCGCCCCTCTAAAAAGTATGATATAACTGCAGGCCCTTTAAACTTACCCTCCTCCTTGGGAGCAGTGTTTTTTATGGGAGTGTTAGGAACCTCCTCTAGCCCAGCCAACTGCGATTTTTCGTATAAATCTTTGTTCTCGCTTAATCGCTGCTTAACCATTCCCGCCTCACGGTACAAGTCCGAGGCGTTAATCCCTTTATCATCCTGTAGCGTAGGGTTCAACTCATTTGATTCAACCGCTGCATCAACAGCCACATTTTTTATAGCATCAGCCTCAAGACCCTGATGGAGAAGTTTCTCCAAAGCGTATGCCTCTTTATCCAGCTGCTCCTTCTGCTCCTCGGTAATTGGTAAAAGTTCGTTATTAAAATTTATATCAATCTCTTCAACTCTTGGCGTTGGATTAAAGTTCATTTTAACAATGAGCAGTACAATGGCCAACAAAAGGTGTATAGATACCGTGCCCAGGATCCCAACTTTATGGATATCAAAATAGTTGAATATCCCATCGGAAAGATTCTCAATCCAAAGATAAAAACTTTGCCCTATGCCATTAACCTTAGCCATACTTTTTTGAATAGTGAACAAATATAGTAAATATACACAAACTCAACGAGGCGTACTCTATGCCTCTATATAAGCGGTATATCACTATGATGTAACACATTATGTTTTATCGCCCCATACTGTTGATTTACATACACAACAATAAGAATAAAAAAATCGTTCATATCAAATAATTCTCCTATAATCCTATTATTCTGATACATACAAATTATACAGAGAAAAATCATTTCTTGGATCGATTTTGGCATCTACTCTAAAAAACTAAACAACTATGAACAGAATACTTTTTATCGTATCGATGGCCCTATTAATGGTTGCCACCAGCTGTAAAGAAAAAGAGAAGAAGCAGATTGAACTTCTCACAAAAGAAAATCAGGCTTTACGCAATGAATCTCAGGCAAAGGATTCCACCATCAACGGATTCTTCGAAATGCTAAACGAGATTGAATCGAACCTTGCCGAGATAAAGGTGAAAGAAAACCTTATCTCGAAAAACACCACCAACGGCACGGAGCTCAAAAAGGATGTCCGCGAACAGATTAACGAGGACATCAAGACCATCAATGAGCTGATGACCAAGAATAAGCGTACTATCCAATACCTAAATAGCAAGCTAAAAGAATCGAATTTGAAGGTTGCAGAGTTTGAGAAGATGATTGCACAAACCACACAAACCATCGAGGAACGGGATGCGGAGATATCGGTTCTTAAAGACAAACTCAGCCAAATGGATTTTTCAGTTACAATCCTCAACGCTCAGGTTGATACGCTGAACATTGAAAAGGCACAGCTAACCGAAACCGTAAATAAGCAGGTTGAAACAATCAACACCGCCTACTACGCCTTTGGCACAAAAAAGGAACTTGAACTGAATAAAATTATCGATAAAACAGGCGGATTTCTTGGTTTAGGAAAAACAAGTAAGCTAAAGAACGATTTTAATATCAGCTACTTCACAAAGGTTGATATTTCGAAACTATCCTCCATCCCACTATCTGGCAAGAAGGTTAAGGTTATAACCGTTCATCCAACGGATTCATACAAACTTGTAACTAATCAGGAAGGTATTACTGAAAGAATAGAAATTATTGATGCCGATAAGTTCTGGAGCGCATCGAAATACCTCGTACTAATTGTTGAACAATAAGCAAATATTTGAAATTAATTATTAGGGAGAGCGCCATCGCTCTCCCTTTTTTTACACCTAAATTTGTGCATATGAATATTTGAATAGAAAATGGTATAAATTAGCTCCACTCATTTCACCCTAAATGTCAAAACCCGAAGGACCCGTTCGAATTTGGATTAAGCCAAAGATTTTGGCCGGGTTTACCATTATCATCGCATTTGCGATAATTTCAATATCAATAACATACAACGGGTTTATTGAGCTTTCAAGAACCAAGCAATCGCTATCGCACCCCAATAAAAAGCTGATACTACTTAACTCAGCCCTAGCCGACATATACGAGGCTGAGAGTAATATCCGAGCCTATAACCTCACCCATAAAGAGGATTATCTCAAAACCTATTTTACTTTTCTGGTAAAAATAAGCGATAAGGTTGATACGCTGCTCAACCTCACAAAGGATAGCCATAGCCAAAAGCTAAAAATTAAAACTATAAAGCAACTTCTTGAACAGAAAGAGAATGTGCTCGAGGAGTTTATTGAACTTAAAAGGGCTGACCGCTCCTCCGTTTTCTATGAACGAGCGTTAGAGGAGATTGCCAAGGTACAAACCATAACAAATCTGAATAAACCCATAGTATCACGCTCCATTACAACTACTACCTCCAAACGCGACACTGTTGTTGAACGATCTCCGTCAACAAATTCGGGCTTCTTTGGAAAAATAAAGAATTGGATTTCGAGGAAAGAGAAGGTTGACACCACGTTCACCCAGGTTAGAGTAGAAACCCATATAGATACCATCGCTAGAGCTGGCTATTTACCTGACAGTTTGGTAGGAAACGTTGTCGAAATACTCAATCAAATCCGCAGCGAACAGGAGAGTGCATGGGATTTAGCAAGCATCAAAGAATTGGAACTGCTAAAAAGCGACAAGGAGCTGATGGACCAAATTCGAGTTATCGTCTCAATGCTTGAACGCGAAGAACTATCGCAATCCTACAAGCGATCGAATAATGCCGAAGAGGTTGTACATAAATCAACCATTATCGTGCTCGCCTTGGGTAGCGCTGCGTTAATTATGCTACTACTTTTTCTAGCTGTCATTTTCAGAGATATAACCAAAAGCAACTACTATCGGAACGAGCTGTACGAGGCAAAAAAATACGCAGAAAAACTGCTTAAAGTGAAAGAGCAATTCCTGGCCAACATGAGCCATGAGATAAGAACTCCGCTCAGCTCAATTATCGGGTTAACCCGACAGATTAGAAAATCAGAGCTAAACCCCTCGCAGGAGGATTATATAAAGTTACTCTCATCATCATCGGATTATCTTCTGAGCGTTATCAATGACATCCTTGATTTCTCAAAGATTGAAGCTGGTCAGCTGAGAATCGAAAATTTGCCTTTTAATCTTTTAGAGGTTATTCAGGAGTCAGTCAATACGCTTCGCCAAAAAGCAGAGGAAAAAGGATTAATCATTGAAGTGATAGAAGAGAATCCTTCAAATATGACCATATGGGGCGATCCCTTTAGGCTAAAACAGATTATTCTTAACCTACTTAGCAATGCCATTAAATTTACGGATAAGGGCTCAGTATCGGTTATTAGTGGATATGCGAATGCTACAAATGATTTTATTAGAGTTCAGATTACAGTAAATGATACAGGAATAGGAATCACGCCCGAACAGCAGGCACTTATCTTTGATGAATTTACTCAAGCCGATCCCAGTACAACTCGACGTTATGGTGGAACCGGACTTGGTCTTACTATTGTAAAACGGCTAACTGAGCTTCAAGGTGGCGAAGTAAGCATTGAGAGTCAACCCAATAATGGCACCTCAATAACAATCACAATACCATACCGCATCAAGGGTGAACAGGCTGAAAAAAAATCGGATTCAATGGGATCTCTTAACTTTAAACGTAATGTTCATGTTTTAGTGATAGACGATGATGAGGTTAACCGTGTAATCACCGAAGAATTATTTAAAAGTTTAGGAATTTCAGCCTATTCAACGGGCAACCCTAGTGAAGTTTCTGAACTGTTATCAAAAAATGAATACGATATTATCCTTACCGATATCCATATGCCGGGTATTAGCGGTTACGATATTGTTGATCTTATAAACGAATATGGCTACTCAATCCCTGCTATCGCGATTACAGCCAATAGCATGATTGATGACCCCAATCATTTTACTGATAGAGGGTTTGCAGGTCATCTGATAAAACCGTTCAGCGAAAATGAATTGATAAAAGCCATTGAACCATTCGTTGAAATCCAAAATATTGAGGAGCAAGAAAATGAGGAAAAAAGAGACTCCGATTTAGGTTACGACCTTTCCGATATATTTCGTTTTTCGGGTGGGGATATAGAGTCGGCTAAACTGATACTATCAACCTTTTTGGATAGTACAAACAAAAACCTTGTTGACCTCAACAACCAAATTCATTCAAAAAACCTTAAAGCAGCATCGGCAACCGCTCATAAAATGAAACCTGCGTTTAAGCAATTCAAAATTTACAACATTGCTGGATTACTATTAAAGATTGAAACCATTGAAGATAAGAAGGAGAATCTTCGCGAAGTAAAAGTGCTCGCCGAGGAGTTGAATATCCAAATTAAGCCGATTTTAAAATCGTTAAGGAAGGAATTGGTTCGATTTGGTGCAGGTTCGAGGAGCAGGTAAATTTCCCTATAAATATGGAGAATCAGAAGCAGATTGAAGAGAAATAATACTTGTTAGAAACTAATTTAACATCTCAAATCAGGCCTCTTAATCCCCCAATGCACACGACTAATTATGCTTTAACTTTTTCAACTTGATTATGTAACTCAAGTTAAAGTATATTGATATTAAGTAAAGAATAACTCTAACCACATGTATCCATTCACCTATAATATTTATTTGTTGAATAATAAAGGCTAGCACCAAGCTCATCATCCCAATTGTTAGGTATATTCTATTTATCGCTAAATTCTTGGATTCAGCATCTTTATTCTTTTCCTTTCTTATTAATGCAATAACCCAAATTACTATAAAAACTAGGCATATTCCTACTACAAATCCTTCGATGAAATCTCTTATGTCAATGTCTAAACTTTTAAACTCGAAAAGATTAATCGCTGCTACAAGAATTACAAGCGAGGCTAGTATAGCAACTATAATTGTATTTCTTTTTGTTGCTTGAATTATCATGATATTTGTGATTTAAAGATTATTATTAAACTTGATTAATTACATGTTTGCTGAAATTTTTATTTTATTGATGTGGAATACTCGAATGATGAAACCGAGTTTACGAGTTCGGCGAAGCCAATATTGGAAGAAGAATGCTTGAAGTACTCCCATCATTCCAGTATTCCATTATTCCACTGCCCTATACATATTTGTATTTCATTGCTATACTATATAATACAGAACTCAAATAAACTCAATTCTCTGATTTCAGATCTTCCTTAATCTGTTCCAACTCCTTGATTAAAGGTAGCACCTCTTTTTTTATCCTCCTCATGCGTATAAAGTAACCTACATATGCCCCTAACCCAATAATGATGGTTGAGGAGAAATGGATTAACAATCTTTCCTCAAAACTTGAGCCTTCCAGCAAACTGAAATTGAAAAGGTTATATCCGATTATAAGTGAAAGGAAGAAAAAGAACAAAGGTCTCTTGAAGATATCATTCTGCCTATGCAGCATATTCAGAGCATTATCTAAGAAATCGCTACCAATTGAGCTAAAATCCAATTTAGAAATTTTGAATTGATTTTTTAGATAATATACTAGAAATAGTAAGGTGCTTAAGATTATTTGAGCAATCCCTAAATAGGACAACAATGACATACCCTTGATATCTCTCGTGCTAAAAACTAATAGTATTATTCCTATAGAAGCCCCAACAAGTTTAAATCGATTCAATTTGATTTGATACGAATTAAAAGAATTGATTCTACCATGCAACGATTCAGCAAGCGTTTTCCCCGTTTCGAGGCGAGTATCATCCACCCCTTTGGTCATCCATAATTTTTGATATTCGGCGAAATCATTCATGGCTTTCATTTTCAAATAGTGAAACGAGTTGTTTTTTTATTCTATTAACTTTTACCCCAACATAGTTGGAGGTAACTCCAGTAACCTCCGAGATCTGATCGTAGGATAATCCCTCAAGTATCAACGAAATGATAATTCTATCCTGCTTCTCGAGCTTCGAAATACATTTTGCCAGAGTATTCAACTTCTCCTCAATCTCCCGATGGTCGTCTGAGCCAGAATCCTCAGTGGAAAGATAAACTTCAGAGATATTTGATTTGACTTTACCATGAAACTTGTTGTTTCGATTGTATAGCATCGCAGAGTTAACAGCAACTCGATATACCCAAGTTCCCAGCTGGGAATCGCCCCTAAAACGATCGAGGCTATTCCAAATATTTATCATTATCTCCTGAAAAAGATCCTCAACCTCATCCTTCTGATAGATGTAGGCATAGCAAATTCTATATATCCTATGCCTGAATGTTTCATAGACCTCTGAAAACAACTTCTCCTTATCCTTTAAATTCATTTCTAAATGAATTTCTTAACATTCTCAATAAACCACTCCTTGTCGTCGAGCATGATAAAGTGACGTGATTTTTCGTTAATAAATATATGACAATCCTTTAAATCTTTGAACTGATCGTTAACTCTTTGTTTTATCGTAGCATCATCTATACCCATTGTTTTGTATATTGATTTGGAGCATAGAACTACAGTAGGAATGGTTATCTTCTTTAAAAGAGGACGAAGATCGTTAGAAAGCATAAAGGCTTGTGCCTCTGTTACATTTTTTCGTTCCGACAGAATAATATTGTTATAAATTATCTTTTCATTGATAGTGTCGGAAACTAATTGCTTTACATTCTGCAACCAAAAAGTCGAGTAGTTCTGATCGGGCAGTGCCAATATCTGACTTTTAAATGCAATGGATTGTTGTTTCCCAATTTCTTGCGTAAATGCTGGATTATACATTGCAAGAGAGAAAGCGTAGGAGTCAACAAGAATCAATTCCTTAAACAGCTCAGGATTTCTGCTAATTAGTTGAATCGATAGAAATCCTCCAAAGCTATGCCCCATGAGTATCGGTTTATTCAGCTTTTCAGAGTTGATGTACTGTTTTATTTCATCCATCACTTTAGAGAAATCTGAATCGTTCTGATTCTTTTGCCCATTTAAACCTTTGATAGAAATAATGTGGCATCTGTTTTTTTCCGAGAGCACTTCAATTGTGCTTTTCCATACGTTCGTTCCTCCTAAACCAGGGATTATTACAATTGATGGACCTTTTCCTAAGCTTAAAACATCTATTGTTTCATAACCACTCGCAAGCATATAGTTGCATACAAAAAGGATTGCAATAGCTACTTTTTTCATATTTTAAATTTTTGATTTTTCTATTTAGTTACATCTAAATGGAAAATATTACAAAGGGTAATAAAAAAATATGTTCAAGTTTTTTTGCAGTATTATCTAACCTGATTATCACTCCGATAATTAGAGGTTAAACATCAGCTATTTAATTATTTATCATAATAACTGAGTTTGGTTAGGTGTGTGATTATGCTGAATAAGGAATATAATCATACCCATTTTGCGTACAAGCAGAATATATGTCTTTCTCTAATTTGAAATTGCGCTACTGACTTTACGTCTGACCTCTTCTAGTAGTAGTTCGGGTTCTTTTTCGCTATATAGTTTTATATCAATCGGTTCGTGGATAACCATTTTAACTCGACCTGGTAGAATATTAATTGTATTTGTAGGCAGTATATTCTTGGTGTCAACCAATGTTATGGGAAGAATAGGCAGATTCAAATCGTAAGCAATCTTAAATGCCCCTCGTTTAAAAGTCCCTAGTTCACCCGTTTGGCTTCGAGTTCCCTCGGGGAAGATAACGACAGAGGTTCCGTTCACCAGTTTACGTTTGGCCTCGTTAATGCTTTCGAACGCTCTCTTGCTATTGGACCTATCGATAAAAATATGCCCCACCTTTTGGCTACCAAAACCAATACCCGGAATCTTTCGTAGCTCCTTCTTCATCATCCATTTAATATCAATCCCAAGCCATCCGTAGATTAGAAAAATATCATACACGCTCTGGTGGTTGGAAACAACCACGTACGATTGCATTTGATTCACATTTTCTCTCCCGCTCACCTTAACAAGCATTGGTGTTAGAATAGCATTAAGCCTCGACCAAAGAACGCCTCCAATATAGCTACCTACCTTTTGATTTACAAGGATGGAGAAAATCACCGCCATTATCCCAAAAAAAATGGTATTAACTAAGAGGAATGGTAAAAAAAATAACCACTTGTAGGGCTGATAAAAAAAATAGCTGACTCGTTTCACTTTTCTTCATGATTATTCTGCAAAAATAAAGTTTTGGAATATTCGATGTTCTTCTTAATGGATTTTTTACAGCATTCAAACTGTAACCTAATCAATAATAGCAGCAACTATCAGATAATTGTCTAAAAAAACGGCAACGGGAAATACCCATTGCCGTTTTTTATCGCTGAAAAGAATCAACTACTCATACCTTAGCAGGTCTGCCGGATTTCCATTCGACGCTTTAAGCGTTTGAGAGGTGATTGCGGCTAATCCTATAAAAAGCACGATAAAAGCCCCACCGAAAATTGTACCAAAACCAATATCGACATGATGAGCCAAATACTGTAACCACAAATTATTTACCATAAAAGCAATTGGAATTGCAATTAAAGCAGCAATAGCGAGCATCCAGATATATGCTTTAGAAACTAAAAATATAATCGTACTTACATCTGCTCCATAAACTTTTCGAATACAAACCTCCTTAATTCTTGTTTGCGCAGTATAGGTAGCCATACCCAATAAACCTAAACTAGCAATTAAAATAGCAAGAATAGTGGCAAAACCAACCGTGTAGATAATATCCTCGAAGAATGAATAGAACTCCTTAATCTCATCATTAACGAATTGTCCCTTGTATTCATGGGCAGGATCAATTTTCTTCCATTCACTCTTTAATTTATCAATGGTTTGGATCATATTTGGTGAGCTAATCCTTAGCGAGGCAATTCTATAGCTTTTACCCTTATTGCGTAAAACCATGGCATCCGAGTTCATGAAAAGCGCTACGTATTTGTAATCTTTTATTACACCACATATTTCTACATATACTGAATCATCTGCCTCCCAATAGCTTTTACCAATGGCTTCAGCGGGCGAAGCAAAATTCAACTTCTTTACCGCTTTCTCGTTAACGATTATAAATTTACCATTATCATTAGTCCCTTTTGGAAAATTTCCACCAGCAACCAATGATAATCCCATAGTTTCAATATAATTATCATCAGCACTAAACATATCCATCTTGATGTTCTCATCATCTTTTTTCTTGCGAAGTTTTATTCCCCACATGTTTCCCAATCCGGGAGTGTGCGATGAACCCGAAATAATTTCAACCTCAGGGATTGATGAGTAAATATCCTTCACCTGGTCGAATTTATGACCCTGCAGATCGATATTGTAAACCACTTTCTTATCGAACCCCATTTCAGCATTCATCATCATATTCAGCTGCCTATATACTAGGATTATAGTAATAATAAAAATCATAGAGAATGCAAATTGGCTTACTAGCAAAATCTTACGTAGGGTAAGTTTCCTGAAAAGTCGGATATTATTCGCCCCCTTTAAGACCTTTATCGGCTGAAATGCCGATATAAAGTATGACGGTAAAGCACCTGATATTAAACCAATCACAAAAGCAAAGATAAAGAACCACAGGTAAACCATAATATTCTGCTCAGGGCGAATTTGTAGAATACTCATCATCTTCATCCCTGCAAAAGCGGGAAGAAGCGATTGGAGGATTACAAAGCCAATAAAGGCAGAGATTAAAGCAATCATTACTGCTTCAATAAGGAATTGAGCAATAATTTGACCTCTACTAGCACCAATGGTTTTCCTAACCCCAACCTCTTTTGCACGTAATAACGATCGAGCAATAGAAAGTGACGTGTAATTAAACGCTGCCGATATCATTATTACCAAAGCTAAACCAATAAGAAAGTAAATAAAAACCTTAGGCATTGCCAATCCCACTTCATTGCCAAGAATTGGACCTGGGGTTATCTTCGTTAGCTGTTGCAGACGAAATTTTACTTTATTCTCTTTATCTGTGGCATACTTTTCTGCTGTAATCTTATCGAATATTGGATTAAAGTCATCCGGATTAACATCTTTTTTAAGAAGGAAGTAAACATAGCCAGAGTAGTAATTCTTCCAGTCTAACCCAAAATTCTTTTTGTTTTTCATCTTCGCTTTAGCTTCAGCTGAACTCAACGAAGCCAATACCTCAAATTGGATATGTGATTTGTATTTTGTTTTTGGAATAATACCAGTTACCTTATAGGTCAAACTATCGATGATCACTTCGTTTCCTAGGGCTTCATCTTTACCGAAAATCTTTTTTGCTGCATCTTCGGTAAGTACAACAGTGAAGGGTTCCTTCAACACATCCTCGGGTTTACCTCCCCTTAATGGAAAATCGAATAATTTAAAGAAATGTTCTGAAGCAAAAAGACTTTTCACTTCAAGGGAAGATCCTTTATACTTTGCTTCATCTGAATAGGAGTTCTCCAGTACTACAAAATCCTCAATTAAAGTCGAACTCTTACTTATCTCGTTGCTTAGCGCTATTGGCGATGAGGCGAATCGAATCTTAATATCCGTTGCTATGGTATTATCGCTCAAAACCCTATAGATTCTATCCTTTTTTGAGTGAAAGTTATCATAGGCGTATTGATCGAGAATGATTACGATTATTAGCATACATACGGAAATGCTAAGCGATAGCCCAATAATATTGATTATTGAGAACCCTTTTTGCCTTAGAATATTTCGATAGGCTGTAGTAATGTAATTTTTGATCATGATTTTATATGTATTATTTTTTTATAGAAATTCAGTATTCAGAAATGCCAATCTATTTGTTCGATACAAGTTAACACTTTCGTATCTATATCTGTTTTCTGCTCAATGTAAAGATCAGAACTATAACTCTTTAAATAAAACATTTGTGATGTATAAACAATTAAATGATGAAACTCGCTTATTGTTGATGAAACCTATTGAACACATTCCCTTTTCCTCAGCCCATAACTATAGACACTCAATATTATAAAAGACGGAACAATCTTCAAAAAAAATAGCCACAGATTCACAGACCATTCAAGCAGTAAAAAATAGAAATCTGTGAATCTGTGGCATTTTCTCATAAACAGACATCAATTAGCACTTTGGTTTTCGAATCAAAAAAAACCCCGAATCTCTTCGGGGTTATGTTGGCTAAAGTTCTATCTCGATATCGTTCCGATCAAAAAAGTGGAACTCTAATAAATGGTAGGATGACATGGGTACAAGCTTAATTCTAGAACCGTACTTGAACATCCATTTTATACGTTTGGATATAAATCCTTTTGATATAAACGCTGCAATGTAGGGGTGCAGCTTCAAAATAAAGTTCTTTATTCCTCTCTCATTCACGAGGAAAGTCAGCTGATTCTCAATCTGCTCATCGAAGATAACAGTTGGCGAAACCTCGCCAGATCCCTTACAGGTTGGACATTTCTCAACTGTGCTAATCTGCATTTCGGGCCTAACCCGCTGACGGGTTATCTGCATCAAGCCAAATTTACTCAACGGTAAAATATTATGCTTGGCGCGATCCTTGGCCATTAGGTCTTTCATCTTATCGAACAGAATCTGTCGATTCTCCTGAGAGTGCATGTCGATAAAATCGACAACAATGATACCGCCCATATCCCTAAGCCTTAGCTGACGGGCAATCTCTTCAGCAGCCGACAGGTTAACATCAAGGGCATTGGTCTCCTGATCGTTAGTTGCTTTTGAGCGATTTCCGCTATTCACATCAAATACGTGAAGTGCCTCGGTATGCTCAACGATTAGGTAAGCACCACTTTTAAATGAAACCGTTTTCCCAAAAAGGCTTTTGATTTGCTTATCGATTCCAAACTGATCGAAGATGGGAACATTCCCTTGATATAGCTTAACAATCTTCTCCTTTTCAGGGGCGATGGTATCGAGATACTCCTTAATATCGTTATAGACATTCTCGTCGTTAACGTGAATATTATTGAACGATACGTTAAGCATATCACGCAGAATGGTTGATGTACGTTTTAATTCGCTCACCAAAAGGCTTGGAACGGTTGCCGTTTTTAGCTTTTCATAAGCCACATCCCATTTTTTAATAAGCCCACGAAGTTCTGCATCGAGCACAGCAACCTTTTTCCCTTCGGCTGCAGTCCGAACGATTACTCCAAAGTTGCGTGGAATAATACTCTCCATAAGGCGTTTCAGCCTCTTTCGCTCTTCTGGCGATGCAATTTTTTGCGATATGGAAACCTTATCGGAGAAGGGCATCAGAACAAGGTTTCGTCCAGCGATAGATATCTCTGAGCTCAACCGAGGCCCTTTGGTCGAAATTGGCTCCTTGGCAATCTGAACAAGAATCGATTGCCCACTGCTTATTACATTTCCAATTTTTCCGTTCTTATCAATTTCCGATTCAAGCTTTAGCTTGGTTATTGGAAGAGACTTGTTCTTTTTGGATAATGTGGATTGCAGATACTTGTTAAAAGTTTGAAACTGTGGCCCTAGGTCGAGGTAATGAAGAAATGCATCCTTTTCGTAGCCTACATCCACGAATGCTGCATTTAACCCGGGCATTATTTTTTTTACCTTACCGAGATAGATGTCGCCAACCGCGAACTGAACGTTGCTTTTCTCCATGTTGAGCTCAACGAGCTGTTTGTTCTCAAGGAGGGCAATCGCAATTTCAGTATCACGTACATCAATTACAAGTTCGATATTCACTTTTTTTTTAGTTTGTGAAATTAGGTAAGGTAACTAGAAACAGGTCAACCTAAAGGACTCATGGCTCTTTAGGTTGACAGCATATTTGTAAATATGTTAAGAAAAATAGGGATTACTATTTTTTCTTCTTGTGACGGTTTTTACGAAGACGTTTTTTCCGTTTGTGGGTGGCCATTTTATGCCTCTTCCTCTTCTTTCCGCTTGGCATGGTGTTTATTTTTAATAGGTTAAAAAACTAAAACTACTTCTTTACGTGTGATTTAACCTTACCAACAAAGGTTTTAGCGGGTTTGAAAGAAGGAATGAAATGCTCAGGAATAATAATAGTAGTATTCTTTGAGATGTTACGGGCAGTTTTTTTCGCACGTTTTTTTACGATAAAACTACCAAAACCTCTTAGGTAAACGTTTTTTTCTTTTACTAAAGAGTCTTTTACTGTTTCCATGAAAGCCTCAACGGTTTTCTGAACAGTTACCTTCTCGATTCCAGTATTCTTGGAAATCTCATTTACGATATCTGCTTTTGTCATGATTAAAAATCTTTAATTATCAATTGATTATACTTGTGTTTTCAATTTCGGACTGCAAATATAAATGATTTATATATATAAATGAAATACAAATGAATTATTTTTGATAACATTTATTTATGGTTTGATTTGATCCAATGGATTTTAAGAACATTATTATTATTTGGTATAACCAGAATCGGCGCGATTTGCCTTGGAGAAACACCGAAAATCCTTATTATATATGGATAGCGGAGGTTATTCTACAACAGACTCGAGTGGCACAAGGACTCGGTTACTACAATCGGTTTATAAGCACATTCCCCACGATAAAAGATTTAGCTAACGCAGATATAGATAAGGTGATGAAAGTTTGGCAAGGGTTAGGTTACTATACTCGTGCTCGAAATCTGCATGGAGCAGCAAAGCAAATAATGGCTGAGTATAATGGTTTATTGCCAACATCATATCAGGAATTGCTGAAGATAAAAGGCCTTGGTCCGTACTCTGCGGGAGCAATAGCTTCATTTGCATTCAAATTGGCTGTTCCTGCAATCGATGGTAATGTTTATCGAGTTCTATCGAGAATTTTCGGGGTGTTCGCTTCCCCTGAAACATCAGCAGGTAAAAAAGAGTTCTACACACTAACCATGGAGCTAATCGATAAGAGACACCCCGATACTTTTAATCAAGCGCTGCTTGATTTTGGCGCAATGCAATGCGTACCACGAAGTCCAAACTGCCTAGCCTGCCCTTTCAACGATATCTGCTATGCTTACAGAAACAACCTAATCAATCAGCTGCCTTTGAAAGGAAAGAGAATTGCCACACGCGACCGATTTTTGAACTATATAATAATAAGATATAAGGATTCTACCTTTATCCAAAAGCGAGAAGCGGGCGATATATGGACCTCGCTATACGAATTTCCGCTTATCGAAACGGCAAATCAGGTTGAAATCGATTTGTTGATAATTGAACCTTTATGGAGTGAGTTTTTCGGGAAAGAGAGATTGAAAATTCTACATAGCTCTCAACCCATTAAGCATATACTGAGCCATCAAACGCTCTATACCAAGTTCATTATCGTTGAGATTGACAAACCGACCTACTATCTTAAAACGAATTACCTTAAAATCCCAATCCCCAATATTCAGGACTACTCAATCCCAAAGGTTATCGATAACTTTTTAGCGGCAGAGCCATCGGAGAAATACTTAAGGAATAAAGGGAGAAGTGAAAAGTGACATACATGCAATTATTTGGTTATTCGACAAAAGGTATGGAAAGGACGAGATATAATCTGGTTTTGCTCCAATATTGACCCCAGAGGGGTCGGATGTTTATAGAAACAATGCCCATTTATAGTGCGACCCCGGCTGGGGTCGAATGTTCCTAGGGATAGAATTTTCTATAGACATATAATCCCTCTGGGATTAAGAAAGCCAATGAATAAAAAGTGTGTGAGGTTTTCAAAAGATCATCGATAAAATCTTACAATTGTAGAATTACAACTATCCACTAGTTTTGTCGAATAACCAATTATTTACTACCACATATTTTTAATGTGATTTTTTATTCATTTTAAAGCCTACCTTGACAAACCCAAATAATTCAATCAAATTATTTTTAATTATTAGATAATAAACTTGTTGAAAAAAAATATATTTCATAATTTTACTTAAGAAACCTTAATTATTAAAAACTAAAAAAACCTAAAACGATGTCAGTAAATAAAGTTATCCTCGTGGGTCATGTTGGCAAAGATCCCGATGTTCGACACCTCGATAGCGGTGTAACCGTTGCGCGCTTCTCTCTAGCAACCAACGAAACATACACCGATAAAACCGGCAAAAAGGTTACCCAAACCGAATGGCACAACATAGTAGTGTGGAGCAAACTTGCCGAAATTGCCGAAAAATACGTTAAAGCAGGGAAACTCCTTTACATCGAGGGACGCTTAAAAACCTCTTCGTACGATGATAAGGAGGGTGTTAAGAAGTATAAAACAGAGGTTTTTTGCGACAACTTCCGTTTCCTAGGTCCATCGGGGAATGCCGAAGCAGGGGGCAATGGGAGCCAGGCAAAGTCGGTTGAAGCAGCTACAGTTGCCGAACCACAGGGCTCGATTCCCGAACCCGATGATTTGCCTTTCTAGCATTAACCATCCCCTAATATACTAGGGTTATTGCTTGATTGCACCTTGTACGCATCAAACAATAACCCTTTCTTATTTAGTTATTGGTAGAAAACACCTAAATTCAACCCGTTTTAGTATTGCAATTCCCGAAGAGCAAATATCAAATTACCAAGATACTAGCACAATGTCAAGAACAAAAACGGTTACTATCTATTTTACAATAGGACTATTCACAATGCTCATTGGATGCCAATCCGCTCCCATTCCCAAACCCCGTGGATATTTTCGTCTAGAATTTCCCGAAAAGCAGTATAGAGTTCTCGATTCAACATTCCCATACAGGTTCAGCTACCCAACCTATGGTTATATTGTAAAGGATAAGTATTCAGCAAGTGAAAAGTATTGGATAAACATTGAATTCCCTAGATATAAGGCGAAAATTCATATCAGCTACAAAGAGGTGCATGGCAATATCGATACGCTGATTGAGGATATTCGAACCCTCGCCTACAAGCACACCATAAAGGCCGATGCGATTAACGAAAAACTATTCTCAAACCCCGAAAAAAAGGTGTATGGAATCCTATATGACATAAGGGGCAACGCTGCAAGCTCCTTTCAATTTTATGTTACCGATTCGGTTAAGCATTTCCTAAGAGGCGCATTGTACTTTAGCGTTCACCCCAATAAGGACTCACTCGCTCCAGCTATCGAGTTTTTTGGCAAGGATATGACCTACCTTATTGAAACGCTTGAATGGAAATAGAAATTATCAAATATGGGGTTTTACAGATTAATTGATGATAGTCAGGTTCAAATTGCTCTTTGGAGGATAACCGAAACCGAAGAGGATTTGAAAAATCTTACAGGTCTCGATTTATCAAGTAAATACGCTTACCCTCGACGAAGGATCGAAACCATGGTGGTAAGGGCAATGCTCAACCATTTAAACCATTTTGAGCCCATCAGCTACCACCCCAACGGAAGGCCCTACTACTCCGACGGGAAGCCCCACATATCAATTAGCCATACAGCCAATATGGTTGTTGTGGCATTCAGCCAAGAACTATGTATTGGTGTTGATATCGAAAGGGTGAATCGTGATTTCAAAATTGTTGCCAACAAATACCTTTCAGTAAACGAGCTGCAATGGATTAACCTTGAGCATCAAAAGTCATTGGCTCTTGCATGGTGTATTAAGGAGTCGGTTTACAAACTCCCATGGAGAGAAGCAAAACATTTTATAAACGATATTAGTATTAGCAGATACAACAATCCTGCAAATAGTGGAATCATTAATGTTGAGGTGATTGACCTGAATGAAATACACCAGCTGGAGCTAAAATATCTTTTTTTTGACGACTTTTGTCTTTCGTGGGTTGTAAGTAATTGTATTCTATAGAAATTAGCATTTGATTTAAAATGATACACCAAAAAATCATCGATTCGAAAGGAGAAGAGAAACTCTTCGCGCTGCTTCTCGACCCCGATAAGTGCGATGGAGATCATCTTGAAAAACTTTTGCCAATTGCTCTGCAAAGCAATGTTACGATGTTGTTAGTTGGAGGAAGCCTAGTAAAAGCAGATTTAGGCTCATTCATTTCAACCATCAAAAAGCGATCGCCTCTACCCGTTGTAATCTTCCCCGGTAATGCAATGCATTTCAGCACCGAAGCAGATGCAATCCTACTACTATCTCTTATTTCAGGAAGAAATTCCGATTTTCTGATTGGCAATCATGTAATTGCATCTAACGCAATTAAAACTAGCGGCTTAGAAGTTCTTCCAACCGGCTATATCCTTATCGATGGAGGAGTTCAAACCTCTGTTCAGTATATGAGCAACACCATGCCAATTCCTGCCACAAAAATTGATATTGCGGTAGCAACTGCATTGGCTGGTGAGCAGCTAGGTCTAAAAATGATTTACCTTGAAGCAGGCAGCGGAGCAAAAACCCCAGTCCCAATCGAAATGATAAAAGCGATTCGCAACGAGATAAGCATCCCTTTAATTGTTGGAGGGGGACTAAAAACTCCCGAACAGGTGAAAGCAGCATGGAATGCTGGAGCTGATATGGTGGTGGTGGGAAATGCATTGGAGAATGATATTGAGAGATTGTCTTTAATGGCAGATAGAACATAAATTAAAAAACCAGTAACTACTCAGGTACATTTTCAGATAACCATTTTCTTTCATGGGCAAATGTAAACTACAGCTATAAAGGCTGTCACTCGCTTTTGCCTCTCGCAAACCTGCCCGCCTTACTTAGGTACTAAGGCAGGCGGGGCCGCAAACCTGCCTGCCGGTAGGCAGGGGCCGCAAAGAAAGAAAAAACGAATTCGTTTTTTCCCTTTGCGCGCTAATTGATTGTAATTCTATTAATCTCATTTTTCTAGGCTAATTCTAACAAAAAAAGCCCAATGAATTTTCGGCTATATTTATATTGGATTTATCTTTTTGCTCATAGAGTACCTTAACGTCATTGCGGCTTCCTTGCCTGCCGGCAGGCAGGTGCGACTTTGCGTGAGAGTTTTTATTGCTGCTGAATAGTTACAAAAACCACAATAGATACATTAGTTCACATAGTTTGAGCTTCTAATGTGTTCTATTGTGCCTACTGTGGTTAATGTTTCTCCTGTTTTCCGCACTTTTTCGGGACACCCTCTATAAACCCTGTAAATACTAGAAAACATTTTAATACTGGACGTCCTATTTTATAATGTATTGATTATTAGATTAGAAATGATTTTCGCCATCGTATGGCAGAAAAAAATAAAGTGAGCTTTTTGAGAATTGAATATTTGAGTTAAAAACTAAAAAAATGAAGACAATTCAATTGTCATGGGCTTATGAAAAAGGGAAATTTAATTTAGGTTGTCCTAACGCTGAAAAACAGGAAAAAACCACAATAGACACATTAGTTCACATAGTTTGAGCTTCTAATGTGTTCTATTGTGCCTACTGTGGTTAATGTTTCTTAGTATTCAATCAACTCCCTTATCGGATTCCCTGTTGCCCCGTTAGGCCAAGTTATACCAAGCATGGTTGAAAGGGTTGGTGAAATATCGGTCATATTTACAGGGGAGAGTATCGAGCGACGTTTTACTTTCCATCCATACCAGATCAACGGTACATGTACATCGTAGCTATAGGCTGAATTCCCCGATGTAACGGCTCCGCTACTTTCAACCCAGCCTGGCTCAAAGTTTAGGATGACGTCGCCTGAACGGCGTGGATTGTAGCAATTTTGGAATTTTTCGAAAACCCCAGTGGTAAAATTTGAACTCTGAAGGGTGCTTGCTGTAATGGCGTTCGCAACCCCTGAGAACTCAAGCATAAAATTGGCAATTTTCTGTTGTACATCAGCCAATTTAAGATTCGAATCCTCAATAATTCGATGATTAAGGTAAATCTGCTTCTCGTTATAGGCTACAACCCAATTGCCTTGCCCATAAATAGCCCTCAAATAGCTTCCCAATAATGCTATCGCCTTATTCGGATCGAAATAGCCACCCGGAATCTTCGATTTTTCGAGATACGCAGGGGTTGATGCAATACCCTGATCGGAGGTTAGTACAACCAAAACATTCTCGCGACCAATGGCTTGATTTAGGAACTTCAGGAAGTGAGCTAACTCCTTATCCAGTTTAATATAGGTATCCTCAACCTCTATGGATTGTGGTCCATACTTCAACCCAATATTTCTATTTACCGAGAATGTCAACGTTAACAGATCGGTATGCTCATCAGCCCCTAGGTTCTCACCAGCTATTGATGCTATAGCAAAATCCTTTGCAAGCAAATTCCCATAAGGCGATTCGAACATTGGTGCATAGCTAAGGGTTGGGCTTTTCTTTTGAATAACGCCATCCAACATCGATTTTAGCTTATCCTTCAACTTTTTCTTCACCTCAGGAACTTTCACCTTATTGGTATCCGCCTCATCGTATGTATCAATGGGTTTCGATGCGCTCCACTCACGCTCAGCGTATAATTTTGCAAACTTTTTAGTATTAAAGGTATCTGCCCAAGCGGGTAGCTCCGACATAAAGAACGAGCTGCTAACCCAGTTCCCTTTTTCGGCATCGAACCAGTAAGAACCCGTTGGATTATGCCCTGTTGACAGAATAGCCGAACCAGCATCGAGCGATATGCCAACCACTTTCGATAAAGGATCGTAAAGATTCAACTCATCGCCAAAGGTGCTTGTGATAATTTGCTTCGGCGAGTATTTCCCGCTAAAGAAACTACCGCCTACGGTACTCATCTTCTCATCGGCAACGGCATCAATCTGCGCTCCATCGGATTTGTTATACCATTTATTGGAGATTATGCCATGAACCATTGGGTTTGCACCCGTTGCAATGGTAGCAATACCCGGATATGATTGGGTTAACAGATAGTTGAATCTGGCATTTTTGCAAAATGTCCCATCATTTATAAGGAGTTTAAACCCTTCTTCGCCAAACTTATCCCAGTACCGATGGATGTAATCGTATCGCATTTGGCTAACGATAACCTCAACGATAAGTTTAGGTTTTTCGGAAGGGATAGCCATTCGTTGCTGTGAGAACAGCATATTTGTAAAACCGATAAAAAGGGCAAACGGGAGCAATAATCTCTTCATGATAAAAAATTTAAGGGTGCTTCGCTAGCACCCCCACAAAAATATTAAAAAAATGATTGCCTAGCGGATGTGTTGGACAATCTGTGAATAAGATTTATCACCTACTCTCAAAACTATAGCATAGCTGCCGCTTACAATACTTGTTAAAGTGTTAATATTAACAGCATTTAAGCCTTTCTGGCAAAATCCATCTGCGAGCGAAGAAATCATACGACCATCAAGGGTATAAAGAGAAAGACTTGTATATTCAGGTTTATCGAGGTTGAAGGTAATATTGAAATCACCGCTGAATGGATTTGGCCAAACCTTTAATTGGTAAGGGTTGTTGCTTTCATTATTAATACCAGCGTTAGGATCGATTTCAAGTACAACATCCTGATTAACCGATGAGCTCCAATTGACGATTGAAATGGTTTTTGTTTGCGGTATGTAGCCATAGGCCGAATAGGTAACCTGCCATGTCCCAGGCTCAATGGGTCGTGCATAAAACCCTGATGTTGAGCTTGAGTAAACATGGGAGCTATCCCTGTCATGACCAATGATATAAACTCTTGCTCTTACAGGCTGCCCATTAGTGTTGGTGATAACACCACTAATACCTTTAGTAGAAGATTCAAGGTAACACAAAAAAGATTCTTTATTATAAGTCCAATAATTTTGCAAATGTTCAGAGGGAGTTGGGTCATTTACATTAGGCGACAGTTCAATCGTTACCTCTTTACAATGATGCCACCAATTCATGTAGTCTTGCCTTCCCCCAGTAACGACATACCAATCACCTCCATTAGTAATTCCATTGACTTCATCGGTAAAGTACCCTGTAGGGCTATTAGCCTGAGCAGAATCAGCGTATTGACGAGATACATGAATAAACCAATTATTATCGGAATGCGTTTTTGATGCACTTATCCAAGTATCCCAAGGATAGTTAACCAGTTCCACTCCATCGTGGAAGTTTGCTGAAAGTGTAAAATGCCGAGCAGATGCAAAGTCCATCATAATCTGATTCTCAGCTGGAATAGCCGTAGGATACCCAACCCTTGGGTCAGGGAATTTACGATTTAGATCAATACTCCCTGTACTATTATATCGAATTGCGCCTGCAACCGTATTATCTCCACCATAATATGTCCCATCGGGATTTGCGTTGGGGTTTATGTAGATTGCCATACTATTAAGCATCGATGCTATACGAGTATCGGTTGCATAGTTCGAAAGCATATAGTCGATAAACCTTAGCATTAGAATAAACCCTGTAGTCTCGTCGCCGTGCATGGTGCTTGTATAAAAGACCTCAACCTCGGGCTCTTCAACGCTTACATTATCGGAAAGCTTAACAACATAAATTTTGTGAGCATTTGGGGTCATACCTATCGAGTCGAGTTTACAAAGAGTAGGGAAATCCTGCTCAAATTTCTTCATAAGCGCTCGATAAACCGTATAGGTTGGATATCTATCCCAGCTTGTCATTTGACCGACCGTGGTAGCCATTGAAATGGATTTAGCGCTTAACTCAACCTTTGGAATGATTGTATATTTATATCCCAACTTCTCAAACAACCTCATTTCATCAGCATTAGCATAGGCATAAACGGTATCACGCCTTACATTATCGATGGAAATTATCCTTGTTAGGGTTGTATTTATTATCGTTTTATTGGGTTCAATGAATTTAAAATGGAAATACTCTCTCTGCTGACCTATGACTGTTGAAAAGCAAAATAAAATAAGGGGTAATATGATAAAGATTTTTTTCATCAACCTACGTGGAATAGATAATTAGCAAATTTACAATAATTTCTAGCGAAGACTAATTCAAGCCAAATAAAAAGCCTCTTTCTATATTCAATAAAAACAAAGCTTATTCATATTTCTCATAATATCCTAAAAACTAGCACGTAAACTTAAGAGCAATCAAATTATTCTCAATCAAGGACTGTGTCTATTCGAAACACATCGAAACAATCTATTTACTTAATTCATATTATTCGTAAATTACTTGATGAAAACAAAAAAAGAAACCATGAAAAATGATTTTATTTGCCCTAAATGCAATGGACTTCTACTCGTTGGCGAAAATATTATTTTTACTGCTACCAACAAAATGGGTAAGCGAGGTCTAATCCTTCTAAGCCCGCATCTTGGCGATTACTCAAAACACTTAAATCCATCTTTCAAGATTGGGACAGGGGAAGAGGTTGAATTCTTCTGCCCCTTTTGTCATTCCAATCTCGCAGCCTATGAAATCGATAAGCGATTAGTTCGATTACTGATGATCGACGAAAATTCCGAGAAACATGAAATTTTCTTTTCAGGAATTGAAGGCGAGAACTGCACCTACAAGGTATCAGAAAAAGTTTACGAAAAATATGGTAGTTCAGAAAAGTTTGATAGTTACTTTATGACACGAAGGATTTAAATATCTATAGTTTCTATCACATTTTCCGAACAGGGCTAAACGCCCTGTTCGCTCCATCCATTTAATATTGCGTTAAACATCGGATTACCTCGAAGCGTAATTAATAACGGATCGTTTTTAATTTTCGAGAAATCAGCAAGACCAAATTTTATAGCATTTTTCAATGACTCAATGGCTTCTATCGATTTATCGGTATTGGCTTGCAGGCAAGCCAAAGCATACCAGCTATCAGGGTTTTCAGGGTCAACCTGTCTGTATATAGAAATAAAGTGTTGAGCCGCCTTCCAATCCTTGTAGAAAAATGCTCTATTTACATTTCCATAGCAGCGAAGGCTAATGTAGCCAAGTAAACGTATAGAAACATCACCCTTTAAACCTACCCCCCCATCGTTTAACTTTCTAATCTCACTATTCCACCAAGTTTCAGGTTTCGATCCAAATGCCGAAGCAAATTCATGTTGCTTTTGGTATTCAAATATCTCAAGCAACACCTGCTCTTTTATGTACTTTTGAAACGATTGCATTTGACTTAACGAATCGATTGTAGATTTTAAACCATTAGCATCTACAGTACCGTCAAGGGTTTCGTAGGTTCGCTTTGCAATGAAGCAGGCCAACGCTAAACTATCGGGACAATTATTACCCTTTAGGCGATGAATCCTTTTAATATTGCTACTCAAAAACTCATCGACTATGCTTTTATTGGCTATAGAATTTTGCGTCGAATAAATCTCAAGCATTGTTATTGCCTCTGAAATTGTTGGTTCATAAGGCCAGTGATGCTTTCCCTTGAACACTATAAGCTGATTTTGTATTCCCACTGAATCCATATAAGCGTTAAGCCGTCTCATTTCAAGGTAATTCATATCCTGAGTACCTGCAATACCAATAAAATGAAAGCCTAAAGAATTTCTATCTAGCTGAAAACCAGCAGAGCAGGCAATTACCCCTTGTATGCCATTTACTGCTTGAGCAACCATACAAGCAACCCTTGCTCCTCCCGAAAAACCTGAGAGATAGACCCTATTTGGATCAATCGCTAGTTTTCGCTGCGTATCGGCAAAAAGTGAATTAACAATGCTGTTTATCTCCTCGGGGCTAAGCCCATTTTTAGAATTATTCGAACCGATTACTATATACCCAAGCCTTTCAGCAATGCTTTTCATCAAAGCAACAGGAATACGTCCTTTACCTTGTGGATCAAATGCGTAAATAGCAGGAGAGCTCTTGCTAACATCATAGCTGGTTGGCAGATATACGCAGTAACTCTGATTTGGCTCAGCCTTGCATTTAATATTATCGGTTATTGTTCCTTTTTGCGCCCAGTTCAAGAACTGAACCTTTGGATCGTCAGCCTGATTGCATGATAACAATGCAATAAAAAGGAATGGATAAACCCTTAACCAATTCATAAGTATCTACTTTTCACAAAGGTAAATTTAAAAACAAAAAGACCTGTCAGATTTTAATCGAACAGGTCTAGTGTAATCAATATCGAATTATACGTTAAATCTGATGTGCAGTATATCCCCATCCTCAACGATATAGGTTTTTCCCTCAACGTGAAGTTTACCCTTCTCCTTGCAGGCATGCTCAGAGCCAAGGGTAATGAAATCGTTATATTTTATTACCTCGGCACGAATAAAGCCACGCTCCAAATCGCTATGGATAACCCCTGCTGCCTGAGGCGCAGTCATCCCTTTTTTAATGGTCCAAGCCCTATTCTCCTTTTGACCAATGGTAAAAAACGTTTCCAGATCAAGTAGAGTATAGGCAGCACGAATGAGTTTATTTACGCCAGGTTCAGATAGACCAACATCCTTTAGGAATGCCGAGCGATCCTCTTCGCTGTCGAGTTCAGCAATATCGGCCTCAACCTTTCCAGCAATTATGAGTATCTCAGTACTTTCGTCCTTGAAAAACTCCTTGACCTTCTCAACATACTTATTGCCATTCACCGCCGATGCTTCGTCAACATTGCAAACGTAAATTACAGGCTTGGTGGAAAGCAGAAACAGGTCGGCGATAAACCGCTTATCGCTCTCCTCAACGGGAGCAGTCCTTGCACTTTGGAACGATTCTAAATGATCTTTATATATTTTTAGCACCTCTATACCATGCTTCGCATCCTTATCGCCAGTCTTGACAAGTTTTTCAAGCCGTTGAATCTTCTTTTCAATAGATTCAAGGTCTTTTACCTGAAGTTCAAAGTTAACCGTCTCTATATCGCGAACTGGATCAACCGAGCCTTCAACGTGGGGCAGGTTCTCATCATCAAAGCAACGTAGAACATGAATTAGCGCATCGCAGTTACGTATATCGCCTAGAAAGCTGTTCCCCATCCCCTCACCTTTATTGGCACCCTTTGCCAAGCCAGGGATATCAACTATTTCAACGGTTGTATGAACCGTTCTATCCGTTGGTTGGAATTTTTCGAGTACGTATAGCCTGCTATCGGGAACGTTAATGATGCTGATATTCGATTTATTTGAGCTGAATGCAAAATTGCTTGCCTGCGCTTTTGTACTCGACATGCAGTTGAAAATGGTTGTCTTTCCAACATTCGTAACACCTATAATACCACACTGTAAACCCATTGCTTTAATATTTATTTAGAGGGTGCAAAGTTAGCCGAAATTTCTAAATCCGTAACTATTCAGCCCTATAAAGAATTTTCACGCAAAGCCTACCCTGCCTGCCGATAGGCAGGGTAGGCAGGGAACACGGAAATTTCTTCTATTTACTAGTTAGACTTATCGATTGATTCGTTCTTCTCCATCAATGAAAAACCTTAAATTAAACGTTTAAGGTTTTGTTAATAGCAACTATATTTATAAACAGTCTCCGTGTTCTCTCCCGATACATCGGGACGGGCTGTGTCTCCGTGGTGTATATTTCATTTCATAGTATTGCCGAATAGTTACAAAAAATTGAATCGCTTTTCCCTCTTAGTAGAAGTTTGCTCCATTACGAGAAATAAAAAGCAGAGCGCTAATCATTACATAAACAATTTCACTCTAAACAGATGACAATCATATTATTAAACACACAAAAACTAGCTACCTAAACCAAACTAATTACGCAATAAAACCTTCCTATCATGGTTCAACTTTTTTATTTACTCATGAATGATAATGTGTAATATTTACAACTACATTTGCAAATTGGATTTTTGTTGATTTTTTTAATCTATAAACAGATTTAAATGGCTGATATTCAAAATTTAAAGACAATTGCATCTCAAATTCGAAGAGATGTAATCCGCATGATACATAAACCAGCAAGTGGTCATCCAGGCGGTTCGCTTGGCTGTGCCGATTTTTTCACTGCGCTTTATTTCGATACGCTCCGTATCGATCCCAAGAAATTTACCATGGACGGCATTGGCGAAGATGTATTCTTCCTTTCCAATGGTCATCTTTCTGCTGTATGGTATAGCGCATTGGCCCATAGAGGCTTTTTTGAAGTTAGCGAGCTAAGCACTTTTCGCCTTTTAGGTACTCGGCTACAAGGGCATCCAACCACAGCAGAGCATCTTCCAGGTATTAGAATTGCATCAGGCTCTCTAGGTCAGGGTTTATCGGTTGCCTGCGGAACTGCACTGGCAAAAAAGTTAAATGGCGATAAACATCTTGTCTATACCCTACATGGCGATGGTGAACTTCAGGAAGGTCAGATTTGGGAGGCCGTCATGTTTGCCGCTGCCAAAAAAGTTGATAATATTATTGCAACCGTTGATTACAATGGGCAGCAAATCGATGGTCCTGTTGAACAGGTTCTATCGCTTGGCGATCTCAAGGCAAAGTGGATTGCTTTTGGCTGGGACGTTGTTGAGATGAACGGTAACGTGATGGAAGAAGTTGTAAAAGGCTTTGCCGAGGCAAAGTCGAGAACAGGAAAGGGTAAACCCGTTGTTATCCTCATGAAAACAGAAATGGGTATGGGTGTTGACTATATGATGGGTACCCACAAATGGCATGGCAAGGCTCCAAATGACGATGAGTTTGCGCGTGCAATGGCTCAACTACCAGCAACCATTGGCGATTTCTAATCGTATTATCCAAAAAAATTAAAAAAATATAAAAATGAAAAATATTGCAGTTATAGCGCACGACGCTAAAAAACCAGAACTCGTAAGATTCTTAAAAGAGCATATCGATTGGTTACCAGGTGTTAACCTTTTAGCCACAGGTAGAACTGCAGAGTTTATTGAATCGCAGGGATTAAGATGTCAGCATCTTAGCCCTGGCGTTTCCGGTGGATACAATCAAATCACCGACATGATTGGCAAAAAGGAGATTGACATTGTTATCTTCCTCCGCGACCACAAAATCGTTCAGCAGCACCACGAGGATATTCG
The DNA here is from genome assembly GCA_003818205.1 of Bacteroidales bacterium. Classification (GTDB taxonomy): domain Bacteria; phylum Bacteroidota; class Bacteroidia; order Bacteroidales; family Tenuifilaceae; genus UBA8529. The sequence continues at coordinate 29,624 of RPRQ01000054.1, forward strand.
CTACCTTTTAGAGGCATGCAATATGAACAATATCCCATTGGCAACCAACTACGCCAGCGCAGAGCTGATCATTCTAGGTTTAATTAAGAAAGAGGCTACCGAAAGGGTACAGCGAAACAAATAGTAATCAAGCAAATTACTACCATCAACGAATGGGTTAAATTCGTTGATGGTACAAAAACAATACATACCAAGCATTTCATTAGAATATACCACTTTAATTCTAATGAAAAAGAGTATAAAACACGACAAATAAATGAAGAAGATAGTTTCAACCGGAAATAAGGATACCCGATCGGGATTTGGAGCGGGGCTACATGAGCTTGGCAAAACGAATCCTAACGTAGTTGCTCTTTGCGCCGACCTCATCGGCTCATTGAAAATGGACGATTTTGTAAAAGATTTTCCCGATCGTTTCTTCCAAACAGGCATTGCCGAGGCGAATATGATCGGGCTTGCAGCAGGGCTAACCATCGGTGGCAAAATTCCGTTCACCGGAACTTTTGCCGGCTTTGCAACGGGCAGGGTTTACGACCAAATCCGCCAGAGCGTTGCATATTCAAAGAAAAACGTAAAGATTTGCGCTTCGCACGCAGGAATTACCCTTGGCGAAGATGGCGCAACGCATCAAATCATGGAGGATATAGGGTTAATGAAGATGCTACCCAACATGGTAGTTATCAACCCAGCCGATTACAACCAAACCAAAGCAGCAACGCTAGCCGTTGCTGAATGGGATGGTCCAGTTTATCTACGTTTTGGCAGACCTGTAGTTCCAAACTTCACCCCTGCCGATGAACCTTTTATCATCGGTAAAGCCATTACCATGATTGAGGGTACGGATGTTACCATTTTTGCGACTGGTCATCTTCTCTGGAAAGCCATAGAGGCTGCCGAAATCCTTGAAGAGCAAGGTATCCATGCAGAGGTTATCAATATTCACACCATAAAACCTCTGGATGATGAGGCTATCCTGAAATCGGTTACCAAAACGGGCTGTGCTGTTTCAGCCGAGGAGCACCTTATGAATGGCGGTTTAGGCGATAGCGTTGCGCAGCTGCTTGCGCGTAAGCTACCACGCCCTCTCGAAATGGTTGCGGTTAACGACAGCTTCGGCGAAAGCGGAAAACCTGAGGAATTACTTAAGAAATTTGGCCTCGAAGCCTCGAATATCGTTGATGCTGTGAAAAAAGCAATTGCTCGTAAGTAGAACTCCATAAGCCGAATGAACAGCTACAGCGATAAGGAGTTGCTCGACATGTACCGCATTAGCGATACTCAGAATTTTGCTTTTAACCTTATCGTTCGTAAGTACCAGGAGAGAATTTATTGGCATATCCGTAAAATCGTTGTTAACCATGACGATGCCGATGATGTTGTTCAGAATACGTTCCTAAAGGTATGGGGTGGGCTTCAGAACTTCCGTGAGGATTCACAACTTTTTACATGGCTCTACAGGATTGCAACCAACGAAGCGTTAACATTCCTGAAAAAGAAAAAAACAAAATATTTCCTACCCATTGTTGATGTTGAGCAGCAGCTATCGAACACCATCGAAAGCGACCCCTACTTTGATGGGAATGAGCTGCAAGCAAAACTTCAGAAAGCGATAATCAGGCTTCCTGAAAAGCAGCGATTAGTTTTCAACATGAAATACTTCGACGAGATGAAGTATGAGGAAATGTCAGAAATTTTTGGCACATCAGTTGGTGCATTAAAGGCATCTTTTCATCACGCAGTAAAAAAAATTGAAAAATACCTTGAGGAGGATTAAACCCTCTTTAGTTGATTACGTCATAACTACAGAAGAATAAATAATTGAGATGAACAGTTTAGAACAATTTGGACCCAAACTCACCCAGACAGGAAAGGATAACCCATACAGGGTTCCAGAGGGCTATTTTGACGCATTGCCATCGAGGGTTCAGGAATTATGCACAAAACAAAAGATTGATGAGCCTTCAGTTAGCTGGGGTGTTACCCTCAGAACTCAGCTTGCGCTCGCAGCAGGGATATGCTTATTCGTTATGCTTGCCGTTACGGGCTATTACTATTCAAAGCAAGTCGGTTCAGCAGGTTTATTCGAAAAAGATTACATTAAATTGGTTGAGGAGAGTGGAATTGAGTTCAATGAAATTCAGCTTTATGAGGTTGTAACCAATAAAGCCAAGAAGGACACCACTAAGAATCGCCCCAACGATGAGCTGATGGATTACCTATTCAACGATTACATTGAGAACGGAACTCTTTTAGAACCAACCAGAACCATTAAACCGTGATAAAGATTAAAATCATACCGCTTCTATTTCTCGCAACAATACTATTCGCCTGTAAACCCAATCAGAATAAAAGCGAAGAGAAACTTAAAGCGGAGAAGGTGGCATTCTTTAACCAAAAGCTCAACCTCTCGGAGCAGGAGGCTGAACTCTTTTGGCCTGTTTACAATGAATATTGGGCGCAAAAGAATCAGATTTACGAGAACAAGCGTAATGCAATGAAGTACTGTTCGAAAAATCTCGGAAAAATGTCGAACGAGGAGATAACCAAGTATTCCGATATGTATGTTAGCTTTCAAAAACGGGAGGCGGATCTCCTGGTTGAGTTTAACGAGAAATTTAAGGAAGTACTACCCCCAGTAAAAGTTTTCATACTATTCCAAACCGACTACGAGTTTAAAGCATACCTTTTAAATCAAATCAAGAACTCGGGGAACAAGTAAAACTTTGGCGAATGGGCTATTCCAAGTGACGAAATAACAAATTCGGTTGATAGAAATTATCTTTAAACCTAATTTTCAAACTTTTTTACTGCTCAACCAATTTTACGATTGCTATATTTGTCGAGTTACCAACTTAAGCATAAGGTATGACAGGTGTTGATGTAAGCAGAGGAGCTGCTGAAGAAGTAATGGTGCTCGATAATATTTTTATCCCCGGCACAAAGCAAACCCCCGAAATTTCATGTAATAATATCTCAGGCGAGGTGTCGTTTAAAGGAAACTTCATTTCGAGTAACCCAAACGAACTGCTCGAACCCATTCAAAAATGGCTTTACGCATTCATCAAGGTAAGAAAATCGGTTGGGCTTACCCTGGCGTTTCACCTAACCTATTTAAACTGCACGTCGGGCAAATCGCTCTGCAAGCTTTTCCAGCAGGCCGAGGAGATACAGGATCGAGGCTCAACCATAAACATTCAGCTCTACTACGAGGATGACGATTTGGATATGCTCGAATGGTGCAAGGAGATGAAGAATACCTACAAACTACAGTTTAGCCTCTCAAAGGTTAACTAGGTTTCCTCCCCCCAGAATCAATTTCTCCATTTCTGCTTGGGCTACATCCCCAAGTCAGATGGCTATATAAGGCTGGAGGAGTTTGGCAAAATACGGTAATGTGGTCAAAAATGGTTGGTAAATTCCCCCAAATATCTTAAAAATTGCAGATTCCGTAACATTCAATTAGCATTACTGATATTACTAACCTCACAACTGGCAGTCTCCATGGCTAAG
>RPRQ01000055.1 GCA_003818205.1 Bacteroidales bacterium
AAAAACCACTGAGACACAGACCTGCCTGCCGGTAGGCAGGGAGCACGGAGAACCACAACTTGTCCCGATTTATCGGGAGAGGCAATTATAAAAAAACGACTGAGTATCAAAATGCAAAAGAATTACTAACACGAAAAACATAAATATTTTCTCTGTGAAACCCTGTGCCCTGCCTGCCTACCGGCAGGCAGGCGTTTCTCCGTGGTGAATAGTTATGAACTAAGGAATTTCGTATTAATTTAAAAGGAAAAATTTCTTTACTTACGTGTTTTATTTTTTAATTTGCAATCAAATTGGAATAATTAAATTGTAATGCTTCAGGAGTTAAATAACGATTTTTTCAAGATCAGGTTCGACAAGATTGCTCCAAAACAGGGCAGTGTGCTCATTGCTGAACCGGGCTTAATCGATTTGAACTTCAAACGATCGGTTATTTTGCTTGTAGAGCATAACGAGAATGGAACGGTTGGCTTCGTTCTTAATCGAATCCTTAACTATAAACTCTCCGATTTACTCCCCGATTTTCCCGATTTCGAAGCAAAAATATCTTTAGGTGGACCCGTTAGCCCCAAGAGCATTCATTTTATCCATACCCTTGGGGATGTTGTACCTAAAACAGCCCATATTATTGATAATATTTACTGGGGGGGTGATTTTGAGTTTATCAAATCGTTGATAATCGCCAATAGAATAACCACGAAACAAATTCTATTCTTTGTTGGGTATTCGGGCTGGTCAAATGAACAGCTAGATCGGGAGATTAATGAAGGATCGTGGGTGGTTACTAAGCTCCATCCCCTCAAGATTTTTACAGAGACCGAGGATTTATGGTTAAATACAGTTCGCGAGCTGGGTACAAACTTCAAACCATGGACGCTTTACCCCGAAGACCCTTCCTTTAACTGATCGGGAAAGGTAAATCGGTTTATTTCATCGGTTAGCAATTTACTAATTTTGTTAAAATACCTTTGTTGGCGGAAAGCCCCAACCCACCTTATTCCGGTAATAGCATTGGTAAGAAAAACCTCATCGCAATCCAAAAGTTTTTGGACTGGAATTGCAACCTGATTATTCACTTTTAATCCAAGTTTTGGGGCTACTTTGATAATAACTTCACGCATTACTCCAGGTATGCAACCTTCCGAAATGGCTGGTGTATAAATATTATCATCCTTAACTATAAAAACATTGGATGAAATTGCTTCGGCAATTCTGTCATGTTCGTTAATTAAAAGGCAATCGTTAACACCATTGTTTTTTAGGAAAATCCCTGCAAGTATATAGTGTAGCGAATTGCAACTTTTAATCGACGATAAAGAGTTTACAGGTTTCCTAATTTCGTGGTAGAGCTCAATGGTGTAGCCCTTACTATTCAGTTGATACATATTTAACTCCAATGGTTCAACTTCAATAATAATTCCTGCAACATTATTCTCTGGTATATATTTTCCACCTTGATTTCGATAAACTGTTAATCTCACCCTTGCGCTTTCAAATATCCGATTCTTATTGAGTAGTCGGGTTATCTCTTTTGAAAGCATATTTTCATCAAGAAAAGGTGGCAAATCAATATTCAATATCTCCATACCCCTTTTTAACCTCGATAGGTGGAGATTTAAATTTCTGCCTTGAGTTCCGTAGGCATGAATTGTTTCGAAAAGACCATCGCCATATAGAAAGGAGCGGTTACCAACCACCAACGCAGGAGTGTCGCTGCTGATCATATCACCATTTATCCATATATACCTTTTGGAGGTCATCCCTTTGATATCGATTTTAGTATTTCGTTAAATAGGATAGGTTGAATTTCAGAATGAGTCAATTTTTCGGGCGATTTATCGAAGAATTCTACTCTCTCAATTTCACTTTCAGGTAAAGGGCCTATCTCATCGATTATTGCCAAATATAATCTGCTTGTACCCGATTTCTTGCCTGTGCTTACAAAATAATCGCAGATTGGTTGAATGTTGAACCTGATTGCACCTGTCTCTTCAATCAGCTCTCTGCTGGCCGCCTCATCGGCTGTTTCTCCCTTTTCGATATGACCGCCGGGAATTTCCCAAGTATCCCTTTCCCGATGTTTTACCCACACCCATTTGCCTCGATATTGAGCAGCAATCACAGCAAATAGATATTGACCTGTATCTACTGCTAGCGGAAGGAGTTTAACTTCAATCATTGAGGTTGGTTAATTGATTATTCCTAACCTTTCTAAGAAAACAAAAAACAGCTTTGGATTAATTAGCAAAGGATAGACAAATCCAAAAACAGAGCCAATAAAGTGAGCATCGTGGTTAATATTATCACCCCCTTTTTTGCTCATATAATGAGTGTATGCAAGATACAGAACCCCAAACACAATGGCTGGTATTGGGATTATGAACATGAATAGGAGTTTTTGCAAAGGGTCAAAAAAGATAAAGGTAAATACGATTGCCGATACAGCACCCGATGCTCCAACGCTATGGTAGTAGAAATTATCCTTGTGTTTCTTGAGTGTGGTAAGTGAGGCTATAACTATTCCGCCAAAGTAAAGTACCGAGAAGTGTAAAACCCAACTTTGTATTATGCCCGAGTATTGTAAACTCTTAAAAATCGATTCAACAGCAGCCCCAAATGAGTAAAGCACGAACATATTAATAAAAAGGTGCATATAATCGGCATGTACAAAGCCATGCGTAAACAGTCTATGCCACTCCTTATTATGAATTGTTCGGTATGGAGTAAATTGTAGTTTATCCATTATCTCGCGATTTGAGAACGCAAGCATTGAAATTCCAACTGTTACTATAATTATTATTATGGTCATTTAATTGTTTTTTTGTTTTGAAGTTGCCCTAAAATATTTATTTTACTTTTTACTTTTTACTTTTTACTTTTAATGCATTATCTTATAAACCAGCTCTCTCAACAGTTCACCATCCTCGGTTGAGTCATTATTAAGACCTTTGGCCCTCATATCGTAATCTCGGAGCAATGAGAAAACCTCAACGCATTTGCGGGGGTTGTAAATTCTCGCAGCATTTTTGTACTCATCGGTAAAGTAAGGGTTCACGCCAAGCTCTGAGGCCACATTCGCATTCGATTTATCCTTTAAGAAGTGGTATCGAAAAATCTTTACATAATATTGATAAATAGCAGAAAGGGATAGAACAAATGGATTATTCGAAGGGTTCTTTGCAAAGTAATCGGCAATCCGATTCACCTTCAGGATATTCCTTTCGCCCAATGATTTTGTCAGCTCAAAGCGGTTGAAGTCCTTGCTTAATCCAATATTCCTTTCGATATGCTCAACGGTAATTTTTTTATTATCAAGTGGTAAAGTAATAATGAGCTTCTCGAGTTCATTGGCAATTTTACTAAGATCGGTGCCTAAGAATTCATTCAGCAGATTCGCTGGGACTGGTGCGATTGACACGCCCTTTTCGGCAAGATATTGGGTTATCCAGCTGGATATCTGGTTATCGTAAAGTTTTTTCGATTCAAAAAGGACACCAACCTTTTCGACCAAAGCCATCAGCTTTCGGCTTTTGTCCGACTTGCCCTTTGAATCGCCGGCCTTAAACTTCTGACAAATAACTAGGATGGTCGATTTCTGAGGTGCTTTCAGGTAAATTTCAAGATCCTCAAGTTTTTTGATGTTTTGGGCTTCTTTGACAATAATCACCTGGTAGTTCGACATCATCGGGAATCTGCGAGCCGCATTGATTATGGCTGGTGCATCAACATCTTTGCCGAAGAGGATTGATTGGTTGAATGGTTTTTCTGATTCTTCCAAAACATTATCGGCAATGTAATCGGCAACCTTATCAATATAGTACGACTCATCGCCCGTTAGGAAATAGATGGGTTTATAAATCTTCTTCTTCAAATCACTGATAACCTCGGCGTAAGCCTCAATGGATGATTTTTTTTTAGCCATTTTAATGAACTTCTTAGAAACGAAGATGTTTTACCGATTCACTATTATTGATGAGCCTTGTAAGCGATTCAATTCCAATCTGAATTTGCTCCTCAACGAAAAGGCTAGCTACCTTCTTATCGCTTTCAGCAGTTTTAACACCTTCTGAAATCATGGGTTGGTCGGTAACCAGCAGTAGTGCTCCCATTGGAATTTCATTGTAAAAACCAACAACGAATAGGGTTGCCGTTTCCATATCAATCGCCATGGCTCGTGTCAATCGAAGATATTCTTTAAAAACCTCATCATACTCCCATACCCTTCGATTTGTTGTAATTACCGTTCCCGACCAATAGTCCTTTTTATGGTTACGAATAGTAGAGGAAACAACCCGTTGTAGATTGAACGCGGGTAGCGCGGGTACCTCGGGGGGCATGTAATCGTTCGATGTTCCCTCGTGGCGGATGGCTGCTATGGGGAGAACAAAATCGCCAACCTCATTCTTCTTCTTCAACCCACCGCACTTCCCAAGAAAAAGAACCGCTTTGGGCGAAACAGCGCTAAGCAAATCCATAATGGTTGCGGCATTTGGGCTTCCCATTCCAAAGTCAATCATAGTTATCCCATTGGCGGTTGCACAAGGCATATTCGCATTAGGGTTAACAATTTCAACACCGCAAAAATGGGCAAAGTACTCAAGGTAGCTCCTGAAATTGGTTAATAAAATATGAGACCCAAAATTTTCAAGTTTCTCTCCTGTGTAGCGTGTCAACCAGTTTGCCGCTATCTCTTCTTTTGTCTTCATATTCACTTTCAAATTTGAGCAAAAGTACTCTTTTTTCGTGACCTGTGAATGGAATATGAGTAGATGAAGTGCACTAATTTAGTAATATTAATGATGGTTATTAGAAAAAATTCCTAATTGGTGTTTCAATGTCGTTGACTTAACAATTTTTACCATTGACGCTTCCAGTTCTTACGAATCTGGAAGGTCAATCAAGCCGATTAACCTAGCAGAGTCCGAAGGTCCTGCTAGCGTTTAAATAACCTTAAGTCAACGACATTGATAGGTGTTTAATAAATCATCAACTATATTTTTTGTATAATCAGCCATAAACAATGGAATATTGAGTAACCCATCATCGTATTTTAGATTGCGCAACGAAAATCGAATGCTTAGTTTTGGAGAATAGGTCTTTCGATAAATAGCAAGGCTTTTACTCCTAATATTTTCATCAGACTTTACTTCTATTGGAATTATTTCGTTTCTATATTGAATTAAAAAATCAACCTCGGCTTTATTGCCCGAGTTCCAGTAGCGTGGAGTGCCTTCAAATTGCTGAACCAAACTTTCCAATACATAATTTTCGGTTAATGCCCCTTTAAATTCAGTAAAAAGCCTATTGCCTTCCGCAATTGCTAAAGGGTCTAAACGAGATAATCGTCGTAATAGTCCTACATCAAATGTATAAACCTTAAAAGCAGATAAATCATCATAGGCAGACAAAGGCATAGCAGGTTTATTTGAACAGTTAACTTTATAGGCTAACCCTTCATTAATAAGCCAAAGTAAAGCATCTTCATAGTCCCTCGCTCTAGCACTAGATTTAACCGTTTGATATAAAAATTTTTTGTTCACTCGGGCAAGTTGAGATGGCAGGGATGTCCATATATAGTTTATTTTAGGTATATCCTTATTTGCCACATGCTTTGAGAAGTCAAGGGAATATGCATTTAATATATTTTGTAATACTGTTTGCATAAGTGATACATCTCCAACATCAAGTAGGGCTACAATGGCTTCAGGCATCCCCCCTGATAGGAAGTACATTTTAAATTTATCGACAAGTGGATGGAAAAATATATCAGGAATCGGTTCAAGGTTTTTTATGCTGTTAAGATATTTAGATAAGGAGGGGTCTGCAACCGATAAAAATTCACTAAAACTAACAGGATATATTTGCATGAAGTCAACCTTTCCAACTGGGAAAGATGCACCTCTACTTAACGCTATTCCAAGCAACGAACCAGCACAGGCGATGCAATACTCTGGAGAATCTTCGCAAAAGTATTTTAAGGCATTCAGCGCATCTCTACATTCCTGTATTTCATCGAAGATAATAAGCGTTTTTTCAGGCAATATTGACTTTCCATGAACCAACGAAAGGTTTTGTATTATCCGCTTGGTATCTTTTGTGATTAAGAAGAATTGCTTCAGTTCGGGCTGCCCATCAAAATTGAAATAAGCAACGCTTTCAAATTCATTTTGTCCGAAGTTCTTTAGTAGCCATGTTTTTCCTACTTGCCTTGCACCTTGCAGTATTAACGGCTTTCTACCTCGGCTGTTTTTCCAAGCAATTAAATTATTTATATCAGCTCTTTGAATTATCATGATATACATATTAAGTGTGAAATATGTGAAAAAATGCACATATAATACATTAAATATTGGCGAATATATGAAAAATATATGTGTCTCCACAAGTTTTTCAACTGAAAATGCGGATAAAGGAGTATGACGCTGAAAAATTCGGTTTCGGTTTCAGAAGGACTATGGCATTTCGAGCATCTGCATTTATTAATTTTTTTTATCACTTTTGTAGCATATGAAGTTGATAAAATGCAAAGTTTAAACCTTCCTGAATATTTAGTAAAAACAAGGATTATAGACGGTCAACAGCAGATTTTCGATGAAATTCGTCGGAAATATGTTGCCCTAATCCCCGAGGAGTGGGTGCGCCAGCATTTTATCAATTATTTGATAAATGATAGAGGATTCCCGAAAGGATTAATCGCAGTTGAACACCCTTTAACCATTAATAAGGTGAATCATAGAGCCGATATAATTGCTTTCGCATCGGATGGAAAACCATTGGTAGTTGTTGAATGTAAAGCACCTGAAGTTGCAATAAACCAAAGTGTTGTTCAGCAAGTATCTCGGTATAATATTTTGCTTAAAGCCCCAATACTTATACTTACCAACGGCCTAGTTCATTATTGTGTGCGAATTAATTTCGAGAATAGTTCTACATCTCCACTTGATTCAATTCCATTTTACAAAGATTTATTATGAGATTATGTTTATCAACAAATCTGATTTCTATCATATCTGCATATCTAATTTTTTATATACTTTCGGGCAATATTTTTTACACATTGTTTAAAACTTAAATTATTGGTCATGAGTGAACTCGAGCAGTATTTTAGTCAATTCAGAAAAGAGATTGTTGGAATTGATGCCTGTTATGAATCTCCTTATGGGAAAAAGCAGATGATATATGCCGATTGGATTGCTAGCGGTAGATTATACCGTCCCATTGAAGATAAGATGCTTAACCAGTTTGGGCCAATGGTTGCCAATACCCACACCGAGAGCAGCGAGGCCGGAAAGTTTATGACCGATTCATACCATCATGCTCAAAAGGTTATTAAAAGGCATGTCAACGCTGGTACTAATGATGTAATTATTTCGTGCGGCTTTGGAATGACGGCTGTAATCAATAAGTTTCAACGAATCTTAGGATTAAAGAATAAGGGGTTGGTTTTCAAAAATCCAGAGGATAGACCGATAGTTTTTGTAACCCATATGGAGCACCACTCCAATCAAACATCTTGGTACGAAACCAATGCTGAGGTAATTGTTGTAGAGCCCGATGAGAACTTACTCGTTTCTCCTGAAAAACTGCGTGAGGCAATAAAACCATACAAGAACAGACCTTTAAAAATAGGATCGTTTAGCGCATGTAGCAATGTTACAGGTATAATTACCCCCTACCATCAGCTTGCAAAAGTTATGCACGAGGAGCAGGGTTTATGTTTTATTGATTTTGCTGCTTCTGCACCATATGTGGCAATGAATATGCACCCCGCAGACCCATTGGAGAAACTCGATGCCATTTTCTTTTCGCCCCATAAATTTCTTGGTGGACCTGGTTCATCGGGGATAATGATATTCGACTCATCGCTTTACCACAATGCAGTTCCCGATCAGCCTGGTGGGGGTACAGTCGATTGGACGAACCCTTGGGGGCAGTATAAATATATTGATAACATTGAACAGCGCGAGGATGGCGGAACGCCCGGTTTTCTTGAGACTATTCGAGTTGCTTTGTCGATTAAATTAAAGGAGAAGATGGGTGTTGATAATATTCATAAACGGGAGAAAGAGCTCGTTGATCTTGCATTTAGTAAACTTGATGGAATTCAAGGTGTTAATATTTTAGCAAAAGAGGCAAAGAATCGAATTGGTGCAATCTCACTATATATTGAGAATGTGCACTACAACCTTTTGACAAAAATGCTTAGCGATCGGTTTGGCGTGCAGGTTAGGGGTGGTTGCGTTTGCGCTGGAACCTATGGCCATTTTCTCCTTCATGTTACTAAGGCGCAATCAGATGAAATTACATGCTTGATCAATACAGGCGACCTATCGAAAAAACCCGGTTGGATTCGCTGGTCGATTCACCCAACTACTACTGATAAAGAGGTTGAATTCATTGCCGATGCAATTAAACAGATTGCATTAAATCATGTTGAGTGGTCGAAAGAATATCATTACCATTGCAATACAAACGAGTTCCATCACAATAGTACAACTACGCTTCATAACCCTGAAGTGGATAGGATTTTCGAGTTTTAACAAATTAGATTATTGAAAGAGGGTGTCTAAAAAGACCATTTCACGCAAAGAACGCTAAGATTTTCGCTAAGATCGCAAAGTAAATATAGTTACTAATCAATGCTTTGCGGTCTTTGCGTTTTCACTTTGTGGTCTTTGCGAGAAACTATTATTGACTTTTTAGACAGCCTCTTTTTTGTGTGGTAGTAAAAAAAAGGAGATTGTTTAAAAATCAACTACCTGTTCATCCTTTAAGGCTAATCTTTTCTAACATATCCTCTTTAAGAATGGTCAGCTCTTTTTTATTTATTGCAATAATTCCTTCTTTTGAGAATTCGCTCAGCATCCGACTGACACTCTCTCTCGAAGTGCTTATAAAATCAGACAGTTCATTAATATTGAGTGGTAATTCAAACTTATTGGTTTTGTAGAGCTCGTGAGACATGCATAGCAAAATTTCAGCCAAGCGACCTGGCAGTTGCTTCTGCGACATATTGGTATATTTCTGATAATCGGCAAGTTCGTTTCGACATAGTTCAAGTATGATTTCGTATGCAAAACTCCCATTCTTAAAAATAAAATCTCGAAATGTATCCAATGATATGAAACAGATGTGTGAATCGATTAATGCAGTTGCAGAATAATGGTTTACTTTATCGCCAAATGTTGTAGGGAGACCAAGGTAGGATGGTGCTTTCATTAGGCGTAAAATCTTATCACCGGTTGGACCCTTCATATGTATTTTTACAAGTCCTGACTTTAAGTATGCAATATTTGTTGCAAGAGATCCCTCACGAAAAATTACATCTCCCTTTTTAAAATTAATTTGAGCACAGTTAAGCTCAAGGGTCTCCAACTCCGAAGAGGATAAAAGCTTTGCTGCAGGTGATTTCAGACCACAAAGTCTACATTGAGGATTAGCCATTTTCTTATGAATTCTTTCGACAAAGATAGAAAATGGTTTTCTATTATGTGATAAATGTCACATTCTCCCGTTATGGATATCACATTATAAATTACCAGTAATTTCTATGACTAGGATACCTTTGTCGTGTTATTTAATTCACAATAAAACGATCTTAAAAAATATTGTCATGGAAATTGAATTCGAAAAACAGCTCGTAGAACTTAAGAAAAAAGTTGGCAAACTTGAAAATGGTCGTAAAGATAAAATGACTCTTGTAGTTTTCTCTGGCGAACTCGACAAGCTAATGGCTGCAATGATCATTGCAACAGGAGCAACTGCAATGGATATGGAGGTTAAATTATTTTTCACTTTCTGGGCAACAGCTGCATTAAGAGACCCAAAAAAGAATGTAAAAGGAAAAAACTTCATGTCAAAAATGTTTGGTTTTATGCTACCTAAAGGGGCTAAGAAGGTAAAACTTTCTAAAATGCATATGGGTGGTATGGGCAAAGCAATGCTTGAAGGGTTGATGAAGAAAAAAGGTGTTAAGTCACTTCCTGAACTATTCCAAGTTGCAGGTGAGTTAGGCGTTGAGATTAACGTTTGTGAGATGTCGATGGATCTTATGGGATTCAAAAAGGAGGAGCTAATCGATTATCCAAAGATGAATATCTGTGGTGTTGGGACTTTCCTCGCCGATGCTGAGGAGAGTAAGATTCAACTATTCATTTAAAAGGAATGATGGAATAATGGAATGATGGAAGAAAAGGCATTCTGGTAAAGTTTTCCAATATTCCAATATTCCAATCTTCCAGTATTCCAAACCAAAAATAGGGTTAAAGCATAAATAGCAACTAATTAGTACAAATAATAACTTTAAAAGATACAAAGATGACAACCGAGGAATTAAGAAACTTAAAGGCAAATCAAACTGTTGATGCTCGTGGAACCGCTTGTCCAGGTCCTTTATTAGCTGCAAAAAAAGCAGTAGGCGATATTGAATCTGGTGAAATTATGGAGATTCTATCATCCGATGAAGGAACAAAGCACGATATTCCAAAGTGGTGCCAAAAGATGGAGCATGAGTTCCTAGGCATTGTTGAAGAGGATAGCTATAGCAGATTATTCCTTAAAAAGGCTTAACTAAAAGAATGTGAGTCTGCCAGTTTTGGTACGACTCATATTTTTTATTTAAAGTATTGAAATATCTAGATACATCTCTTTACTCTGATAAAAATTGATATGTCTACCGAAACCTTTTCACCAAAAATATTAGTTTTCTCAACCGATAAAATCTCCGATCCGGGGATTGATCAGGCTGGGTTACGAAAGCTACACTACTCACCATCAGTATATGTAATTAGCTTGCCATGTTCATCGGGGATAAAGCCTCGTTGGATAATGAGAGCATTCAAACAAGGATTCGATGGTGTATTCATCGCTGCCGATGGGCACGAGTGCTCATATAGCCCAAAATGTGCTGAGCACACAAATACCATCATTGTGGAATCGCAAAAGATGATGAAGGAGAATAACATCAACCCCAAAAGGATAAGAATGGCTGCTTTGTGCTCTGTTTGCGCCGAGCCATTTGTAAGCCACATGGGGAACTTCTCAAAGATACTTTCTGAATTGGGAAGTTTAGAAACAGAAGTTTATAAAGCCCAATGATTTAAGATTGAAGATTAGCTTCGCTGAGCTCGCATGCTCGGTTAACGAATGTTGAATATTGATTTCTTAAATCTAAAATCGTTAATCGATATTCTTAAATCCAAATAATTAGTCACTGAATTAAAGTTCAATCTATGTCAATAGATAAAACCAAATATGATGCCCTAGTAGTAGGTGGTGGAATAGCCGGACAAGAAGCAGCACTGAGCCTTGCCGATATGGACTACAAAGTTCTATTGGTCGAAAAGGATCTTTCCATTGGGGGCAAGATGATTCACCTCAGCAAGGTATTCCCTACGCTTGATTGCGCAGCCTGTATAACCACGCCTAAAATGTCGGAAACCGCAAGGCATCCAAATATTAATCTGCTGCTAAACACCAATATTTTAGAGATTGAGAAAGATAATGGCATCTTCAGCATAGCGTTAACCATTCGCCCCAAGTATGTTAAGGAGGATTTGTGTACAGGATGTCAGCTATGCGAATGGGTTTGCCCCGTAATAGTTGACGATGGTTTTAATAATAATATGGTGGGGCGTAAAGCTATTTCAATAGCATTTAACCTTGCCAATCCAAAGGTAGCCGCCATCGACATGAACCATTGTATAAAATGCAAGAAATGTGAAATAGCTTGCGTCCCTAAGGCAATCGATTACTCCATGCAACCTCAGAATATTTCTATTGAAACCAAAACCGTCATCATTTCCACGGGGTTCAACCTGTTTAAACCAGAAAACAAACCGCAGTATGGGTATGGCAAGTACCCCAATGTGATTGATGCCATGCAGATGGATAGGCTTATAGCTCCCACCCGACCTTACAACAGCGTGGTTAGACCCGGCGATGGAAAAATTCCCGACAAAATTGCATATGTTCTCTGCACCGGATCGAGGGACACTAGTATCGAGAATGCAATAGGTTGCAGCGTTGATTGTGCCAATAACCCAATCTGCTCACAAATTTGTTGTATGTACTCCATTAAGCAAGCACAACTTTTAATGGGAGCACTTCCGTTAGCCGATATCACCATATACTACATGGATATCAGAGCGTTTGGTAAGGGATACGAGGAGTTCTATCAACAAGCTAAAGGAATGGGTGTCAGTTTTATAAAGGGGAAGATTGCCAAAATCACTCAAAAGGATCATAATAGCGGCGATCTGATACTTCGATACGAGGACGTCACGACAGGAACACTTAAGGAGGCTAAGCACGATTTGGTGGTTCTATCAGTAGGCGTTCTACCAAATAACGAGATCGCCAAAGTATTTACAAACCAGAAACTTGAACTCGATGACCAGCGATTTATCAAACAGGTTGATGAATTGTTAAGTCCATCGTTAACTAGTATAGAGGGTGTGTTTGTTGCTGGTACAGCTGCTGGACCCAAAGATATACCCGATTCAATCCTGTCTGCTGGCTCTGCTGCTTCGGAGGCGGCAAGCTATATTAATAATATTTAAGACGCTTCAGGCCTTACCGGTGGTGCTAAGGTCTTGAACATAGCATCGTCTGTAAGTCACGCATTGATAAAAAAGAAAACGATGAAACAACGAATAGGAGTCTATATATGCCATTGCGGGGGAAACATCTCCGACTACGTGGACGTTGAGCAATTAGGTAAGTTAATGGCCAAAGAGAATGGTGTCCTGATTTCGAAAAACGTGATGTTTGCTTGTTCCGACTCCACACAGAAGGAGATTGAACAGGATATAGAGGAGAACAAACTCGATTCCATTGTGGTTGCTTCTTGCTCACCTAAGCTTCATACCCACACGTTTCGCAATGTAGCCATTAGGGCAGGTTTAAATCCTTACAATTATACTCAGGTTAATATCCGTGAGCAATGCTCATGGGCACATTCCGACAAGCCCATGGATGCAACCATTAAGGCTTACGGTCTAATACGTGCTGGGATAAATCGTGTTTCTTACTCCGAGGTGCTGGAGAGCCTTGAAATTTCTGCACAAAAGGTTGTGGCAATAATTGGTGCAGGAGTAGCAGGAATGCGTGCTGCAGTTGACTTGGCTAGAATGGACAATCAAGTTTACCTTATTGAAAAGGGAAACACCGTGGGGGGGCATGTAGCTCAAGCTGGAAGGCTCTTCCCTACTAATGAGAATGGCAAAGAGGTTGTTGATAGGTTGTATCAGCGAATCAGACAGCAATCCAACATCACCCTATTCACCAATGCAACTCTCGAAAAAGTATCGGGTAGTATAGGGAACTTTTGGATTGAAGTGAAATTGGGTAGCGAAGAGCTAAAACTTAATGTTGGCTCAGTACTTGTTACAACAGGATTCGATTTCTATGACCCCAAGGAGGGAGAATTTGGCTACAGGCTGTCCGACAGGGTTATTACGCTTCCCGATTTTAATAAAATGGTGGAAAACAGTAAAGGCAAGCTGATTCACAATGGCAAATCTGTTAAAAGCGTAGCTTATATTTACTGTGTGGGTAACCGCCAGTCCAAAGGCGAGAACAGGTACTGCTCTCGGCAGTGCTGTACGGCAGCTATTCACTCATCGCTGCATGTGCATGAGAAATTTGAGGACATGACGGCATACCATCTTTTTCGTGATATTAGAACATACGGTAAGCAGGAGTTGCTTTATCAGCAATCATCAAAGAATGGCGATATCTACATAAGGTTTGAGGAGAAAGAGCCCCCTGTTGTTGAACTTAAGAATGGAAATCCAACCATTAAGGTTAAGGATTACTTGACTACGAAGAGGGAGTTGACCCTCGATACTGATCTTGTTGTTCTGGTAACAGGCATGGTTCCCCGTACCGATAGCAATAGTGTATCGAGTAAACTTAAAATACCCATTGGCATCGATAGGTTCTTCAATGAGATTCACCCCAAGTTAAAGCCTGTGGAAACGGTAATTAAAGGGGTTTATATTGGAGGTGCCTGCCAGGGACCAAAAAACATTAATGAGTCAGTTCAATCGGCTCTTTCGGGTGCAGCAAAGATAAATGCTACCCTAAAAAGCGGTAATATTAACCTTGAACCCATAATTGCCCGAGTAAATGCCGATTCATGCCTTTGGTGCGGTAAATGTGCCGAGGTGTGCGAATACGATGCTATTAGTTCAATTGCCAATGGAGGAAAACTGATTGCGGAGGTCAACAAAGCTACCTGCAAGGGCTGCGGTATTTGTGCTCCGACTTGCCCATCAAACGCCATTGAGTTGGCACAGTTCACCGATAACGAGATTGAATCGATGATTGATGGCTTAATGTCGAAAGCTGAAATAAGCCCAAGGGTAGAGTCGCAGCAGAATAATCAAAAAGCTGGTGTTCAAAGCCTTGCGGGTTATCCGAAAATTTGGCGCACCATTGCCAATGCCCTCGAAGGCAATACCCTAACAATACCCCAAATTGCAGAGAAAATTGATCAGGAAGCAAGTTTGGTAACCTGGCATTTGATGACCATGAACCGTTACGGTTTTGTTGAATCGGCTGGGCTCAACGATAACGAGGACTATTTCATGTACAAACTTAAAAAGTAATCGCACCATGTCGCATATAAATCCTAATTTTGCCAAAGAACTTGAGAGATATGGAGCCAAGGATTTTAACCTTTGCTTTAATTGTGGAAATTGCACCGCAATATGCTCCCTTTCTACTAAGGATAACTCATTCCCCCGCGAGATGATTCGCTTTAGCGCATTAGGACTCGAAGATGATATTAAATCATCGTTAAAACCTTGGATGTGTTATTACTGTGGAGAATGTAGCACCGATTGCCCACGTCAAGCCCATCCCGGTGAGCTGATGATGTCGCTCCGCCGCTGGTTAACAGCCAAGTATGATTGGACTGGCCTATCGGGCTTGTTATACAAACATCTATCAGCATATATTATTGGATTCCTTTTGGTTATTGTTGGGCTAATTGTATTTGCAGCCAAACTCGATTGGAATCAGGAGAAAATAATGCATTTCGGTCATCTATTCGAGATGTTTGCCATTGCAGGAGTTTTTGCAATAATTCTTCTGCCTAACATTTTCAGAATGTGGTTATATACTATCGTTCGACCAAAGGTAAAGGCCACGGTTAAGGTTTACTACAAAGCTTTTTCGGAGCTATTGGTTCATATGTTTACCCAAAAGCGATTCCTTGAATGCGAGAAATTGCAGGAAACACAAATCAAGTGGTTTGAGCACTTTATCTTGGTAATTGGATACCTTTCATTGCTGTTCACAACTGTTTTCCTTGATTGGTTCGGATCTGAGAATATGTTTATAATAGCACTCGGTTATGTTGAGAGCGCAATAATATTTGTAGTTACGTTCCTATTCATCCTAAAGCGGGCAAAAAAAACAGAGGCTTTGCATAAATTCTCGCAACCCTCTGATTGGTTTTTTGTAATATGGCTCTTCCTGATGGGCATTACTGCTTTTTTGGTTCGATTGTTTATCGATATTGGCATTCTGCAAAACAACTTTTGGCTTTACCTAGTTCATATTTCGGTGCTAGTACAGTGGGCTATTATTATTGTCCCATTTGGTAAGTGGACTCACTTCCTGTACCGTTCATTTGCCATGTGCTTTGCAAGGATTTTGGAGTTAAATGACATGAAAAAATAAAAAAGAAGATTTTTACGCCGAGAGCACAAATATAAATGAAACGCAAAGGTTCGTCGAGAGTTATTTATCAACGAACCTTTGCGTTTTATGTAGCATGACCCTGAAATATATTCGACTTACGAATTGCTTTTCCAATTTCGCCCATTTATAAAAAAAAGATAAAAAACATTAATTATGAACAATAGTTCATTATCTTTGTATCGAACATTTGCTCATTAAATATGTCACCACGTCCAAAAAGAATTAGAAAAGTAAGTAATCCTCCTATTATATCAGGTTTTAAACCGTACGGAGTTCAAAGCGGAGGACAAGAAGTTGAAACTGTATTCCTACTCTACGAAGAGTATGAGGCCTTACGTTTGTGCGACTACGAAATGCATAACCATCATCAAGCCTCCATCATCATGGATGTGTCAAGACCTACTTTAACCCGAATTTACGCCAAGGCCAGATATAAAGTAGCCGAAGCTTTTGTTAAGGGATTGCAGATTATTATTGAAGGGGGGAAAGTATATTTCGATAGCGAATGGTTCTCATGTAGTTCATGCAGATGCTTTTTTAATAATCCTGAAAAGCAGGAAGATATTAAGAACTGCCCTTTATGTAAAAGCACGGATATTATTAACTGCGAGAAGATACCTGAAGATTCTACGGTTGTTTGGCAAAAATGCGATGATACTTGTTTATGCACGAACTGCGGATTCGAAAAGCCACATCAACATGGAATTCCTTGTAGAAATGAAATCTGCCCCGATTGCAAGATAGCTTTAGTTAGAAAAGGAACGCCTCATGGTAAAAACAATTAAAATATAAACATATGAAAGTTGCAATAACAAGCACCGGTAATACAATAGAAAGCAAACTCGATCAACGTTTTGGTCGATGCGCATACTTTATAATTTACGACACCAAAACAAAGGGAATGGAATTTATTCCTAACCCAAATATTGATGCCCAGGAAGGTGCAGGACCAGCATCGGTTCAGCTGGTTGCATCGAAAGGTGTTACGCAAATTATTTCTGGAGAGTTTGGGATTAAAATCAAATCGCTACTTGATAGTTTGAAAATACAGATGATTATTTACAAGGAGCCAAGTAAGAGAATTAAAGAAATTATCGAGATGTTAAATCATTAAAAATCGACTATGCCAAAACTTGATGGATCAGGACCCGAGGGGACAGGTTCTCTTAAGGGTCGAAAATTGGGGAATTGCAGCTCAAAATCCGAAAAGGAAAAATTACAAGAGCTTGGGAAAGGAATGGGGAAACATCGTAAATCAGCCGATGGAAAGGGAAAAGGGAAACGCCTAAAAAGCGGTTTAAAATAGTACTAACAATTTAATAAGGAGGTCAATATGCCTAACTTTAATCAAACCGGACCCATGGGACAAGGTTCTATGACCGGTAGAAGAATGGGGCGATGTACCAATAATGGTGCAAACCTAAAAAGTAATGAAGTTACAACATCAGAAAATCTTACCGAGAAACAACCATTATCCCCAATGGGAAGAGGAGCTGGTTTCGGCTTAGGAAGAGGTGGTCGAGGTAGAGGAATGGGACGTGGAATGGGTCGGCAGAATAGATTCCGAGGAGGAGTTTAGATGTTGTTGGGAGTTGTGAATTAATACCATCATTAAATAAAAACAGTTTTTTATCAAGTTTGAACTAACAATTAGTAAGTAAAAAGAATATTATGAAGAAACGAATAGCAGTTCCTTTAGAGAATGGAATACTTTGCGAGCATTTTGGCCATTGTCAAACATTTGCAATTGTAAATGTTGAGAATAATGTGATTACTGAAATAAAAGAGTTAACCCCACCGGAACATGTGCCCGGTTTGTATCCTAAATGGGTTGCAGGGCATGGAGTAACCGATGTGATTGCAGGGGGAATGGGACAAAGAGCCATTGACCTATTTAACGAACAAAACATTAATGCATTTGTAGGTGCGCCTATTAAACCAGCAAAAGAGCTCGTGAATGATTTTTTGGCAAATAAATTAACTCTTAACGCCAATTATTGTAATCACGATGAGAACCATGAACATGGGAGTTGTGGGCACTAAACCACAAGGTGAAATTGACAAGCGTTGTATAGGTTGTTTTCTTAAAACCTATCAACGTTTGTTCAAAAAGTTCAACCTTGGAGTCGCTAAACAAAAAGAATTTATAGCCTTTTACCAGAAAACAATACAGAAGGCGAAGCATCTTTCAAGCCCTGAAATACAAAGGGAATTGAATAACGAGTTTTGTCGAATTATAAACGTTGATGACCCTTTTACAGCAGAAAAAGTAAATAGCAATCATATTGCCTTAGACCTTTATAGAGAATGGAAACCAAAAGTGCATTCATCGATTAATCCGTTTGATTTAGCACTTCGGCTTTCAATTGCCGCGAATATTATGGATTATGGCGCAAATAGCAAATTTGATATTTATTCAACCTTAAACGAGGTGTTAAATGCTTCATTTGCTATTGATCATTCAGGTCTCCTGAAAGAAAAAGTTAGTAATTCTAAGAAAATACTATTCTTAGGTGATAATGCAGGTGAAATTGTTTTCGATAAGCTGCTTATCGAAACTATGATGCATAACAATACTATATATGCTGTTAAGGATGCTCCTGTACTCAACGATGTTACAATTACTGATGCTAAAGAGGTTAGAATGGATCTAGTTGCCGATGTTATTTCAAATGGGTTTGATGCACCATCTACCATTCTGAATAAATGTAGTGATGCTTTTCTAAAAGAGTACAATTCAGCTGATCTCATCATATCAAAAGGACAGGGGAATTTTGAGGGATTGATGCATCAAAACGATTCAAGGATATTTTTTCTGCTTATGGTAAAATGTGATGTAATTGCCGATGTGTTGAATGTTGCTAAAGGCAGTTTTGTAGTTTATAACCAAGGAAAATAATCAAAATGGAAAAGATTAAAGTTGCTATCATTATCTGCGATAGGTATCATACCTGTGCAGGAGGAAAATGCTTTAGGGCTCTTCAAAACAGAGAGGGCGCATTTTCAATTTACAAAGATAAAGAGGTTGAGTTGGCTGGCTATACAACCTGTGGTGGCTGCCCTGGTGGAAATATTGAGTATGCTCCCGAAGAGATGAAAAAGAATGGGGTCACTCATGTGCATTTGGCAACCGGTCTGGTTGTTGGTTATCCTCCTTGCCCAAGGATCGACTACTTTAGAAAGTTTATCACCGAGAAGTATGGCATCAAGGTAATTGTAGGAACTCACCCAATCCCAGAAAAATATTATATAACACATAGCAACCTGAAAACATGGAAAGGTGAACTGTTTAAGGAGTTAATACAGCCTACGCTGACCGATGAGCAAACGAGGTTAAAATACAACTAAACTAATTTTGATGAAGATTGCAGTTGCTAGCGGTAAGGGTGGAACAGGGAAAACGCTTATATCGACTAATATTTTTGATACCCTAATTAAGAATGGAACTCGTGCGGTACTTGTTGATTGCGATGCCGAAGCTCCCAATTCAATTGCTTTTTTCGATGCAAAGCTGGTAAGTACATCAGAGGTTTACCATAATGTACCAGTTATTGATACAAGTAAATGTACCTATTGCGGAAAGTGCCACGAGTACTGTAATTACAATGCTATCTTCATACTTCCACCTGTTAAGATTATTCAGGTAATTGAGGATCTTTGCCATGGCTGTGGGGCGTGCACTGTTGCCTGTGAATTTGATGCGATTACTGAAAAGCAGGTTTCATTGGGTCAGGTTAAAACGTACGCTCTAAATGGTAACCCATCGCTTATAGAGGCTCGCATGAATATTGGAGTGATGTCGCCTGTATCTATTATCAAAGCTGCGATTAAGCGAGTAGATGCTCAGGCTGAAGTTGTAATTCTCGATTCACCCCCAGGAACCTCTTGCCCTTTCGTTCAAACCGTAGCATCAGCAGATTATGTGATATTTGTTACAGAACCCACCCCCTTCGGGCTAAGCGATTTGCGACAAAGCGTAGAAACCCTAAAAGGAATGAATAAACCATGCGGAGTTATTATAAACAGGGCTGGTTTAGGTAATAATCAGGTTCAACAATACTTAATGGATGAAGGGATTCCGCTACTCACCGAAATTCCTTTTGATAAAAAAATAGCCGAATACTACTCAAAAGGCGAAATTGTTTGCACCAAGATGCCAAAAATAGCAGAACAGCTACTTGAGGTTGTTAATCAAATCATTGAAAAGCATGGAAATAGCAGTAATTAGCGGCAAGGGAGGAACAGGGAAATCGAGTATTAGCGCAGCTTTTGCAACACTAAATACCAAGGTGGTTGTTGCTGACTGCGATGTGGATGCTGCCAATTTATACCTACTCTTCAACCCAACGCACGAAAGTGAGGATGTTTACATTGCTGGGCATAAAGCCATCATTGATTATAATCTTTGCAACAATTGTGGAATATGTGCCAACCATTGCCGATTCGATGCGATAAATTTTATCGAAGATAAAATAACAATTACAGAAACATCTTGTGATGGATGCTTCCTTTGCTCAAGAATATGCCCGACAAAAGCCATATCTATGGTTAGAAATGATAAAAGTCGTATGTATTCAGGTTCATTCCGCAATGGGAAGATGGTTTACGGTCGATTATCACCAGGCGAGGAGAATTCGGGAAAACTTGTCAATATGGTTCGTGAAAAGGCAAAGCAGGTTGCCAAGGAGAATGGGATAGAAACAATTATCCTTGACGGTCCCCCGGGTATTGGATGTCCTGTAATATCTACCATAACAGGGGTTGATAAAGTGCTTATTGTTACCGAACCCACAATTTCAGGGTTACACGATATGCAGCGAACTGTTAAAATCGTTCAAAAGTTTAACCTTAAGCCATACTTGATCATCAACAAGTACGATTTAAACCCAGAAATGAGCCTCGATATTTACGAATGGTCATTCAATAATGGATTAGAGGTAATCGGTCATCTACCATTCGATCCTCAGATGGTTGATTCTATGGTTCACGGAAAAACGATTATCGAATGGAGGCCAAATTCCGATATCAGTAAAAAGATAAATTTAATTTGGAGTAAAATAATGAGTTAATTACTATGAATCAACTATTTGAAAAAATCCCCATGGAGGGTGTAAAAAACATTATCGTTGTCGCCTCGGGAAAAGGTGGAGTTGGAAAATCAACCGTGGCAGCAAACCTAGCCATTGCCCTTGCACGAAATGGATTAAAAATAGCCTTGTTTGATGCCGATATTTTTGGACCATCAATTCCCAAAATGTTTGGTATTGAGGATGCAAAACCCGAAGCAAGCGCAATAGGTGACAAGGAGATGATATTTCCAATTGAAAAATTCGGCGTTAAAATTATGTCGATTGGATTCTTTGTGGATAAAAGCAAGTCGCTGATTTGGCGAGGCCCTATGGCTGCTAATGCCATTACCCAACTTATCCAAGACACCCAATGGGGTGAGATTGACTACTTGGTAATTGATTTTCCTCCGGGAACCAGCGATATACAGCTTACAACGGTTCAGAAGTTAAATTTGAGAGGAGCAATTATTGTAACCACGCCTCAGGAGATAGCCATTAACGATGCACGAAAAGCAGCTTCGATGTTTACCAATCCTGATTTAAAGGTTCCAATCCTCGGCGTTGTGGAAAACATGTCGTGGTTTACACCAAACCAGCACCCCGATGAGAAGTATTTCATTTTCGGGAAAGGTGGAGGGGAGAAAATAGCTGCTGAATTTAATACTAAGCTAATCGGACAAATCCCATTGGTTATGGAGGTTGGAGAGGCTGCTGAGAAGGGGTTAAGCGTATTTAGCCAGAGCAACAAACCCGTTGTAGAGGCATTTGAAAAGATTGCAGAACAAATATTATCAAAAGCAATAGCATAGCCATGATTTGTTATGGACCGGTGACATCCAGAAGATTAGGGAACAGCCTTGGGATTAACAATATTGTTGCCCCCAAGGTTTGCTCCTATGGTTGTATTTACTGTCAGCTTGGAAAAACATTACGGATTAGCAATGTAAGACAAACTTTTTTTAAACCTGAAGAGATTTTTGAGACGGTTAAGCATCACATCGAACAGCTAAAGGGAGAAAACAAAATTGACTATTTAACCTTTGTTGCTAACGGGGAGCCGACCCTTGATGAAAACCTAGGGAAATCAATTATTTGTCTCAAGGAGTTAGGTATTCCCATTGCAGTGATAACTAACGCCTCAATGCTTTTTCTCGAATCAGCTCGAAATGATCTTATTTTAGCCGATTGGGTATCAGTTAAACTGGATGCACCCGACAAGCAAACCTGGCAAACCATTAATCACCCCTTTACCGGATTAACATTCGGGCAACATCTTGATAATTTAAAAACCTTTAGGATAAAGTATAAAGGGATACTTTGTACAGAAACGATGCTTTTAGAGGGAATAAACGATTCAACTGATTGTATAAATCGAACTGCAAAAATTGTAAAAGATTTAAACCCCAATAAAGCGTATATCTCCATTCCTATTAGACCACCTGCCGATTCGAGAGCAAAAACTCCAAGCAGCGAAAAGATTGCTGAAGCATGGCAGATTTTTGCAGATCACCAAATCAAAACAGAGCTACTAAACGGTTTCGAAGGAACAAAAACTGGTTATACCGGTAATGCCATCGATGATATTCTAAACATTACATCTGTTCATCCTCTTCGGGAGGACTCAGTGAAGGAATTGTTAGAGAAAGATAATGCTGACTTTTCAGTCATCGAATCTTTAATAAGTAAGCAGCAAATAAAGGAGACGCATTACAACTCGCATAAATACTATGTGAGACAACACTAATTATTTACAATGATTGCATCAATTTATAAATATGGTTCATCGGTTCTAAGGAAAAAATCTGCCGAAATATCTGAGAAGGAAGATTTCGTTCTTCTATCGGAAAACCTATTTGAAACCCTTAGCAATTCCAATGGGATTGGATTGGCTGGCCCTCAGATAGGTGTTTTGAAGAGAATTTTTGTAATAGACACATCACTTATTACCCAGAAGGACAACTCCATTGAAACTATAAAACAGGTTTACATTAACCCATCCATTGTTTGGCGAAGCGAGGAGCTAATAGTATACTCGGAAGGATGCCTGAGTATTCCTGAAATATATGAGGAAGTTGAGCGACCTGAAAGAATCCGCGTAAAATACCACGATCTCCAATTTAGTAGTATTGAGAAAGAACTTGAAGGGCTAGAAGCAAGAATATTTCAGCATGAATTCGACCATTTGATTGGTGTGCTTTTCATCGATAGAATAAACCCTTTAAAGCGAATTCAGCTGGCTAGCAAGCTGAAAAAGATAGTTAAAGCATCAAAAAAATAGATCATCGCCATGAATATGTTGCCACGTATAATTAAGGACAAATTTAAACTCAACCTGAGCATCGATCTGATACTGTTTGTTTTGTTGATGCCAATAGCAGGAATCGGGTTTCTTATGAGTTATATATTAATTCCAGGAAGTCAGGTAAAGCAAGTTTACGGCAATAACATCGGCCTTGAGTTTCTTGGGCTTGATCGTCACCAATGGGGTGAGATTCATCTGTGGATAGGTTTTGTATTTCTGCTGCTGATGGTGATACACGTTATTCTTCATTGGAGTATGATCGTATGCTATTTTCAGAAATTGATCCCCAAAAAAGAGATTAGGATTATAACAACGATACTAATTTCAGCAATAGGAGCATTTCTTTTCTTTTTCGCATTTTTAATCAAACCCGAGGTAGTATCGCATAAAAACTTACACCAAAACCGATCGGATATTACAAGCATCGAAGTTAATGAGTTTGAGAGTCATCAATCTGTTAGCAATAAAGGCAACTCTCATTCTTTAGCGAACACGAACAATCCTAAAGCAATTCGTGACGATAAGCAAGTGCTTAAAGATAGCGCGTTTCACCACGATAGTAAAGAATACGATGTTTACGGTTCACAATTGCTGCTAGAAATCGCAGAAAAGTACAACGTACCCTGCGATTACCTCTGTAATTGCCTTAATATTCCCCATGATTTGGCAAGCGTGAAGTTGGGAAGGTTAAAAAAGCAGTACCGCTTTGAAATGAAAGACGTAAGTAATTGCATTTCGAAGTACAAAAAGCAAAACCAGCAATGATTTCAAAATTAAAGAAACGATTTGGCCCTTTATGTACCGGCATAAAAGTAAACTACGAGAAGGAATTTGAAAATTCACCGCTCAAAAGTTTACGTTTTTGTGAGGCTGTAAACGATTCTTTTCATATACCATTACTTTTTAATCCCCAAAATTTATCGTGTTTGGGCTCTAAACGTAGTTTAGGTATTCTCAGGAATGACAATGATTTAATGCAGCACATTTCTCAGGAAAGTCAAGTAATACCAAAAACTGTTAAATATGTACTTGATGATACACCAATCTTTGATACTCCTGTAAATAATGTTCTTTTGGGTATAAGTGAAGAGCTGGAAAAAGAGGTTCAACCCGATATGTATATCATGTATATGGAGCCGAAGGATGTTCTGGACTTAATGAGAGAATACACCCAGAAATTTAATAAATTCCCTACCATTAAACCCTATACCTTCCTCTCGGTTTGCGGAAATATTTTTGTTCGAACCTATAAGTATGATGTGATGAGCATTTCCTATGGCTGCCCAGAATCGAGAAAATATGGAGGGGTGAAAGATAATTTGGTTGTTGTAGGAATACCTTACAGTAAGTGTTTACAGTTATTCAGTTAAATATTCAATAGTAATTATTCAGATTGAATTAAAGTCGAATGGAAAGCACTCAAAAGCAAATAGGATATATCCATGTTTACACCGGCACCGGCAAGGGGAAAACAACTGCTGCTTTAGGTTTAGCAATAAGAGCCGTAGGTGCAGGGAAACAGGTATTTATTGCTCAGTTCGTAAAGGGAATGCCCTACTCAGAGATTGTAGCAATTAAAAAATATCTGCCAGGCATTACGCTTTTACAGTATGGATTGGATTGTTTTATTGTTAACGAACCTACCAATAAGGACATCGAGGCTGCCCAAAAAGGGTTGCTGGAAGTTTCGGAAATTATCGCTTCAAACCTTTACGATGTTGTAATTCTCGATGAGGTTTGTATAGTGCTTTACTACAAGTTATTCTCTGTTGATGAAGTGATTAATATGCTGAAATCAAAGCCAGAGTCTGTTGAAATAGTTTTAACGGGTAGATATGCTCCCAATGAGCTAATCGAAATGGCAGATCTAGTTACCGAAATGAAAGAGATTAAGCATTACTATAACCAAGGCGTTGAGGCAAGAAAAGGGATTGAATACTAAGATGGCTAACAGAATACATCATATCGGATTACAAATAGCTGAGAAAGACCTTCAGCTTTTTTATATTGATATTCTTAGGTGTGTAATCATAAGAGAATTCAACCTTTCCAAAGAAGAAGCATTCTCAATTTTCAATCTGTCCAAAGCGGTTAGGATAATCTATACCAGATGTGAAGGTATTGAAATGGAGTTTTTTGTTGATAGCAGTGCCGTTACACAAACCTTTAATCATATATGCATCCATTCCGATATAGCCGATGAGATAGCTAGCAAAGCCAATTCAGCCGGTTTTCGTGTATATACTCGCAAAAAGAACGATAATACAAAGACTTACTTTATCAGCGATTCGAACCATAATGTTTTTGAAATTAAAAACAACATTATCGCATGAGACTAACTGTTTTAACCGAAAATACGGCTGGCGGTAAATTTCTTGCCGAGCATGGGTTATCATACCTAATTGAGCGTGATGACGAAAAAATTCTATTCGATACGGGTCACAGCGATATCTTTTTAAAGAATGGTTTGGATTTAGGGATTGATGTTCAAAATGATGTAAAGACAGTTGTGCTCAGCCATGGCCATTGGGATCATGGAGATGGCTTACAGTTTCTTAATGGTAAAACATTTATTGCTCACCCGTCCGTATTTACAAAAAGGTATCGAAAAGGTGGAGGAGATAATATAGGTCTTTGTTTATCAAAGTTTGAGTTGGAAGAAAAGTTCACAGTTATAGAAACCAAAACCCCATTTTATCTATCAGAACACATCATTTTTTTAGGAGAAATCCCACGCAATAACCACTTCGAATCGCAGAACACTGCATTTGTTGACGAACAAGGAGAAGATGATTTTATCCCCGATGATTCTGCGTTGGCAATCATTCAGAATAATGAGCTAATAGTGGTTACGGGCTGCTCCCATTCCGGAATTTGTAATATCGTTAAATATGCTCAAAAGGTAAGCGGAATCAATAAAGTTAAAGCAATCATTGGTGGCTTCCACTTAAAGAAAGATGACTTACAAACCAAAAAAACAGTTGAATATTTAAAGCAAATCGGGGTAGATAAACTGTACCCATCTCATTGTACGGAACTGCCAGCCTTGGCTGTATTTTACAATGAGTTTAAAATACATCAGGTAAAAACCGGACAAATATTGAATTTTTAATAATAAAACTATGAATCATTTTATTCACCCAGCAGGTCAAAGAATAGTATTCATCGGATTATTTGCATATTTGATACTATATCTTGCAGCACTTCAAGCTGTAGCTTACAATCACTATTTTATTTATACCATTGGTTTAACAGGTCTTTTTCTACTTTCCTTTTTGCTTCTGTTTTTCAGAAATCCTAAGAGGGAGGTCATCCCTAATAGTAAATTGGTGTTCGCCCCTGCCGATGGGCGAATTGTGGCTATCGAAGAGGTATTTGAAAAAGAGTATTTAAGCCAGAACTGCTTAAAAGTTTCAATATTTATGTCAATCACCAATATACATGTGAATCGCTATTCGGTTAGTGGAACTATTCGGTATTCCAAATATCACCCAGGTCGATATTTCATTGCCAGCTACCCAAAATCATCGGAACTTAATGAGCACCATTCAACGGCAATTGAAACAGATGAGGGAATCTTGGTAATGATAAAGCAAATAGCTGGCGCTGTAGCACGAAGAGTTGTTTGCTATGCGAAGAATGGTAAAAAGGTAGCGCAGGGTGACGATTTAGGGTTTATAAAATTTGGTTCAAGAGTAGATATATTCTTGCCTTTAAAAACAGAAATTCTTATTAAAATGAATGAGAAAGTAATCGGGAATAGAACTGTAATTGCTCGTTTTAATCGATATTAAGTGGTGAATTTTTAACTGAAATAGACAAAAAAACTAAATGAAAACAAAAGACAAAGGTTTTAATACCAAGTTAATTCATGCTGGCGCATTTGATGATGAGTTCGGAAGTGCTACTGTACCAATTTACCAAACATCTACTTTTAGGTTTAAAAATGCTCAGCATGGAGCCGATTGTTTCTCTGGGAAAAGCGATGGTTATATATACACACGCATTGGGAATCCAACCATAAGGGCTTTTGAGCAGAACATAGCTGAGTTGGAAAACGGATTTGATGGCATTGCAACAAGTTCAGGGATGGGTGCTGTAAGTAGCGTTTATATGGCGTTGCTTGGTGCTGAAAGTCATATTATTAGCTCCGATGCTGTATATGGACCAGCTAGGGGATTGCTTGAGCAAGATTTTTCAAGGTATAATGTTGAAGCAAGTTTTGTGAACACATCCAAAGTTGAAAATATTATTGCTGCTATAAGGCCTAATACAAAGGTTTTATACATTGAAACGCCAGCAAATCCAACTATGGATATTACCGATATTGCAACTTGTTCAAAGATTGCTAAAGAACATAATCTTTTGCTGGTTGTGGATAATACTTTCTGCTCACCATATTTACAAAAACCGCTAGATTTTGGTGCAGACGTTGTCCTGCATTCAATTACCAAATTTATCAACGGACATGCCGATATTGTTGGTGGAGTTATTGTGGCAAAAGACCCTGAAATATATAAGAAGATTCGTCACTCAATGGTTTACATGGGTTGTAATATGGATCCTACCCAAGCATTCATGGTGCTCCGCGGTGTAAAAACTTTAGCCATACGAATTGAACGTGCGCAAGAGAATGCCATGAAAGTTGCAGAATACTTACAATCGCACCCCAAGGTTGCATGGATTAAATACCCTGGACTTGAATCTCACCCACAATTTGAGCTAGCAAAAAAACAAATGAACGGATTTGGCTCGATGATGAGTTTTGGTCTGAAAGGTGGATATGAGGCAGGAAGAAAGTTAATGGATAATGTTCATTTGGCAATACTAGCCGTTTCATTGGGTGGGGTAGAAACTCTTATCCAACATCCAGCTTCGATGACTCATGCAGGGGTTAGTAAAGAGAATAAAAATGCTGCAGGAATTACCGATGATTTAGTTCGATTTTCGGTAGGGATTGAAGATGTTGATGATATTATTAATGATTTAAAGTATGGATTATCAAATATATAACTGATAAGAATATGAAATACCCATCCCGCTATAGCGGGACCAAACGCAATTATTAAAATATGGGTATATCATGTGTGCATACTTGTTCTCAAACATAAAATCGGAAATAAATACCACTGACATTCTGAAACTTAACAAATTTTAAACACATGAAAAAAACTGATGTACTTGTAATAGGTGGCAGCGCAGCTGGAATGGTTGCCGCTGTTACCGGAAAAACTTCTTGGCCTGAGAAGAGTTTTACTCTAGTAAAAAAACAAAAAGATGTTATGGTACCTTGCGGTATTCCATACATTTTCGGCACATTGGAAAGCAGTGCTCAGAATATTATGCCTGTTGATGATACGCTTCTAAAAAAAGAGGTCAAATCAATTGTTGATGAGGTTGTTTCAATCGATAAGGAGAATAAAACGGTTACCCTTGCCGGAGGTGATATATTTCAGTACCAAAAATTGGTTATTGCAACCGGATCAACACCTGTAAAACCCAAGTGGTTAAAAGGAGCCGAGAAGGAGAACGTATTTCTAATCCCTAAAGATAGGATCTACCTTGATGACATGAAAGAAAAGCTCAACACCTGTAAAAAGGTTGTGGTGATTGGAGCTGGTTTTATTGGCGTTGAATTCTCCGATGAACTTCGTAAACACGGGCATGATGTAACTCTTGTTGAAAAGTTACCAAGCATTCTTAGTCTTGCCTTTGATGTGGAACTATCGGTAAAAATCGAGGAACTTTTAGTTCAAAGTGGTATTAAAGTTATTACGAGTAATGGGATAAAAGAAATATCGGGTGAGAAATCCGTAAAAGGGGTTATTCTTGAAAATGGAAATATCCTTGAGGCAGATGCTGTAATCCTTTCGATGGGATACAAACCTAACACTGAACTAGCCAAAAAAGCAGGAATATTTGTCGATGAGGATAATTTTATTGCGGTTGATGAGTATATGCGTACTCATACCCCCGATATTTTTGCAATCGGCGATTGCGCTCAGAAACGCGATTTTATCACCCGTCGTCGTGTTCCTACAATGCTCGCTTCGACTGCCTGTGCCGAAGCGCGCATGGCAGGAATGAACCTGTTCAACTTAAATGTGGTTAAAACATTCAGTGGTACCATCGCCATTTATTCTACGGCTATTGGAAATACTGGTTTTGGGACTGCTGGTTTAACTGAGGCAAGGGCAAAGGAGGAGAATATAGATTGCTTAACGGGTATGTTTGAGGGGATTGATCGCCATCCAGGTAAACTTCCCGATGCGCATAAGCAAACTGTAAAGCTCATTACGGCTCGTCAATCCGGCGTAATAATCGGAGGTGAAGTTATTGGTGGATTAAGTGCAGGGGAACTCACCAACGTAATTGGTCTAATCATTGAAAATCGTATGACCATTAACTCGTTGCTTATATCTCAGATAGGAACACATCCATGCCTAACGGCATCGCCCGCAGCTTACCCATTAATTAAGGCTGCTGAAATTATTGCTGCTAAAATGAGATTTTGAGCGCATAGCTAAATTATTTACCTCTTGAAAATATTAAGTTTTCGAGAGGTAATTATTGTCTATTATTCATACTTTGGGAAAATGATCTCATACAAAACAGATATAAGGGTGCTGTATTCCGATACCGATCAAATGGGTATTGTTCATCACTCAAATTACCTGAAATACTACGAAACTGCTCGCTGGGAATTATTTCGTAGCCTTGGAATTTCTTATAAATCCATAGAAAATGAGGGCTACATTGTACCAGTTATCCGAATAAATACGCATTATATCAAGGCCATTCATTACGATGATATAGTTACGATAATCACAACTCTTAAAACAATAAAAGGGTCAAGAATTTGGTTCCATTACAAACTATATACCTTGGATGGCGTTTTAGTTAATGAAGCGGAAACGGAACTGGCTTTTGTGAAAAAAGAAAATCGAAAACCTTGCCTTGTTCCCGAATTTGTAAATTTGGCAATTACGGATAGCATTTCATCGAAAACTTAGTATATCACAAATAAAATCTCGAAATGTCGAAACTAATAGAACTGCTGCATAAAGACATTCGTGTTATTGAAGGCTTAAAAGCCTGCATCAACTGTGGCACATGCACTGCCATTTGTCCTGCTGCTGCAGTTAGCGATTATGACCCCAGAATGGTCGTTGATACCGTTCAGCAAGGGAATGAAAAGGAGCTGGAGCTGCTACTAAAAAGCGATACCATCTGGCGATGCGGGGAGTGCCTTTCGTGTAAAACACGCTGCCCAAGGGAAAATGTTCCTGGTTATATCATTCAAGCATTACGGGCATTATCAGTTGAAACGGGTTTTTTTATCGAAAGCAAGCAGGGACAGAAGCAGCTAGCTATTAAACGAACGGTTGGCGACCACATTCTGCAATACGGGTATTGCGTTTATATCGACGAAGTGAATACTGATATGTACCCCGAGCAAGGTCCTGTATGGGATTGGCTTAGGGAAAACAAGGAAAGTGTAATGAACAGACTTGGTGCTAGCTACAAAAAGGATCAAAGTGGA
Organism: Bacteroidales bacterium; assembly: GCA_003818205.1. Taxonomy (GTDB): domain Bacteria; phylum Bacteroidota; class Bacteroidia; order Bacteroidales; family Tenuifilaceae; genus UBA8529. Next base: position 30,626 of record RPRQ01000055.1, read on the forward strand.
ACTTTACGCCAAACTTCGAACGAATCGCTCAATGACCTTAAAAAAATATTCGACGAAACAGGCGCAACAGAACGTTTCGATAAAATTGAAGAGTATAGCCGCTTGAATGCCATAAAAATGGATATTCCTTTTAGTAAAGGCAATGACGAGTATTTTAAAAAGATGTACGAAGAATAGTTTAATTAGGAGCACGATGAAAGAAAAGATTAGAAACCAAGCCTGGGAGGACTATCAGAAAGATATTGCTGATGACAACTACTATTTTGCTCGAAGCTGTATTCGGCAGAATTTTTTCCCCGCTGCCGAAGAGCTATTTCTGAAAATCATTGCCAAAGAGTTGGGTAAAAATATTTTTGATGATGCTCAGCAGACCACATGTACAGGAATTGCATATCACTCTGGTATTATTCCATTCGAAACCACTTCAACTGTTGTTGCTCGCCAGTTCTCATTGATGAACGAAGCTGGATACGAGAACTTCGTATGTTCGTGTGTCACCTCTTTTGGCATTTATAGCGAGGTGCTTGAAACCTGGAAGCATTTCCCTGAAAAGGAAAAAGAGGCTCGCGAAGCCTTACTGAGAGCCACTGGAAAAACATTTAAAATACCCAAAAACCTTGTACATACAAGCGATTTGATATATAAGTTCCGCAAAGAAATATCGGAAAAAGCTTTACTCCAATTAACAAATCAGCAAGCTGGATTACCATTAAAGGTGGTTGATCACATTGGTTGTCATTACGCAAAGATTTTTCCTGAAAAGGGGATTGGGGGAGCTGAATTTCCCTATGTGCTTGCAGGTATGATCGATGAGTGGGGCGGTAGTCAGGTCGATTATCCTGAACGTCGTCATTGTTGTGGCTTTGGTTTTAGGCAGTATCTTCTTAAATCGAATAGGGGGTATTCGCTCAGCAATTCGAAGATGAAGTTTGACTCTATGCAACCCTATCACCCCGATTTAATTATTGCCAACTGCCCGGGTTGTACCTTCTTCCTCGATCGTTGGCAGTATGTTATTAGTGAAATGGAGGGAAAAACCTATGGCGAAAATGGCTATGGTATCCCAGTTCTTACCTATGAAGAATTAGCTGGGCTTTTATTGGGCTACAACCCTTGGGATATTGGTTTACAGGTGCATCAAGTAGCTGTTGAACCATTACTCGATAAATTGGGCATTAAGTATAATCCTGATGAAAAGTATAAAGGATTAAATGGACAAGATTTAGGTAAACCCGAAATGCCTAGCATCCTAAAGTGCCATTAAGGTAAATAGTGATAATCCTAAACTCTATGAAATGCAAACAAAAAGAAATCGGCTGTTAAAAATAAAACCACTTTTTCTTTACTTGGTTCTTGCCCTATTCTTAGCATCTCCAATTTTAAGCTCTTGCTCTAAAAGTTTAAATAGAAGTACAGAGGTTAAAAAGAAGAAACCGAAAACTAAGTGCAAGTGTACCAAACGAAATACAAAATGGTGATGATATTTTATTGATAACCTTTGAATTAGTTTTTGTAATAGCTAATTAACAGAGATTGAGTGATAGGCTTTTTATACGGATATAATTTGCAATTGTCTGGTAATTAATAATATATGATTTGTATTGACCATTATAGTATTGATGTTTTGATTGCAACTAAAAATTGCTAATTGCTAAATGATGCTTAGATGAAAATAGTTACTTTAATTGAAAACTACGTTTCAGAAGAGGGCTTGTTTGCCGAACATGGCTTGTCATTTTATATTGAAACGGACAAACAAAATTCTATTCGACACTGGGCAAACAGGGTTATTTATTCAAAATGCCAAGAAACTAGAAATGAATATAAATGAAGTTAATAACCTTGTATTATCACATGGACATTACGACCATACAGGAGGGTTGAATCCATTTCTAGAAAACAACAGCAGGGCAAAAGTGTACGCCAAACAGAATATCTTTATTCCTAAATACAGTGGTAAAAAACGCTTTGTCGGAACTAAATACAACGAAGAACTTCTCAAGAACAGGATGGTTTATGTGGATGCCATTACCGAAATAGCAGAGAATGTTTTTATAATGCCTGATATTACTATACATAATTCCATTGATACCAATTTTAAGGGGTTTAGCAAAAAAGTGGAAAATGATTTTTTCCCTGATGAGTTTGACGATGAACTTTATTTAGTTATTAAACACCATGATAAAATTAGCAAAATATAAATTTAATGAAGTCTCATAGGGACGAAATAGAATTTTAGTCGGTTACTAGTGAAATTTAATCACTAGTGTCCACTATAAATTAAAATACGTTCTTTGAAATCATTGTAAAATCTATACTTGTAGCGTTTTTTGGTTACGTGTCGATTTGAAATGCTTAATTCGTGAAAATGATATTCCATG
>RPRQ01000056.1 GCA_003818205.1 Bacteroidales bacterium
CATTCGACCCCAGCCGGGGTCGCACCATAAATGGGCATTGTTTCTATAAACATCCGACCCCTCTGGGGTCAATATTGGAGCAAAACCAGATTATATCTCTTCCTTTCCATACCTTTTGTCGAATAACCTTTTTTTCTCTGTGTGAAATTTCTTTGTCGAGGTAATGAAAAAACAGTTTGTTAGATTCTTACGCCAAGGCCAAAGGTTATGAATCGGCCAGGACCAATAGCCCCTTTACTATCATAAATCTTTTTATCGAAGATGTCTTGAACGTTAAGGCTTGCATTGATTAGCTTATAAAATTCATGCGATAGCTTAAGGTCGGTTGTAATCCATGCAGGATATTTATTCGATAGTACTATTTCGTCGTAAATATTTTGATCGTTCACATACATTTCGCCTGTATAACGACATGTAAGACCTATATTAACTACGCTTGTTTTAACGAATACCCCTAAAGCAAAGGAGTGTTGAGGCACATCCGTTAAAAAATTATTGCTCAAATCAACTGGGTCATCCCCCGACATGGGTTTGTAATCCGATATTTGTGCATGGTTGTATGCGTAATTTGCAAACATTGTAAGGGTTGATGATGGGCTATACGATATGTCAAATTCGGCTCCGTAGATATTTACATTGGAGATGTTTGAGCGAACCATAATCGGTCTATCGCCAAACCCCATATCAATGCTGTCGCCTGTTGAAACGTAGTAAAGAAAATCGCTCCCAATAGAGTAGAATAAACTTGTGGATAGTTTCAAAGCCTTTAAAGGTGAGTAATCGACTCCAGCTTCAAAGTTGTCGAGGTATTCAGGGTCAAGATTAGGGTTAGCAACTTTCATTCCTCCTTTTACTCGCCCTGTGCGGCAAAGGTCATCAAGCACCGATGGTCTGAATCCTCGGCTGTAACCTCCATAAACTCTAAAGTTGTCATTCGGGCGGTATTGTAGTGATATACGAGGGCTAAAAGCTCCCCATTGAACATCATCCAATCCCGAGAACTCATAATCTCTAAGGAATGTTGATTCGGCTGATGGGTGATAGGTTTTAAACTTTCCATCGTAAAACGTTGCTAAATCATAACGAACACCAACAAGGAGTTTGAATTTTTCTGTAACGGAGTAATCATCCTGAGCATAAAACCCGTAAAAGTTCATTTTCCCATTATTATCAACCTTATCGGTTGATGTATAGTAGATATCCGATGCATCAACCTGCCCATTACGAATGTCGAAACCTGCGGTTAACGATTGTTTACCTACTGAATAGTTGGCACTTGAGAGCAACCCTAAATCTCTGCGAATGGAGGTTACGTTATACCAAGTATAATCATCCTTCTTACTCTCGTTAACCTTCATGTAGTGCTCATCTATGTAAAAAAGAGATGTGTTCCACTTTAAACCACCAATTTTACCATTAAGGTTTGTTCTTAATTGATAGGTGAGATATTCCGTTTCATTACCATTGGGTTGGTAAACCTTTTCGCCTGTTCCTCTTATCCCATCGTAGATACTTAGGTTGACCTCTGCATTAAACTTCTCGGAGTTATTGTAACCAACCTTAAAATTTAGGGCTTTCTCATCCACATTAGATTTAATGATGAATGGGTTGATATTCCTATCCGCTTCTGACTGGGTGATATAGCCATCGCTCTTCTGGTAAAAGCCGTTGGTTGTCCAGTAGAAGCCCTTGTTTACCTCTTCCCCAAATTTACCTGCGAGGTTAAGCCTTACAATTTTTGTGTTAAAGGTTCCGTATTCAGCCGTAACATCACCCTGAATTTCTTTAGACGGTTTTTGAGTAACAACGTTGATGATACCTCCCATTGCATTACCCCCGTAAAGGGCAGAGCCAGGGCCTTTAACAACCTCAATCCGTTCAATGGCATTGGTTGAGATTAGGTTCCAGTTAACAGAACCACCATCGGCTTTATTCACGGGTATTCCATCGAGTAGTACAAGGGTGCGAGCCTGCTCGTTTCCGCTTAACCCGCGCATGGTTACCGATGATTTTGTGGAGAAGATGCCAAACGAGCGGCTTACCTGAACCCCTGGTAGAAGTTGAAGATATTCATCAATGTTTTGGGCTGCAACCATCGAGATTCGTTCAGCTGAAATCATATTTATTCTACCTGGAATCTGACTTATGCGGTTTTCGGTTCGGGTTGCTGCTACCACCAATTCATCAATGTAAACCTCATCTTTAACCATTTGAATCTCTATGGTGATATTTTCATTCGCAGAAATAGTTATAGTCTTGTTTTGCTTTTTATAGCCAATGCTAGAGAAAGTAACCGTTTGTTTTCCTGTTGGGTTTATGTCAAGTTTGAAGAATCCATTTGCATCAGTTACAGCTCCTCGCTCATGGATAATTACATTGACACCTGCTAAGGGTAATCCGGTTTCTGAATCCTTAATAAACCCTGATAAACTTTGACCATTTGTTAAAAAGGGGAGAAAAAGAATAATAAGTAGTTTGAATTTCATGATTGTTACTATTTCTGAATTTTTACATCTAACTCCATGTATCCACCATTGGCTAAGTCTGCGTGAATAACGCGAGCTAAGCCGTACTTACCATCTTCGGTTCTAAATGGAATTATTTTTCCAGCGTTACAGTACTTACAAAGCCCGCTTACACTTTCTGGCTTATAAGATGCAACAAGCAAGCTATCATTCGCTGCTTGATTGAATTTTACCGGATTAACAAGATTGTTGTCGGAGGAGAAATAATCGTATTGGGTTAATCGTTTAACGCTCCATGCTTCAATTTCGGGGTAACGATCACTTCCTGTAACCGAACTGCTTCCAGTATAACCGGGGCAGCAGAGGGTAGGAGAGAGAATACCGCTTGTGGTGTACACAAAACCTACTAGGTCAACATCTGCCTCATGACCTGTTACATTGGCTTTAGTAAAAAGAGTACCTATGTGCAGATCAAGGTAGTTGGGGTATTCGGTATTGCTTTGCATACCTATCTTTATTGAGGGGTAGTGGTATATTTCACCATAAGCAGATCCAGCACCAAGGTTTATGGTAATTGTAGTGATTGCAGAATCGCGGTTGGAGTTCATTACAAAGAATTGCCAAATCTCCTGATTTGCAGAAGATTTGTTTGCTGAATAATCAAAGTCCAAACCTCCATTCTTTATGTATAAACCTTTATCCAACTCTGTGATTAGTTTACCATCGGCAATCCGCTGGATTCGAAGATTTGTGATGATTGCTCCTCCATCTGATGCCGTAATTCCAAATTTGAGTTTGCCACCAACAGGTACTAGCTGTTCATCGATAGAATAATCAGCCCCATTTTTCAGAATTATTTTTGGCTCAATGGTTGTTTTATCCTCTTTTTTGCAACCCATTGCGAGGAACAATAAACCGAGAAAAGTGCAAGCAAGAATTTTTATCTTCATATCATTTAAAATAAATTGGCTGCAATCTGCATGTTGAGCAGAATGCAGCCAATAATATGTAAAGTGGACTGATTATTTCTTGTACTTAACCTCAAACTCAACGTAACCATCGGGGTTTTGACCAACACTGATAACTTTTAGCAAACCATAAATGTTATCACAGGTTTTGAATGCGTATATATCTCCTGCGGTTAGTAATTTTGCTTTTTTATTTCCTCCGGTAACCGTATTATCAAAATAGCTATCAATCGTTGCATCATTTTGATCTAGCAAATCGAATTCTTCAATAGTTATTTCGGTAGAAGGATCTTGGAATTTTGTTAAATTTTTTGTTGTCCATGAATTTGGTTCAGTTGTTCCGGTAAAAATACCTGTAATGGTTGCCCCAGGTGAAGCTAAGGTGATATCATTGATTCTATTTGGTTCTGCATGTTCGTAAAAGCATAGAAAATCAATGGTATCCTGATTCTCCGCCGCTAATTCTTGGGTGTAAACTTTGTTCTCACCGAGCGAATAAAAACTTCCAATGGTTGCATTGGACTGCGCCCCAAGTTTCACAATTATCTTATCAGGCCCATTGTCATCTTTCTTACATGATGCAACGATAAGCGTTGCTGTAAAGCAAAGAAGAAGAATTTTAGTAATTGATTTCATTTTTTGTAAGTATTTAAAATTTAGTATTTTAAGATTTTTTTTGATATGTAAATATATACATATCGATGACAAAAGTAGAAAAATATGATTAAATGATTCCAAAATCATTAAAAAAAATCAATATGTTATATATCAGGTATTAATTGGCTAAATATTTTTTGCTTTTATTACATATTATCTCAACTCAAGTATTTGTTGTTTTTCGCTTTGATTCACGAAAAATTATTCTCTATTTTGCGAAAAATTTGGGACTGTGGTAATAGACGATTTTTATAAGATTCTTATCATCCTGTTGGCCTATCTAATAGGATCGATACCAACTTCGGTTTGGATAGGTAAACTTTTCTATGGAATTGATGTGCGGGATTATGGCAGTGGGAATGCAGGAGCGACCAATGCCATGCGAACCCTTGGGGCAAAGGCTGGTATTCTTGTTTTTATTATCGATATGCTAAAAGGTTTTACGGCAGTTAAGCTTCTCTACTTCACCGATTTTTATATCCCTGAAACAGGTCTGTTTGTTAACTTTCAGCTTTACCTCGGGCTTGCAGCCATGATTGGTCATATTTTTCCTGTTTTGGCAGACTTTAGAGGCGGTAAAGGTGTTGCAACTCTTTCGGGCGTTGTGTTTGCAATTCACCCCTATGGTGCGCTATTCGTGCTATTGGTTTGGGTGGTAACCCTTCTGATATTTGGTTATGTATCGTTAAGCTCAATGATTGCAGGATTCACCTTTCCTGCTGTACTGATTTTTTTATATCGAACGGAGTACCCATCGCTTGTAATCTTTGCATTTATCCTTGCTATTCTTATGCTTTTCACGCATCAGAAGAATATAGAAAGGCTTATTCATGGTAAGGAGAAGAAGATTGGGATTAAAGAGAAATGGAAGGCAAGGAGAAATAGCGAGAATTTGATTCTCTAATCTCTTAGCGGATTATTGTCGTTAATAAGATATTCCTCAAGCAGTTGGCGTAGCTCAATGCTCGAAATTCCATACTTGATTTCACCTTCAAACCCAAAGCTGATCTTACCCGTTTCCTCCGAAACCACTACTATTAGCGCATCGGTATGTTCGCTAATGCCTAGCGCTGCACGATGCCTCATGCCGAAATGGGCAGGAATATTCAGGTTTTCGGTAACCGGAAGGATGCAACGAACGGCGCGGATTTTATCATTTATAATGATTAGCGCACCATCGTGTAAGGGACTATTCTTAAAGAAGATATTTTCGATTAATCGGCTCGATGTTTCTGCTTCAATGATATCACCTGTTTCGGCGTAGTATTGCAGCTCCGATTTTCGGGCTATTACGATAAGCGCACCTGTTTTTGACTCCGACATGTTTCGGCAGGCCTTTACAATGGCTTCAATATTAACAGGGGCTACAAGATTCTTTTGCTTTGGGAATAGCCAATTCTCAATCGAAAAGCGGTTTTTCGATAGGTAGCGGGTGCCAATGTACAACAGAAACCTACGAATTTCCTGTTGAAATACTATGATTAAGGCAATTACACCAACGCCGATGATCTGACCTAGAATGCTACTTAAAAGTTCCATGTTAAGCACTTTAACCACGAGCCAGATCATGTATAGCACGAAGATTCCTATAAAGATATTTATGGCTACAGTACCCCTAATAAGCATATAAATCTGATAAAGTAGGAACGCAACCAAAAAGATATCGATTATATCGAGTACTCTAAAGGGAATAAATGTTAAAATGAATAGCTGGAGCATTGTTGGGTATCAGTTGTTGGTTCTTTGTTGTCGGTTGTCAGTTCTCTGCATAGTAGAACTGCTATCTTTGATGTTACGAAATCTATAAGATATTAGGTTGACTATTTAAGAATTCAGTAAGTTTGATCACCTCTGCTGCCTCCTTTACATCGTGAACCCTTAATATTTTAGCCCCATTTTGTATCGCTATGGTGTTGAGTATGGTTGTACCGTTTAGCGCTTTACTAGGGCATGTGCCGAGGGTTTTATATATCATCGATTTGCGAGACAATCCGGCAAGAATAGGCAACTCAAAAATTTTAAACGCTTCAAGGTTCTTTAAAAGGGTGTAGTTGTGATCGGCATTTTTACCGAAGCCAAAGCCAGGATCGATGATCATGTCCTTAACGCCCATTAGCTTTAATTTCTCAACCCTAAGGGTGAAAAAACCGAATAGCTCCTTAATGATATCATTTTCGTACTTAGGATTCTCTTGCATGTTAAAAGGAGTGCCTTTCATGTGCATAAGAACATAAGTTAGCTTTAGATCGGCAACGGTCTGAAACATTTGGGCATCTAGTTCTCCTGCTGATATATCGTTTACTATATCGATACCAAAATTTGAATGGATAACCTTTACCACATTCGACCGAAAGGTGTCGATAGAAATAATTGCTTCGGGATAATTTTTGCGAATTACCGATAAAGCCTTCGCTAGACGTTTAATTTCCTGTCCCTCTTCAACGGGTATCGATCCTGGGCGTGTAGAACATGCCCCAATGTCAATGATTGCTCCCCCTTGGGTAAGTATCTGCTCGGCTCTTCGGGCAATTCTTGACCTCAAACGGAACTGGCTACCATCGAAGAATGAATCGTTGGTTACATTGATTACGCCCATTATCAAGGGCTTGGAAATATCAATTAGTTTTCCATGGCTCAATAATGATTGTCTTCCTTGAAATAATGACACGACTTTTTCCATTTTTTTCTATCTTGCAGAGCAATTTTGGAGTTGCTCAATTCGCTAATTTCGGTTTAAAAATACTAAAGTTTTATTATTTCTACCTCAAATTAGCCTTTGAAAAGTATTATTTGAATCATAAGACCAATAAGAGTATGGCTTTAATCGTTATAGAAGGGCTTGATGGAGCGGGTAAATCGACGCAAATTCGTTTATTGTCGGAATATCTCAGCAAGAGGGGCATTAAGAACAGCTACCTGCATTTTCCGAGAATGGAATCGCCCTTCTTTGGCGAGATGATTGCACGCTTTCTTCGGGGTGAATTGGGCGATGTGAATCAGGTTGACCCCTACGTAGTGGCATTACTTTACGCTTGCGATAGGATGGATGCCTCGAATATGATTAAGGGTTGGCTCGAAAAGGGCGAAACGGTTATACTCGATAGGTATGTCTATTCTAATGTTGGCTTTCAGTGCGCAAAGCTTAGCGATGAGGCTGATCAGGCTCGGTTGAGGGGGTGGATTGTTGATTTGGAGTTCGATTACTATAAAATTCCTCGCCCCGATTTAAACCTTTTCCTCGATGTACCATTCCAATTCACGGTTGATCGGCTAACCGAGAATAGGAAAGGAGAGGATCGCGAATATCTAAAAGGGAAAGAGGATATCCATGAGAAGGATCTTTCATTTCAGGAGAAGGTTCGCCAAGTCTATCTTAAACAGGAGGGGTACGATTCATGTTTCAAGGTGATTAGCTGTTACGATAAGGAGAATAAGGTTTTAAAGCCCGAGGCGATATTTCATCTTATTCGGGAGAGGGTTGATTCAATTATTGGAACTTAATAACAACGATGCTATATGAAGCACATGGTTAATGTTTGCCGTTATCTGCTTGCACTTCTTTTTATCTTTTCGGGTTTTGTTAAAGGGGTTGATCCTCTAGGATTTGCCTATAAACTCGATGATTACTTTAAGGCTTTTCATGCCGATTTTTTGGAATCCCTTTCATTGGTACTATCGTTTACGCTATGCGCTGCCGAGCTATTTATAGGACTTTTGCTACTATTTGGGGTAAGGCTAAGATTGGCCGCATGGGGAGCTTTTCTGTTTATGGCATTCTTCACACCGCTAACCTTTGTGCTAGCCATATTTAACCCCGTGCACGATTGCGGTTGCTTTGGCGATGCCATTAAGCTGACGAATTGGGAGACCTTTTATAAGAATATTGTATTTTTTGCGGCTGCAATCGTTCTGTTAAAGTGGAGAACGCTGCTTTCTCAAAGTAAATTGGCTTTACAGGAGGTTGTTCTTTTCGTTCTTCTATTCGCTATTGCATTTTTACCTCCATATATCGGATACACCCGATTGCCCCTATACGATTTCAGACCATACAGGGTTGGTGTAAACATTCCTGAGGCGATGAGCACCCCCGAGGGTGCCCCGGCGGATGTATATAAAACCACCCTTTACTATACAAAGGATGGAGAGGTTAAGGAGTTTAACGAGACCAATATCCCTTGGCAGGATACCACTTGGAAGTACGTTGATGCAAAATCGGAGCTCGTTAAAAAGGGTTACACACCGCCCATCGAGAGTTTTAGCCTTCAAACTACCGAAGGAAACGAGGTGACCGATGAAGTTCTTTCATTCCCTAGCTACTACTTCTTGGTTGTTTCATATCGGCTCGATAAATCAAATCGAAAATCGGTTGATAGGCTGAACGAGCTCTACTTTAAGGCAAAAAGTTTAGGATATGGTTTTGCCTGTGTTACAAATTCTGCTAAAGGCGATATTGATGCTTTTATAGCCAGAACAGGTGCTGCATACCCCTTCTTGAATGCCGATGGGATTATGCTTAAAACAGTAATTCGGGCAAACCCAGGGCTAGTGCTGATAAATAGGGGCACAATAATTGGGAAGTGGCACTATAATAGGATTCCGAGTGCCGATTACTTTAGCGGCGATCTCAACGCTAAGCAGCTCGCATCAACCTATAGCCAATCGAAATGGAATTTATCGGTTCTATGGGTTACGCTTCTTGGACTATCATTTTTATTCGTTTTGTGCCTTAGGTGTAGGACGATAATTAAACGTATCAATTAGTTAGTAAACATGTCAATTATCAATTATAATACATTTACGATAAACTAAAAATGAAAATAATGAAAAATAGTGTATTAATTTTTTTGATGGTTATAAGTTCTATCCAAATGTTAAAATCCCAAAATTTATTTATTCCAAATGGGGTAAATGGAATTAATAACTCAAATAATAGTTATGTTGGGTTAGGTAAAATTCCACAAACGAAATTTGATGTTGATGTTCTACATGCGTGGAATCAAAATGAAGCCATTCGAATAGGTTCAAATGCTAACAGCTCTGCTTACTATGGTTTAGGATTAAACTATAGATTAGACGGTGTAGGAAGCCCTACTGGTCATTTAGTAGCCTATGAAGGCAATTCAAGTTTTGACGCATTATCAATAAATTTATTTAGTAAGAATATTGGTGTTGGTAAAATTCCACAAACGAAATTCGATGTAGATGTCCCACATGCGTGTAATCAAAATGAAGCCATTCGAATAGGCTCAAATGCTAGCAGCTCCGCTTACTATGGATTAGGGCTGAACTACAGATTAGACGGAGCAGGAAGCCCTACTGGTCATTTAGTAGCCTATGAAGGTGCTTCAAGTTTTGACGCATTATCAATAAATTTATTTAGTAAGAATATTGGTGTTGGTAAAATTCCACAAACGAAACTCGATGTAGATGTCCCACATGCGTGGAATCAAAATGAGGCCATTCGAATAGGCTCAAATGCTAGCAGCTCCGCTTACTATGGATTAGGGTTGAACTACAGATTAGACGGAGCAGGAAACCCTTCTGGTCATTTAGTCGCCTATGAAGGAGCTTCGAGTTTTGATGCCCTGTCCATAAATCTTTATAATAAGAGAGTAGGAATAGGCACTTCAAATCCAGATGCAGAACTCACAGTAAATGGAACCATTCATGCTAAAGAAGTTAAAGTGGATTTAGCTATTCCTGCTGATTACGTATTCACAGCCTCATACAAACTTCGTTCACTAAATGAAGTTGAGCAGTTTATTAAAACAAATCAACATTTACCAGATATACCATCGGCTAAAGAAATTATAGAAAATGGTTTTAATATTGGTGAAATACAAAATAAACTTCTTCAAAAAATTGAGGAACTTACCTTGTATGTGATTGAACAACAAAAACAGATTGAGGAACTTAAAAGACAAAATAACGAACGAAAATAAACCACGTTTGTTAACACATGCTAAAAGATATTGGGTTCGATTATGCAATGGGAAGTTCTTTGTTCATAAGCGAGTCCAATACTTATAAATGGTATTCTCCTCAAAAATCTATGAAGAATGAGGCTATTTTATAAAACATATAACCAAAACGATTAATCCTCAACACTGGCAAGATAAAATAGTTTTTAAAAACAGTATTGTGCTAAGAAAAATCATTATTAATTTTAGAATATCAATGGTTTATTAAAATCTTAAGAATGAAAAAAGTAACGATTATCATATCATTCCTATGCGTGTGGAATATTAGCATGGCCGATGAGGGGATGTGGTTAATTAATCTAATCACCCAGAATATGGCTCAAATGGAGGCGAGGGGGATTAAGCTAACGGCCGAAGATATATACAGCATTAACCATTCAAGTATTAAGGATGCTGTAGTTCAGCTCGATGATGGATCTTGTACCGCCGAGCTAATTTCAGCCAAAGGGTTGCTTCTGACCAATCACCATTGTGGGGTTGATGCCATCCAGATGCACAGCACACCTGAACGGAATCTCTTAAAGGATGGTTTTTTTGCGAAGAGCCATAAGGAGGAGCTGAGTATTCCAGGGAAAACGGCATTGCTGTTGGTTGGTGTTGAGGAGGTTACTGATAAGATTCTAAATGGGATGAGCGATAAGCTATCGAACCCCGATTTTTTCAGCAAACTATACAATAGGATGGATTCGCTTGCCAGCGTATCCACTCAGAACGGTAAATACTATGCTATTGTAAAATCGATGTACAATCATAACTATTTTTACCTGTTCCTTTACGAGCGGTTTTTAGATGTGCGGTTAGTTGCAGCACCTCCCTCATCCATCGGTAATTTTGGTGGGGATGTTGATAATTGGCATTGGCCAAGGCATACAGGCGATTTTAGCATGTTTCGAATTTATACTGGATCCGATGGAAAACCTGCACCATACAGCACGAAGAATATTCCATATGTTCCCAAGCGATTTCTTAACATCTCGTTGAATGGGGTTAAAGAGGGCGATTTTGCCATGATAATCGGATACCCAGCTACTACGTACCGCTATTCTAGCCCCTATGAAGCGAAACAGGCACGTGATGTTCTCGCTCCATGGAAAAATGCTGTTTGGGGTGAGTTTATCAGAATTGTAAAAGAGGCTCAGGCAAAGGATGCAAAAATAAAGGTTGACTATACCGATAAGCACGATATGCTCGTTAACTTTTGGCAGAAGGATACTTGGCAAGCTGCGTCGATGTTTCGATACGGTGTTGTTGAGAAACTTCAAAGCCGTGAGGATAGCCTAAAGGCTTGGGTATCTCGTATGCCATCATCGCGCACCAAATACCTTTCATCGATCCCGATGCTCAATGATTACTATAAAGCGTATCGCGAGAATAAATGGGAGGAGGTTTCGGGCTCACTATCGGCTATTTTGAGCTACCCTGTTGATGTTGGCAATAATATTAACGCTTGCGACGAACTTTTTTCGGCAATGCTTGCCAAAAAGAATGTGAAGAAAGCTGTAAAAGTGATTAAAAAGCGTATTCCTAAAATTTTTGAGAATTATCACGCCGAACCCGATGTTTGGCTATACTCAACAGCTCTAAAGAGTTTGCTCGATAATACCTCCGATTGCCCGAGTATCCCAATGATTCAAGCCATTAAGAACCAGCCGCAGATTAGGCAGATGATGCCGCTGTATGCGCAGAGCTTCTATAAGCGCTCTTACTTTACATCACCTGAAAATTTGAAGAAATTCCTTAAAACCCCTGTGGTTGATAGTATCGTTAAGGACCCTGTATTTATGCTTTTTCAGAGTTGCCATCTGCTATACGACTCATTGTCTAGAACCATCAGGCCTCTGAAGTCGAATTACGAAAGAGCTATGCAGGCCTACACCAAGGGGCTGCTTGAGATGGAGAGCGGTAAGTTGCATTACCCCGATGCCAACTCAACCATGCGTTTGACCTATGGTAAGGTGATAGGGTATAAACCTACTGATGGTGTTCAATACAAGCCATTTACCACCTTGGATGGAATTATGGAGAAGGAGAACCCTAACGTTGATGTATTTAATATTCCGGTGAAACTTAAAACACTTTTTCAATCAAAGGATTATGGCCGCTATGGGGTAGACGGAACCGTTCCTGTGTGCTTTTTAACCGATAACGATATTACAGGTGGTAATTCGGGTAGTCCTACCCTTGATGCCAATGGAAACCTTATTGGTATTGCATTCGATGGTAATCATGAGGCCATGGCATGCGATTACTCCTTTGAGCTCGAAACCCAACGGACCATAATTGTTGATATTCGATACGTACTTTTTGTGGTTGATAAGTATGCTGGGGCAAAGAATCTTATTGATGAGATGAAAATTTTATAACCCTTAATCTAATTGAATTGTAAAGCCTAGTATAAAATTCTAGGCTTTTTTTAGCCAATAAATCAATCAAATTGTTTCATAAATAAACTCTTTTAACGATTTTTATACAATATTATTAATTGATAAGCTATGATTCTCAGACTATCAAAAAAAATATTCTTTTTTATGGCTTTCAGCCTGTGTCTTACAGCTGTAATAGCACAAAAAGGAGTTCCGTTCCTATCTAATTTCGAGCTTCCGTCAACCATGAGCAACCAGAATTGGTCTGTTATCCAGAGCGATAACGATCATATGATGTATGTGCTTAACCGCAAGGGGGTATATGCTTTCGATGGGATTGAGTGGGTAAAGTTGAATATCGCTAGTAAACCCATAGCGATCTTCTCAATGAATGACCTTTTTGTTGGTACCGATGCCGAAATTGGGTATTTCAAGAAAGATCGGAAGGGCGATTATAACTATTATAGCGTGCAGGATTTGACCCTTGATATCTATTACAAGTTTTTAAGAATTGATAATGAGCTCTACACTTCGGGTACACAGCATATCTGCAAAATAGTTATGGGTGATGTAGTTAAAACCGAACCTATTTACGTTGAATCCGATTCAACTCAGATGATTACCGATTTTTTCGAGCTGAATGGGATTATCTATATCATTAAAGATAAAAACTCCCTTTACCGTCTCGACGATAAGAAGGCGAACAAGCAACCCTTAAACCTCGAAAAGGGAGAAACCATAAAGTTCACCTTTAACCATAACAATTTTACATACATTGGAACTTCGGCTAATAGGCTATTCCTTTTTAATGGTTGGCAATTTAAACCCCTTGCGCTAAAGGATAAGAGCTACCTTAATGCGAGCTATCCCAATGGTGGTATATCAATAGACTCCAATCGTTTTGCCCTTTCGACCCTAATCGGTGGTTGCTCAATAATTAGCTCTAAATCGCTAGAAACAGAGTCCGTTATTAACTACTCCAATGGTTTACCCGATGATGAAGTTCTTTCTTTAGGGGTTGATAGCAATAAAGGATTATGGATAGCCCATGGTATGGGGATATCACGGGTTGACCTGAATATTCCTGTACGATCGTACGAGTATTACAGCGGGATAAGTGGGAATATATTATCAGTTGTAGAGTATAACCGGACACTCTACGTAGGGGGAAGCGAAGGATTATTCAGCTTAGTTGAGGTTAAGAATTATACCCCGGTTGAAGCCCCTGTGGTGCAGCCAAAGCAGAGTAAGGCTGTTAATGATATGGCAAGAGTTACTGAACAACCCGTTGCTGAAACAAAATCGCAACCCGAAGAGAAGGATTCTAAAAAGAAGAGGAAAGGCTTTTTTAGCCGTTTGTTTAGTAAATCGGATAAGGCCGAAATCCAATCAATCGATTCACCTACAGGTTTGGGAGAAACCACCAAAAAGGAGAGGGGTGATAAAATCAATGCACAGAAGAAAATCAATTTGCTTCAAACGGTAAGCAATGTGTATCAACGAGTGCAAGGAGTCGATGGTAAGTGTAAACAGCTAATCGTATTCAATGGTAAGTTATTGGCATCTACGAGTACAGGGCTTTACGAAGTGATTAGCGGTAAGGCAAAACCAATTATTGCAGGTAAGTATATCCTTTTCGTTAAATCATCCGATATAAATCCCAAAAACCTAATTGTTTGTTCTACCGATGGTATCTCGGAGCTTACTTTGCTGGGCGATGGATGGAAATCAAAGCGATTATACTCCTTCGATAGCGAGTACCCGCTATCGTTGGTTGAACTATCCGATAATAATATACTTGTTACCACTGAGTTCAATGTATATAACCTTACCATTGTTTCGGGTGCAGAATCAACCCTGAAGAGGTTAACACCTACCGACACACCCATTGAATCGCCAGTTGTTCGAAAGGTTTCAGGGGTTATTAAGGTATTTACCTCAAATCGTGTATTCAGCTACAATCAGGCTAAGGATGTTTTAGTCGATGATGGAATTCAAATGGTTGCCCATAGTATTAATACCATCTATTCGCAAAGTGGTTACTCGTGGGTTAACGTAGGGAGGAAGTGGGAACTTTATGGCTCCGATAGAATTTTAACTCCAGATGCTGTAAACTATTTGGGTTTGTTCGATAGGGTGAACGATATTTTCATCAATGGGAATAACGACTTGTATCTCGTGAATGATTTTAGCCAAATCGTAAAGATATCGGCGATGAAGAGCGAACTCGACTCTTGCGAATTACCCTTCTTTTTGAAACAGATAACCGATAATAATGGAGTCAAACTCGATTTAAAGGATATAAGACTTAGCTATTCAAATAATGCTCTGAATATTCGATTTGGTGCGCCATCGTTCATCAAGGAGCGATCGGTAGAGTTTCAGTACCTCATTGATGGGTTAACGAATGTATGGTCGGAGTGGAGTGGTAAAGCCGATATAAATTTGCCATATTTCCCTAGCGGGAAGTATATCTTAAAGATTAAGGCGAGAGACGTACTTGGCAATGAGAGTGCTCTATATTCTCTACCATTTAGCGTTAAACCCCCATTGTGGAGAACTCCTTGGTTTTTAGGTGTTTGTATGATACTCGTGATTGTCATTTTCATTCAAATTGTAAGGTTTCGTGAGCGCCAACTACAAAAGGATAAGCTGATACTAGAGCAAAAGGTGCAAGAAAGAACGAAGACTATAGAGGAGCAGAATAAGGTTTTACAGCATCAGCGCGATGAACTTGCGAGTACCAATGAGGAGATTTTGCAGCAGAAGGAGGAGATTGAGGCTCAGCGTGATGAAATTGAAGCTCAGAACGATCATATTTCAAAGCAGAACCTCGAAATGACCCAAAGTATTGAGTATGCTAAGAGAATTCAAACAGCAGTAATGACTTCTCAAGATTCAGTAAAAGCAATCCTCCCCGAGCATTTTATTATGTTTAAACCATGCGACATCGTTTCAGGCGATTTTTATTGGATGACCAAAAGGGATAGCAAAATTGTTATTGCAGCTGCCGATTGTACGGGTCATGGTGTGCCAGGGGCATTTATGAGCATGCTTGGAATCTCATTCCTGAATGAAATTGTTAACGTTAGAAATGAGACTAAGCCGAACCTGATTCTAAACCATTTACGGGACTCAATAAAATCAACCCTTTCGCAAACAGGTAAAGAAGGCGAATCGAAGGATGGGATGGATATTGCGCTTTGCACCATTGATATTGATGCTAGAAAACTCGAATTCGCAGGAGCCTATAATCCGTTATACCTGATTAGAAATGGGGAACTTACCGAGATTAAGGCCGATAAAATGCCTGTTGGAATTCATATGTCTGAAAAGGAATCGTTTACGCTCAATGAGCTGAACTTTGAAAAGGACGATTGTATATACCTTTTCTCCGATGGGTATGTTAGCCAATTTGGAGGGGAGTATGGTCGGAAGTTCATGGCGAAGCCATTTAAAAAGTTGCTCGCTATCATTTCTGAAAAGCCCATGGCTAAGCAGCATGAAATGCTTGAGCAGGAGTTTGAGGAGTGGCAGGGCTATAACGCTCAGGTGGATGATATATTGGTAATTGGGGTGAAATTTACTTAATGATTAGATTCTTGGGATTGTTATATAGAAAATCAATCATTATTAACCGAAAAAAAAATCTAAATTCAATAGGTCGCAGCGATGCTGCTTCTAGTTAAAATATAATCATCTATTCTACAAATAGTTCGCAGCGATGCTGCTTTTTAAAGTCGCAGAGCGATGACCTATTTGTAGTAATTCTTATTATAACGAAAATCAAGTTCCGTTAGGCCTGCCTGCCGCAGGCCGGTAGGCAGGGGTGACCTGTACATTGAATGTAGTAATAAGTATTTCATAAATTAACGTCAGTTCGACATAAGAAACTATTTAAATGCAATATTATCAGTATTTTACTTTATTGGAAAAAATGGAACCGAGCTTGCGAGTTCGGCGTAGCCAATGATGGAATGATGGAATATTGCCTGCCTGTCGGCAGACAGGGATGAAAAAAGTTAGAAAAACCCCCATTATTCCACTATTCCCTGCCTACCCTGCCTACCGGCAGGCAGGCATCACTCCAATACCATATGATAAACTTGTAACAAATTACAATTTAGAGTATTACTATCATTTCTTAAATCGAACTCACGTTAATGATAGAAAATAATTATTTCTGATAGTAGAGCTTTTCATCCTTTAGCACTCCAATATACTGTAAATACTGGGTGTTAAACTTCGAATCATCGGGGTTAGTAGTTTTACCCCATGCCATAATTGAGCAATCAGAGTTAATCAGGACCAGCTTTTCTGGCGAGTTTGCAATAACTTTTAACGATTCCTTTTCGCATGTACTTGAGTAGTAGTTTGTTTTGTCGGCAATGGTGAAAACTAGAAGAAACATTGCAATACCTGTAATGTATGCTAACTTCAGCTTTGGTTTAATATTGTTTATCAGGTAAAGCGAGGTTAGCCCATAATAGTAGAATAGACATAGATTTACTGGCATATAAGAGTCCCAGCGAATTATATATGGGCGATAAGCTCTATATCCACCTAATGGTAGAAGAATTGTATAAATCAATGATAGTACAATAATCCATTGTAGGGTTTTTGAAATTCTTTTGGTTTCAGCTGTCGGTTTTTGAAACCAGATAACAGTAGTATTTATCACAATAGCTAATACTAGAAGAATAGAGCCAGCTGAATGTGTAAACTGAATATATATCCCATTGATTAGAAGTTTATAGCGTTCCACCAAGGGTACAATATTATTGAAATTCTCGGCATTAAACCTCCCAACATAAATAGAGTAAAGGGATGTAAGAGTAAATAGAACAAAAAAACCAATTTCAATTCTGTCAATCCCATTAATTGATTCAATAATTCTTCTCCATCTATTTCGTTGGTTTGAGATTAAATAGTTATTTCTAAATCGGAATAGTAGAATTAATGGGCATACTATTAAAACCACTGCAGGGATTAGAGGTCCATTGAGCGAAAGAAAGATAATGAATGGTATTAGAAGTGTTATAACCCATTTGTTGAGGTTAATATTTCGATTTTGTGAGCTGGCATAATAGAAAGGGATAAAAAATATCATCAGAAAAGTCAGCGGTAGTGCATAGAAAAAGGTGTAGGTAATAGATTTGTCGATAATTCCAATGTATGCATTAAACCCAAAGGTTTGGAATAGCGGGGTTATTAAAGCTGCCGATATTAAAAAATCTTTGCTAAAAACCTTCCATGTTCGTGTAATGTAAAAGGATAGTAGTAATATGATTAGTATTTGAATGCCTGTCTTTGCTATTGTATTGGAAAGGTATATGCTATCGATTGGGTTAATAACCCATTGGCAGATAAACGGTGTAATTTTATAGTATGTAGCCATAGTCCAATGGGCAAAAAACCGATTAGTTCCGGGGTATATATCGCCTTTTAAAGCACTTAACCCTAACGGGTCGCTCATCAGCTGCTTGTAACCATCGGAGGGCACAATGATACAGGCCATATCACCCTCTAGGGGAAGATGAAAATGCTGAATAAAAGAAAAAGTAATATCTGCAAAGAGTAAGAGAATTAGAAGGTACCTATAATTGTTTTTTATGATTCTAAGCATTTGCTAAATTATCATGGGTTAATCCTAATATTTTTTATAAAGCTATTAAAAATCTCAAGATTTTCAATAATTTGCTTGCCAATATAAGCCAATTAAATATGGATATAATTAGCACTTCGAATGCCCCAATGCCTGCTGGGCACTATTCACAGGCAGTAGTACTTAACGGAATTGTTTACGTTTCGGGTCAGCTACCGATTGAACTTGATCGAAAAACAATGGAGATAGGCTCCATTGAGGAGCAAACGTTGCAGGCATTGAAAAATGTTGAGCAAATACTGATTGCTGCAAATAGTAATAAATCAAGGGTGGTAAAGGTTACCGTTTATATCTCTGATATTAGCCTATGGGGAGGAGTAAATGAGGTTTATAGCCAATTCTTCGGAAAGCATAAACCGGCAAGGGTAATTGTACCAACTAAAGACTTGCATTATGGCTATCAGATTGAAATTGATGTAATTGCTGCATTGAATGATTGAGGGTAAGTTTAAATTAAAGGTTGAATTCTAGGTGAAATAAAACGAATGGTTATGACTAGTACAATACAACTTACGAGGATTTTTCTAGCGGTGCTATTAGTATTAAACGGTGTTAGCGCTTATTCGCAGCATAAGAAAACAAATTGGTTGCAGGATAAGAAGGAATATACAGGTCGTTGGCGCATGGGTTTTGGTGTTGATTTGCTAGAACCAACAGGTGCTGATGTCCAGTTCTATCGGTTGAGCAAGATTTGCACCAATGACTTTTCGATCCTCAAAAAGATTGCAGTGGGGGTATGGGTAGGCAAGGAGGGGGTTCTTACGAGTAGCGTATTAAAGAAGATTAATAATTGGGAATCGGGGGGCATACGGTATGGGCTCGATCTGAAATTCCACATCCCCATTTTTCTTAACCCATACATTGGCCTTGGGGCCGAGGGGGGTACTCGCAAGCTGAACGGCACACTCGCTTTCTACCCCGATGCAGTGGTGAGGCTTGGAGTTGAGCAGAAGGTTTTAGGCATTAAATTGTCCTCCACCTCATCGTTTAATGCCACCATATTCATTGATGCTAAAGCTAATAAATGTATGACCAACGATTTTATGTATATCCTCCCAAGCGCAGGGGTGAGGTTTCATTTTTTGTAGAAGACCTTTAGAGTTCCGATCTCTCGAAGAGATCGGAATTCTAGAAAATTGAATTCCCAAAATTTAAAATATTGATAGGAATGAGCATCGACAAGGAAAACTATAAACAGCTGATTAAATCAATAGCCGGAGGTGAAAATATTACTTCTGGCATCCACAACTATTGCGATAGATGGTGCGAGCGATGCACCCATACTGCCAGGTGTAGCGTTTTTAAAATTGAGCAGGAAATGGATATTAGCAATGAGGCGCTGGATATTCAGAATGAACAGTTTTGGCAATCGTTAAGTACAA
This sequence comes from Bacteroidales bacterium, assembly GCA_003818205.1. Lineage (GTDB taxonomy): Bacteria > Bacteroidota > Bacteroidia > Bacteroidales > Tenuifilaceae > UBA8529. The sequence continues at coordinate 19,482 of RPRQ01000056.1, forward strand.
TATTCAAAGCAACAATTGAATTGCTTCATGAGAAGATGCAGGAACTTGATTTAAATATAGAGGATGGGGCTAATCAGGTTGAAGAGGATGATAATTTTATTACAAAACCGCTTAGCAATGATATGGTTATTATCTCTAAAAGTTATGCTTTTGATGTTGTCAAATGGCTTGATCAGCATCGTGATCTGATTCTTGAGAGGTATGAATTACAGCAGAATGTTAATGAAACCAATGCCCTGCTTATAGCCGATTCTGTTGAGGTAATTCAGCATTATTTTATGCTTATTGCAACTAAAAGCTATAGAGCATCGCTTGTTTATGATAATGACGATACCGATGATGCGAGAGGATCGGCAAAGGTTACCCTGATAATAATCGATAGATCAATCGCTGCTTGGAGCACATTACTTACGCATTTCACATCGCTGGAGGATGATATCCTTCATTTCCTGAAAACATTAACAAAAGTAAAACGGTTGATATTGGAGGCATTCCCAACGGCTATGGAGTTTGTTCGGCCTGGGTTTGATGAGTAACTAGTAAAGAGATACGATCTCTTATAAATATAGTTTTTCATTATTAACCGAGAAAGAAATCTAAATTCGATAGATCGCAGCGATGCTGCTTCCAACTAAAATATAATCATCTATTCTACAAATAGATCGTAGCGATGCTGCCTTTTAAAGTCGCATAGCGACGACCTATTTGTAGGAATTTTGATTAAGCAGAAAATCAAGCCCCGTAAGGCCTGCCTGCCGGTAGGCAGGGGTGACCTATGATATTATGTAGTAATATTAAGTGTTTTATGAATTATATAATAATTTAGTCGGTCAGTAGTGATAGTTTTTCTTAGTCAGTTTCTTCAAGGGTAAATATCTCGTTTACTCCTTTATTAAAGTACCTTGAAAGTTTAAGGGCAAGTATTGTTGATGGAACGTACTTCCCAAGTTCAATTGAATTTATTGCCTGTCGGGTTACCCCAATCTGCTTAGCTAGCTCTTCTTGGGTGATATTCTTTATCGCTCTTTCGACCTTTAGGCTATTTTTCATGGCTCATATCTTTTTTTGATTTATAAAGCACGTAGTAGAAACGAATGATGAAAAATATAAGGATAGTAAACATATTGATCATCATAACTGTCAAAAAATCCATATCATAGAAAAAGATTATACAGAATAGTAATATGGCATAGTTAATATAAACTGCCCAGACCAACGAATCTAAACGATTTTTCAGAATAAATTCATCCTCATTCTTCTCTTTAGAGAGAGCAACAAATATTGCACCTATAATTATAAGAATGGCTATTAGCTCATCAGTAATATTATTCTTTAATATTTCAAAGAATGTTGGATGACCAAAGATACTGCCTGACGAATAAATCGAGAAAACATGTACTTTAAGAAATTCAAAATCCAACTCAAAGAATAGTGTTAATAGGCCAAAGATTAATCCAGGAATTAATAGACACCAACCAATTTTCTTGAATTGATTCGGAAGAAGTAGTTTCGTTTTCATATTATATTTTTTTATGATTATGATACAAATGTAATGTATAGATTACATAAAAGCAATTAAAAGTTACATAAAGTAATTACTTGATTACAATTAAATGATAACGTGTTGAATTATAGTCAAATAAAAAAACCGCCCCTTTAGGAGGCGGTTTTAGTTTATCTAAAGTAGATTACTATTTACCGTACTTAATGCTTGATTGAGCAGCTGCTAAACGTGCAATAGGAACACGGAAAGGAGAGCAGCTTACATAGGTTAATCCTGCCTTAAAGCAGAACTCAACCGATGCAGGATCGCCACCCTGTTCACCGCAGATACCAACTTTTAAGTCGCTACGAGTAGCACGACCTTTAGTAACTGCCATTTCGATTAGCTGACCAACACCACTCTGATCGATGGTCTGGAATGGATCAGATGCAAGAATCTTATTATCAAGATAATCGTTCATGAATCCACCCGTATCATCGCGGCTGAAACCGAATGTCATCTGGGTAAGGTCGTTAGTACCGAATGAGAAGAACTCAGCGGTCTTAGCCATGCGATCAGCTAGTAAGCAAGCGCGTGGAATTTCAATCATCGTACCGTACTTGTACTTAATCTCTTTCACCCCAAATTTAGCGCAAACCTCAGCGTAAACGCGATCTGCAATTTTCTTGGTGAAATCAAGTTCAGATACATCGCAGGTAACAGGAACCATGATCTCTGGATGTGGTTGATGACCTTCTTTAAGAAGTTCAACTGCTGATTCAAAAATTGCACGAATCTGCATCTCTGAAACCTCTGGGTATGTAACCCCAAGACGAACACCACGGTGTCCCATCATTGGGTTCGATTCATGAAGAGCTTCGCCACGTTTTGCAATTGCAGCGGCTGAAATACCTAGAGCTTTTGCAAGTTCAGCTTGTTTTTCAGCACCTTGTGGTACGAATTCATGTAATGGTGGATCAAGCAAACGGAAGGTAACAGGATATGTATCCATGGCTAGCATCGTTTCCTTGATATCCTTTTTAACGAAAGCGAAAAGCTCATCCAATGCGTTACGACGCTCTTTTTCACCATCACTAAGAATCATCTTGCGAAGTAAGAATAGTGGTTGTTCTGAACCTTTTCCGTAGAACATGTGCTCGGTACGGAATAGACCAATACCTTCAGCACCAAAATCACGAGCAATCTTAGCATCAGAAGGAGTTTCAGCGTTTGTGCGAACACCCATCTTGCGATACTTGTCAACAATACTCATGAATTCTTGGAAACGTGGGTTCTCAGTTGCATCCATTAATGTGATTGCACCTGTGTAAACGTGTCCTTTTGTACCGTTTAGGGTTAAAACATCACCCTCTTTAATTACAACAGAAGTACCTGGAATTTTAGCTGTTTTAGAAGCAGCGTCAACATGAAGACCACCTGCACCTACGATACAGCATTTACCCCAACCACGTGCAACAAGAGCAGCGTGTGAGGTCATACCACCGCGAGCGGTTAAGATACCTTCAGCAGCACGCATACCTTCAACGTCCTCTGGGTTGGTTTCTTCGCGAAGAAGAATAACCTTTTCACCTTTACGGAACCAAGCAACTGCATCTTCAGCGGTAAATACAACTTTACCAACAGCAGCGCCAGGACCAGCAGGTAAACCTTTAACGATTGGGCTTACTTTCTTCTCCGCTGCTGGATCGCAGATTGGGTGCAATAGTTCGTCTAATTGAACTGGATCAACGCGCATAACTGCTGTTTTCTCGTCAATTAACTTCTCGTGTAGCATATCCATAGCCATGTTCAAAGCAGCAGTACCGGTACGTTTACCAGCGCGGCACTGTAGCATGAAAAGAGTTCCTTCCTGAATGGTGAACTCGATATCAAGCATGTCTTTGTAGGCTTTTTCGAGGATACTGCGGATATTATCAAGTTCCTTATAAGTACCAGGCATTGATTCCTGCATACTGTGTAAGTGCTTGTTTTGCTCGTTCTTTGTATCGTCGTTTAGTGGGTTTGGAGTGCGGATACCAGCAACTACGTCTTCACCTTGAGCGTTTACTAACCACTCACCGTAGAAGATATTATCGCCAGTTGCAGGGTTACGGGTGAAAGCAACACCAGTTGCAGAAGAATCGCCCATGTTACCGAATACCATTGACTGTACGTTAACAGCAGTACCCCAATTATCAGGAATACCTTCGATACGACGGTATGAAACGGCTTTCTTACCATTCCAACTCTTGAAAACAGCCATGATACCACCGATTAGCTGCTCTTTTGCATCATCGGGGAACTCTTTACCAAGTGCTGATTTAACACGTTTTTTAAACTCTTCAGCGATTAGTTTTAGATCATCTGCTGAAAGGTCTGTATCTGATTTATACCCTTTTTTATGCTTGTAATCATCGAGCATATCGTCTAGCTGCTTACGGATACCTTTACCATCGGTCTCAAGACCTTCGGCTTTCTCCATAACCACGTCGGCGTACATCATGATTAAACGACGGTATGAGTCCCATACGAAACGTGGGTTATTGGTTTTCTTTAGAAGACCAGGGATTGTAGCAGAGCTTAAACCAACGTTAAGCACGGTATCCATCATACCGGGCATTGAGCTACGAGCACCTGAACGGCAGCTGATAAGAAGTGGGTTGGTTGCGTCACCGTACTTCATACCCATAACATCCTCAGTCACTTTCATTGCGTTCCATACTTGTTCTAGAAGATCAGCGGGAAGTTGGCAGTTATTTGCGTAGTAATCGTTACAAGTTTCGGTTGTAATGGTAAACCCTGCAGGAACAGGTAGTCCTAGAAGACACATCTCAGCCAGATTGGCGCCCTTACCACCAAGCAGATTTTTCATATCTGCCTTACCTTCGGCTTTTTTGCCTCCAAAGGTGTAAACACGTTTTACGTTAGACATCGTAGAATGATTTTATTATTAAACTTTTGATTGATAATAGTTTGAAAAAGAAAACTTTTTCGAGCATACAAAATTATTAAAAAATTTGAAACAGCGGTTTCGTGTATCTATTTGTTTTATGATTTGATGCAAGTTTTTTTGACAGTGCTAATTTGAGGTTTAAAAGTATTGAGCAAAAAGGGTGCAGCGTAAAGATTACGTTTAGGGCTAATAATTGTTTATCGCGTTGTTAGGGGATACAACTAAAACTTTTTTAGAATGTACAATCGGTATTAAGCAGGGAAACTGCATATAGTGCGCCAGTTTAGGAGTACATCAAATAGTGCCCTTGCGTATAGACACAAGTTGTGTAACATGCTGAAGAAAGGCACTTACTTAGTGCATTACAAATTTTGTTATCTTTGAGATAAAAACAGACAGATGAGAGTTGTAGAAGAGAAATATTTTAGTCAGTATAACGATTTAATCGGAAATCAAATAAACAAATTTATAGTGTCTTTTGACTTTACTGAAAAAAGCACTGACTTGGGATATAAGACACAGGCCTCAGCAGTTTATTCATCTAATATTGAAGGAAATAGCATTGACTTGAATTCTTACATGAATTATAAACTTTCACAGGAAAAATTTAAGCCTAAAAAGGAGATTCAAGAAATTGAAAACTTAATTGCAGCCTACGAATTTGCACAATCAAATGATTTGAATGAAAAAAATTTCTTGCATTGTCACAAAATACTCTCTAAAACATTGGTAATAAAAAGTAAACAAGGAAAATATCGCAATGAAGAAGTGGGTGTATTCGGGCAGTCAGGATTAGTTTACCTTGCCATTGAACCTGAATTTGTTAAAGAAACTATGACCGAATTCTTCAACGATTTAGATGTCTTGATAAGAACGAATTTATCAAAACCTAAGGTATTTTACTTCGCTTCATTGATTCATCTTAAATTTGCCCATATACATCCATTTAGAGATGGGAATGGTCGTGCCGTTAGATTACTAGAAAAATGGTTTATTACAGAGAAATTAGGAAAAGATTTTTGGAAGTTATCTTCTGAGAAATATTATAGAGAGCATCAAATGGAATATTATAACAATATCAATTTGGGAGTGAATTATTATGAATTGAATTATGATAAGTGTATTCCATTCCTAATAATGCTTCCAAAGTCAATAGAAAACAAATAAAAGCACGTTACACAACAGCTAGTTAATGCATTTGGGCTGATGATGCATTTGGAGTTCTTAACGCTTTTTTAGTAGCTTTACTATCGTAGGAACTGCCTATCCTGCCTACCCTGCCTACCGGCAGGTAGGTAAGAAAGCCCGCCTGAATGACGCAGTCAGTCAGGCAGTTTCAACCGAGCGTCCTTTGCGAGCTTGCTGGAGGCAACCGACCGAAGGGTGCTCCACGAAGCTAATAATTATAGTTTGTTGCGTTAGGTCCGTGAACTCAGGGGACGAATAAAAGTTAAAACCATAACTGGAGGCAAGTTTGTGGTATTTAGATATAAAGGTTCTTAGGATTATCTATGAGTTGTATGATTCTATTTATAAAGATTGGGTTTTGTTTTCTGATTTCAAACTAAGGGATTTGCCTTCAATTGAAAAATATCTAAATTTTGCTTATAACACCAAGCCTGAGAACTTATTGACAGAAATATATATACCAATTGAGGGATAGAAAAACAGCTCCATCTAATACGTGGAATAACCTGTTAGGGCTGATGATGTTTTGTCAAACTCACTAGGTGGACTAACAATTGAAAGGTTTTTTATGCAATGAACTATTAGTAACATTAAAGCTGAGCTATTATACTGTCGATTTATGAATAGAATTAAAGTTACCTTAACCTCACTACTCTTTCTTTATAGCCTAACCATTGTTAAAGGGCAGGATATAATTCTAAAATTAGATTATAATATTAAACCAACCTATTGCAGCGATATAAGCGTACAAAATGCAAAAGTGACATTTAAGGACTTTAGCGATGGAAAAATGCATGCGTACCCTTTACATGAGATAAGCCAGATTAACCTTTATGAGAATCAACCCAGCGAGATTTTGGTACCAAGATTGCAACTTGATACCATAAAATGCAGGGTTGACTCAATTACTAGGGGTAATGTATATTTTAGGTTAGGTGATAATCAATCGCAAGTTGTAAGTAAAGACAGCGTATTCTGTGTGCTTTTTAATGGGCTAGGGTATGAAACTGCTGATTTATATAGCGATAAATATTTTCGGCTAAATGAGGTTCAGTATTCATATAAACCCAGAATAAAGAGAAGCGATGGTACTCAAATAGATGTTAATAACCTAATTTCATTAACCCCTGAAAGAGTAGAATTTGAGCTGATTAAAGACGGAGTAAAGAGGGTAACATTTATTGATACAAAGAATGTTATTTCTTATTTGAACAAAAAGCCAATTGGTAAAAGAATTATTATTCCTAGCAGTGATTTTATCCTAACAAGTGGGGGTAACCTTTATGAAACGTTAATCACTCAAGTAAATGAAGAGACCGTTGAATATATAACCAATAGCCGTTTAAGCACCATAACCCAAAAGATAGAGAAAAATGCGATAGCAGGTATTTTCTTTTTTGATTACTCTGCTCAGAAGGTTATTCCGTCCTCAAATGTAGAATACACCTCTATGGATGGGAAGAATGATTTCAAAAAGATTAGGGTTGATTTTAATGCAGGAATTGGGTATTTACTTGCCGATGCACCTGAGAGTTCTTTGGAAGCTGAAAAAAAATACATTGATGATTTGCGTTTGGGATTTACTATGGATATGAATGTTAATATATTTATTATCAAAGAATTAGGATTTGGTATTAAATTTAACCAATACAAAACGAGTAACTCCATCTCTAACCCATCTCATTTGGAGGATAACATTAGAATAAGATTTCTCGGTTTTTCATTATTAAGCCAATTAGAACTTTTTAATGATCGCGTTTTCCTCAATGCTGGAATATCATTTGGGAATCTTTCATTAGTGAATCATGCAAAGGTGAATTGGGATAGCAATAAGATTGAGGGTAGAACCTTTGGAACGTATATTGTTATGGGTATTGACTATTTCATTGAAGATTATATTTCAGTTGGTATAAAAGTTGGTCGGATGACCGGGAAAATAGACCAGCTAAAGTTGAACAATGAAAACATTGAAATGGATGAAAAGGAAGATTTATCACGTTTCGATGGTGTTATTAATTTTATGATCTATTTTTAAAGCTAGCATTCCTCCAAAGGTTCTATTAATGAATTACTGCGTTCAATTACAACAGCCATGTAACCAAATTCTCTATTTGCATAATCCGTTGAATTAATTTATTTTAGGGCATCTCTAAAAGTTCCATTTTATTAAGTAGAGAGGGCCGTTATGAGTAATTAAAAAAAGGTTTTTAGAGATACTTCTTAGCCATATGAGGAAATTGAAATTTCAATAATGTTGCTTATGAATATTAAATTCTTTTTAAAAGAGAAATTACATAAGTATATACCAGCCGTTAAATGGCTTGCTGATTATTCTTTTAAAATTTTTGGTAGCGATACGGTATCAGGCCTTACGTTGGCCGCTTATGCAATTCCCGTTTCATTGGCATACGCAACACTGGCTGGTTTACCCCCGCAATACGGAGTGTATGGTTATCTAATTGGAGGTTTTTTTTACGCCATGCTTGGTACGGGTAAGCAGCTTGCTGTTGGTCCAACTTCAGCCATATCAATGCTTATTGGCGTTACGCTTACCAGTCTTTCCAATGGTGATGTTCAACGTTGGGTCGATTTGGCATCGCTATCAGCATTGCTTTTTGCTGGTATGAGCGTTATGGCATACTTACTCCGTTTAAGTAGTATAATTAATTTTATTAGCGAAACAGTATTGGTGGGTTTCAAAGCTGGTGCGGCTATAACAATTGGGCTAACCCAGCTGCCCAAACTTTTTGGTGTAGCTGGAGGTGGCGAAAGCTTCTTTAGCCGTTTAACAACCCTTTTCAGCCAATTGCCGACTACCAATACCTATGTTTTAATATTTGGTATTGCGTCTATTTTGTTACTGTTTTTTGGGGAGAAATGGCTACCCGGTAAACCAATTGCCATAGTGGTGGTGGCTCTATCTGTTCTTGCTATTACATTTACCCCGCTTGGTGCAATGGGTTTTAAAACGGTTGGTGTTATCCCTAGCGGCCTTCCAAAATTACATCTTCCATCGTTAAATTTTAACGATATTGGTAATATTCTTCCGCTAGCATTTGCCTGTTTTCTTTTGGCTTATATCGAGAGCGTTTCGGCGGCCAAGACGCTTGCCCAGAAAAATGGTTACGATATTGATGCGCGCCAAGAATTGCTTGCATTGGGTGTTGCCAACCTCGCTACATCATTGGGTCAGGGTTATCCGGTAAGCGGTGGCTTGTCGCAATCGGCTGTGAACGAATCGGCGGGAGCCAAAACGCCAATTTCGCTTGTGGTTGCATCGGTTGGCATCGCGGTTTGTCTTTTATTTTTAACAGGGTTACTCAAAAACCTACCCGTAGTAATTTTAGCTGCCATTGTACTTATTGCCATAAAAGGATTGATCGATATTAAAGAGATGAAACGATTATTTAAGGTAAACCGTTTCGATTTTGTTATTGCAATGACCGCTTTGACTAGCGTAATTGTTTTTGGAATATTGCAAGGGGTTCTCATAGCAGCACTATTCTCGTTGATTCTAATCATTAGGAATGTATCGAGCCCTCACGTTGCTTTTCTTGGCCGAATACCAGGTACAAATAGATATACCGATATTAAGCGTCACCCTGATAATGAATTGGTCCCTGGCGTTCTGTTATTCAGGGTTGAATCAACTTTGGTTTATTTCAATGTAGCCAATGTTTACCAAACGGTATGGGCTAAGGTTTTAGAGTCGGGGTCATTGTTAAAAACTGTAATCTTCGATCTAAGCTCATCGGCTACCATCGATTCGAGCGGTGCTCGGCTTATTAAGAGACTTTATCAGAACCTTCAGGCAAAAGGTATTGCATTTAAGGTGGTTGAAGCGCATTCAGGGGTTCGTGATATATTACGGATTGAAAAAATTGAAAATTTACTAGGTCATGTGAGCCGGCGCGACACCCTTCACGATGTTATTGTAAATGCAATTGGCGAAAGTGAGCCTGATATAATTAAATCAGCGAAAAAGCTCAAAAGACTTCAATTAGAAAAAATTATTTCGAATATTATATTGGGCAATAACTATTTTAAGGAAACTCATCCGCGTGAATACTTTGAGAGTTTAAGCTATGAGCAAAAGCCCTACATTACCTTGGTTACATGCTCCGATTCACGGGTGCCTCTGAATGCTTTGATGCCCGATACTTCCAATAAAGTTTTCTCGATTCATAATATTGGCAACCAGATTTTATCGACAGAAGGCTCGGTTGATTTTGGTATTTACCATCTGAAAACCCCTTTGTTATTATTCCTGGGACACTCCGATTGCGGAGCGATTAAGGCGTATTTAAAGGGATTCGATGAGGAGACCTATGGCATTAAGCATGAACTCGATTTTTTACAACCCATTATTACCGAGTATAAAAATATTGGTGATTTTGAGAAACTTCATGCCCATGTTATCGAAAAGAACCTCGATTATCAGGTAAACATTGCCTGTAAAAAGTATAAAGATCTTATAAGTGTAGGTAGGTTAACGGTTATGGCAGGATTCTACGACTTCAAAGGAGAATTCGGCAAGGGTATGGGGAATATCGTAATCGTTAATGTTAACAAGCAAAAAGTTGTTGAAGAGCTACGAAATCTTCCGCTGTTCGCCTATCTGTCGAATGGTCAAAAGGAAATACACATAGGGAGGTTGCCGGAATAGAAACATCAACCCGTAAACTAATAAGCTCGGTTGACCGAGAAAAAATTAAATTCAATAGGTCGTAGTGCTGCTGCTTCTTCTAGCTGAAATATAATCATCTATTCTACAAATAGGTAACAGCAATGCTGCTTTTTAAAGCTGCGGAGCGATGACCTATTTGTAGTAATTTTCATTAAACCGAAAATCCTGCCTGCCGCCTGCCTGCCGGCAGGCAGGGTAGGCAGTGTAATGGTGCTAACATAAGAAAAATAAATAATGAACAATAGAACAACGAATTTCGAATTACGAAGTAAATCAACTAATTCGACATTCATTATTCCTTGTTCGGTGTTCAATATTCATTAAATTTATCCTTAAGTTAGCACCATTAGTAGGCAGGGCAGACAGGGGTGATCTATTCATTGAATGTAGTAATATTAAGTATTTCATTAATTAATAGTATTTTAGTCGGTCAGTAGCGATAATTTAAACATCAAATCTTATTATGCCAGACACAGCATTTAATTATTATTCAAGCAATGTATTGAACTTAGATTCCGATATTAAAAAGGTAAGGAAAAGGATATTTGTATTTTACTTGGCCCGTCTTATCCTGTTCCTTTCGGTTATCACATTTTTTGTGCTGTATATCAAGTTTAAAAGTAACATGCTGTTCCTTTTCTTCTCTTTTACCTGCTTGGCGTTGTTCCTGTATTGCGTAAAGCGCAATTTGGATTTGGCTTACCATGAGCAGCTTCTTAACCATAAACTTCAGGTTAATAAAGATGAGTTGAACTTCTTAGATCACAGATATCATGAGCACGATAGAGGCGATGAGTACAATTATTTAAACCCACACCTTGCGGCCGATTTTGATATTTTTGGTAACGGCTCGCTCTTTCAGTACTTAAATCGTTGCTCAACAAGGATTGGTAAGGATAGGTTTGCTCAAAATCTCTGTGCATCAGAGCTTAATGAGGATATTATTGTTAAAAAGCAGCAAGCAGTTATGGAGTTATCGGGCAAGAATGAGCTGGCTCAAAACTTTCAAGCTTATGGTAAGTTCATCACAGAGAATGGGAGTGAGCTCTCAAATTTGCAAGCATGGTTGAATGAGGAGGATGAAAAGCTCAGATTACTTCAAATATCAGCCTATATATTTCCAATTATTTGTTTTACTTGGATAGCTCTTGTAGTCTTTGGTTCCTTTTCGGTCAACTCTATTATTGTCCCAATTATTCTTAACCTTTCAATAATTGGGTTAAACAGAAAACGAATAGGCAAAGCACACTCAAAGCTTGGCAGCTCTGCAAAAACATTTGAGAAATACGCCAAACTTATCAAGCTAATTGAGGACGATGATTTTGAATCATCATTCTTATCTGAACTTAAGCATAAATTAACCAATCGGGATAAAAAGGCGAGCCAATCGCTTAAAGTATTATTCAACCTTTTGAATAGCTTCGATATTCGATTGAATATAATCGCTTCGTTTTTTTTAAACTCCTTATTGCTCTTCGATATCCATATTTATTATCGTTTGGCTAAATGGAAAAAATTGCATCAAAATGTGGTCGCTTTATGGTTTTCAACCCTATCCGAGTTTGATGCTTTAATCAGCTATGCCGCATACGCATTCAATAATCAGGATAAGGTTGTATATCCCAAAATATCCGATAAAGAGTTTACATTTCAGGCCGTTGAGATTGGGCATCCGCTTTTACACCCAACCGTTCGGGTTAATAATACCATTCATTTTTTAGGCACACCCTCAGTGCTCATCGTTACAGGGGCGAATATGGCGGGGAAAAGCACTTTTCTACGCACTCTATCTGTAAACCTGATGCTTGCCATGAATGGTGCTCCAGTATGCGCAAAGAGCTTTGAGTTTACACCCTGCGATATCATGTCGAGCATAAAGATTCAGGATTCGCTATCCAATAACGAATCCTATTTTTATGCTGAACTTCTGAGGATTAGGGATATTATCGACCATGTGAAGGCTAATCCAAGAACTTTGGTTGTTTTGGATGAAATTCTACGAGGTACAAATACCAAAGATAAGCAGCTTGGCTCTTTGGGTTTATTGGAGAAGTTGATTAGCCAAAACTCAGTAGTAATAGTTGCTACGCACGATTTGGTAATTGGAGAGTTAGAGAATAAATACCCCGATATTGTTACCAACTACTGCTTTGAGGTTGAGCTTACAAACGATCAGCTGATTTTTGACTATAAGCTGAAGAAAGGGATTAGCCAAAAGCTAAACGCTTCTTTCTTGATGAAAAAGATGGAGATCATTAATTAACGTCAGCTCGGAATAAGAAATTATATTGAAAAACTGATGATTTAAGGTATTACACATCAATGTCGTTGACTTAACAATTTTTACTATTGACGCTTCCAGTTCTTACGAATCTGGAAGGTCAATCAAGCCGATTAACCTAGCAGAGTCCGAAGGCCCTGCTAGCGTTTAAATAACCTTAAGTCAAC
>RPRQ01000057.1 GCA_003818205.1 Bacteroidales bacterium
AACACAGAAATATAAAATATTACAACAATTTTTTGTTGTGTAAGCGCAAGCACTTTTTATGTAAAAGCCTAAAATACGTGCACTTGTTATTCTAATTTTAATCCCGTAGGGATGATATTATGGCAGAAAATATAGCTGGGAACGGATGAAATGCCGTAGGCATGACATTATTCTCTGTCCTATCTGCTTTGTAATGTCGATCCTACGGAGCTAAAATACTATATTGATATATTTTCTATCATATTTTCACTCCTCTGAGGTTTGTTTTTAGTGGCTTCATAAACCTATTTGTGACTTAATCAGCAGACCCTAATTAAGGCTTTAATAATTGACACTTTCAGGTCTTCCGACCCTGAAAGGTCAATCAAGTTGGTTAACCTAACAGAGCTCGAAGAACCTGTCAGCGTTTTATCAACCTTAAGTAAACGACATTGATTTATGTATTGAAAAGACCAATATCTGCAATGTTTATTGGTTCTTTAGGCCTAATTAAAGTTTTAACCAATAACAAATTGCAATAAAACCAATGTTGTTTGTATTTTTACGCTAATTAAGTTTTATTGACCTTAAAATGAATACAGGAATTGTGAACCAAAGTTTAGCCGCTGTTCGACGAGAGCCCTCCGAGAGCAGCGAGATGATAAATCAACTTCTTTTCGGAGAAATGTTCACTATTTTAGAGAGCTACAAGAGCTGGCTAAGAATTATAAGCATTAATGACACCTACGAGGGTTGGCTCGATTCCAAGCTAACCGACATTATACCCGATGAACTCACAGCAAAACATAAATCACCATCAATTCCAAACGCCCTGTTTTCAGCAAAGAAAAATGGCAGCAAGTATCCAATTAAACTTTGCCCCGGATCATCGATATATGGCTATGAAAATAGCCATTTCATTGCTGGAAGCAGCACCTATGAATGTGTCAACAATCCATTTTCTGAATCAAAGGAAAATCTTAACGAGGAAATCGTTCGCATTACCAAGCAATTCATTAACTCGCCCTATCTATGGGGAGGACGCTCACCATACGGTATCGACTGCTCTGGGTTAACCCAAGTTGTATTTAAAATAATTGGTTTAAGCATCCCCCGCGATGCGGGTCAGCAGGTTATGTTCGGCGAAACGGTAGATTTCATCAACATGGTCCAACCAGGGGACTTAGCCTTTTTCGATAACGACGAAGAGATTATTACCCACGTTGGTATAATTATCGATAATGGGAAAATAATTCACAGCTCGGGCTATGTAAAGATTGAAAGCCTCGATCATCAAGGTATTTTCAACATCGAATCACAAAAATACTCCCATAAGCTTAGGGTAATCAAACGAATTCTATAATTAACGTGAGTTCGATACAAGGATGCTTATTATATCATTATTTATTAGTGTTTTAATACAAATATTATGTTTTTGGAAGATTGGAATAATGGAATAATGGGGTTACTTCTAACTTTCTTCATCCAATATTGGCTCCGCCGTCCGGCAGTTGCCGGATCGCTCCAGTTCCATTTTTCCCTGCCTACCGGCAGGCAGGCATCATTCTATTTTAACCCCAAATGGAAAATACTGATAATATGGCATTTAAATTATTTATTACATCGAACTGACGTTAATTATTAAGCGGTAAAGAATATTGTTTTGGATTTGCTTCATACGATTGCTATATTTATCAAATTATTTAAAAATGCAACGAAAATGATTAAACATCAGATCTTAATTCTGTTTTTATGTATTGCTGTTGTTGCATGGATTGCCTACGCTGTTAGGGAACGTAAGAGATCGAAGGAGAAGCAATAAAACGATAGCGCAGAGGGCAATAATTAACGTGAGTCCGATGTAATAATGCATGTTATATTGCTATTAATACCTTAACACTAACATTGTATTTTTTGATGCCTGCCTACCGACTGGCAGGCGACAGGCAGACAATATTCCATCATTGGCTACGCCGAACTCGCAAGCTCGGTTCCATTTTTCCCAATAAATTAAAATACTGATAATATAGCATTTATATTGTTTCTTACCTCGAACTCACGTTAATTAAGCATGGATTACACCTACAAATACCCTAGAATGTTAGTAACGGTTGACGCTCTAGTTTTCCTTAATGACAATTCATCAATTTATAAAATTCTACTAATTCAACGAAAGAACAATCCATTTCAGGGTCATTTCGCCCTACCAGGTGGCTTTGTTGATATGAACGAAACGCTTAACGATGCTGCTGCTAGAGAGCTGTTGGAGGAAACGGGATTAGAAGGTGTTGAACTGAATCAACTTTATGTATTCGATGAGCCTAACAGAGATCCTAGAGATCGTAATATATGTGTGGCTTTTTATGGTTTTACCTCACCCGAAAACTCTAAAATCAGAGGTGGCGATGATGCAGAGTATGCTGAATGGATTAACCTGAACGAATTACCCCTACTCGCCTTTGATCACTCCGAAATCATCCGATTTGCAAGGAACAAACTTGGCATCTAGTTCGCTTTAAATCAACAATAAACCACGCAACTAGTATCTGTTGTTTGTGAATCTTGTCCTTTGAGTTTTGAACTTAAATAATCATCCCTGCTCCCACCGTAACATTCGTTGCCTCATCGATTACCACTAAACTTCCAGTAAATCGGTTCTGTCTGTATGAATCGAAGAATAGCGGTTTTGTAGTGCGTATCGAAATACATCCTATATCGTTAAGCCCAATCGACTTATTCTCGTAAACCTTTTCAAGGGTATTTATATCTACCTTATACTTAACCTCTTTAATCATACATTTAAGGTCGCTTGTAGTATGTTTAATTATATACTTACCCCCCGAAATCATAGGTTTTTCACCCAGCCAGCATACCATTAAATCAATATCCTGACCCTGTCGAATACCATTCTCGGCTGATACAATCATACAACCACGGCTAATATCTAAATCATCATCCAGGGTGATTATCGCCGACTGCGGTGCAGTAATTGATTCCAACGGCTCCTTCCATAGGTCGATGGTTTTAATGGTAGAGGTAAAACCCGATGGTAGAACCTTAACCTTATCCCCAACCTTAAAACTTCCGCTTGCCATCCGCCCAGCATAGCCACGATAATCGTGGTATTCATTCGTCTGCGGACGAATTACATACTGAACAGGGAAACGAGCATCGAGCTGATTGTAATCGTTCGATATATAGATATTCTCCAATAAATACATAAGGGTTGGCCCTTCGTACCAATTCATCTTCACCGATCTATCCACCACATTATCGCCATTCAGCGCGCTAATGGGAATAAAACGTACATCTTGGATATCGAGATGGGTCGAAAAGTCCATGAATCGCTTTTGGATGGAAGAAAATACCTCTTCGCGAAACTCAACCAAATCCATCTTATTAACGCATACAACAACATGAGGTATTCTCAGCAAAGAGGCGATATAGGCATGGCGAATGGTTTGCTCTATCACTCCATGACGAGCATCGACAAGGATTAGCGCAACATTAGCCGTTGAAGCACCGGTTACCATGTTACGGGTATATTGGATATGCCCTGGGGTATCGGCAATTATAAACTTCCGTTTGGGGGTGTTAAAATACCGATAGGCAACATCAATGGTTATCCCTTGCTCCCTCTCTGCTCTCAATCCATCGGTTAAAAGAGCCAAGTTTATATAATCCTCCCCTTTTTTAATGCTTGCTCGCTCAATGGCATCGAGTTGATCCTGAAAAATTGCTTTTGAATCGTAAAGAAGCCTTCCAATTAATGTGCTCTTTCCATCATCGACACTTCCAGCTGTTGTGAACCGGAGTAGTTCCATATCGAGATAAGCAGAGGTTGTTATATCCTTATCCATAATAATGATTAATAAATCTCAAATTCCAAATACCAAATCACAAATTCCAAATCACAAATTCCAAATCACAAATTCCAAATCACAAATTCCAAATCACAAATTCCAAATCACAAATTCCAAATCACAAGCTCCAAGTTACTTTGATTAATGCTTGGCATTTAATGCTTTATTTATTATTGATGAGAGTATCTTCTTTAGTTCAGTGCATTCATTCATTAACTCTAAAGTAATTTCATCATACTTACCAGGATTTACTTCTTTTATTAGCCTTAACCAAAAGATTGATTCCTTGGCCTCCTTACGAGAAATTCTAAGATGTAATATATAATCTTTCTCTCCCAGTGATTCATTTGCTTCTATGTAATTAGCTCCAACAGAACCCGATGATCTAGCTAATTGTTTAGCATATTCGTTATTTACAATATTCTTCTCAATTGTTTTAAGAAAAACCCCTACATTCTTGGCGAATAAAAAGGTTCTTTCCTCCAAATCATACCTATTATTAATATCTTTCATAATAGATTTTTTTTTGAATTTTGGTATTTGAATCTTGGTATTTCTTAAAAATACCCTTCGATCTTCCGATCCTCCATGGCTGCCTCAGAACGTTTATCGTCGGCACGACCACCACGCTCAGTAACACGAGTTGCAGCTACCTCACGGATTATATCCTCCAGCGAGTTTGCGATTGAATCTAAAGCACCTGTACATGTAGCATCGCCAATGGTTCTGAAACGAATTATTCGCTTTTCCACCTTTTCAGTATCCTTAATCTTCATGAAAGGTGTTTTTGCATAGAGAATCCCATCGCGCTCAAACACCTCACGTTCATGCGAAAAGTAAAGGTTTGGGATAGCGATATTCTCAAGCAGAATATATTGCCATACATCCATTTCAGTCCAATTGCTTATAGGAAAAACCCTAAAATGCTCGCCAATGTTCTTACGACCATTAAACAGATTCCATAATTCAGGACGCTGATTTTTGGGATCCCATTGGCCAAACTCATCGCGGTGCGAGAAGAATCGTTCCTTCGCACGAGCCTTCTCCTCATCCCTACGGCCACCACCCATGGCGCAATCGTACTTCATCTCCTCAATGGCATCGAGCAGGGTAACCGTTTGCAGCTTATTCCTGCTAGCCGTAAATCCAGTCTCCTCCACTGCCCTACCTTTATCAATCGAATCTTGAACATGGCGCACAACCATCTGCGCACCCGATTCGTTGGCAAGCCAATCCCTAAACTCAATGGTTTCAGGGAAATTATGCCCTGTATCGATGTGCATTAAAGGGAAAGGGACCTTAGTTGGGAAAAACGCTTTACGGGCAAGGTGAAACATAATAATTGAATCCTTGCCCCCGCTAAAAAGCATAACCGGGTTCTCGAATTGAGCAGCAACCTCCCTAATAACATAGATCGACTCCGACTCCAGCTCCCGTAAATGATTAATGGTAAATTGCTTCATTGGAAATGATTAATACTCCTTACAAACAAATAAAAGTTCAAAAAGGTTGGCAAGGTAGTGAACTGTTTTTAATAAAAAAAGGCTGCCTTTTAAGGCAGCCTCTCTTCTATAAACTAGTTAATCTATTAATTTTTCAAGTCAAAAGTAAATGAAGATTTTGTAGGATCTGCATCAGGTTTTAAAACCTCAGTAATTCTAAAAACACCAAAAGTAGGGTCTGAAGTATTCCTGTTGGTCCTATACAAAAAGACATCACCAACTTGAACGTTATCTATAGTTTTTACTGCTGACGTGAAATCGGTAGTAGGGATTCTAACCTTATCAGCTTCGGTAAACACTTTTGCAATTTGGTTAGGTGTTCCTGTAACCTTAATAAATACTGCATTATTGGGAGCATCAAACCCAAGGTTATAATTTCCCATAATATCAGTTCTCAGATACTTAATATCAACAGAATCGCCCTTAACTACCTCTAATGAATCAGGGATGAGAACTCGTTCCTGAAAATCATAAAAACGACTTAAAGTATCAGGCTCAGGCTTCATCGTTACAGTTGCAAGATTAGTATAAGAGTTTACTCTAACAACAATTGTTTTTTCTCTTACTAATGTATGTGCTGCTGTAGCTGTAAACCTATAATATATAGTATCATATTTTACAAAATCGTTACCCTTAAAAGATACTTTACCTGCTGCATTAAAAGTTCCAGCAACCACCGAATAAGTTGCATTTTTACCTACTTTTCTCTCAACAGTAACGCTTGAAACTGTTGAATTTTTTGGAGCGAAGGTATAATCAACATTATAAGTAGTAGCATCCTCAATCACTGTAGCAGCTTTTTTAGCACCTGCAACAATCTTATAAGAATCACCAATGGTTAAAGGATCGGCTACTTTAACGGTTAAAAACCTATACGTTTCCATACCACCATTTTTAATGGTAAATTTTAGGTTAAAAGAGTTTCCAATTGCATTTGGACCTAATTTTGCCTCAGGTATGGAAATGGTTCCTAATCCTTCAGCATCTAATGCAACGGCTCCAAGATCTACTGTAAACTGAGTTGCAGCTAAAGGTGTTCCATTTTTTAATGAACCACCAAGGTGAGTTACAACAATAGGTTCTTCTGTTCCAAAGGATTTAATATCTAATTTGAGTGCATCATCGAGCGAAGTAAATACCGCCGCAGGAACAATATCTGCTCCAAGTTTTTGGTAGTCAGTGTCGTAATCCTTTTTACAAGAGCTTGTAAAAATGACTAAAACCAATATGACATAAAAAATATTTCTATTCATAATAATTATTTTAAGTTTTATTAATAACTCTTCTTCATCAATAAATTTCATTATCAAGAAAAAATTAATCCAGATAACCTACATTCTGAGCGCAATTTTGGTTTGCATTCCTTTCATTCTTTGGAATTGGAAATGCATATCTGTAGCTACCATAAAGGATAGGCCCTTTATCATCGTACCTTTGATTGATTGCATCAACAATAGGCATATCTTTGCCGGTTCTAGCTAAATCGTTAAATCTAAAACCTTCGAAGCAAAGCTCTCTTCTTCTCTCCTTGAGAATGTTATCCTCATTAATTGCACCATATGCTAACGCCATACGATTAGCAGGTATTGAATTCAGCGTAGTTAGCGCAACAGGATCTGCATTATTGATTCTCCAAAGAGCTTCGGCATAGTTAAGGATAACCTCTTCGTACCTAAAAACGATTACCTCGCTTGAATAATCGCCTGAGTTAGCCCAAGGGTATTTACCAATATTCGTTAACCAGGTTGATGTCCCTGCACCTGCTTGCATTCCAATCATTGCAGGGCTATTTCTTACATCGCCAGCATCAAAGATAGTCCGTAAATTGGCCAATACTCTTACGTCGCCATAAGCCGCACCTCTATATATATTCTGAATACCATTAATGTTATTATTATCGGTATTGCTGAAGGCTAATTCAAAAATTGAATTTTCTGGAGAGTCTGTAGCAAAAGAAGCAGCATAAGCATCAGCTTTATCGATCTTACCAGCTTCAATGATCTTATACTGACCAGAATTAATAACAGCCAAACTAGCATCCCTTGCAATAGCCCAATCGCCAAAATAGATACCAACTCTAGCCCTAATAGCGTCAACAGCGTAAGTTGATATACGTTGCTTTGCATCATCATTCAAAGCATCATCCATAAGCGTAAGCGCTTTGGTTAGGTCATCATAAATAAAACCTTTAACCTCTGCAACGGTGTTTCTAACTGGGAAAAGATCTGTACCTTTAAACTCTTTAATGTAAGGAATACCAACATTATTTCCACCGGTTACATGCTGCTGTCCATAAAGCGTTAGAAGATCGAAATGAGCCAAGGCTCTAATGGCATAGGCTTCACCAATTACCTGGTTCATTACATCTTGGTCGCCTGACAATGTTGTACCCTCTTTGCTAATTATTAGATTGGCAACACCGATAACTTTGTATATCCGACCCCAAGTATCGTTAGTATGAGCATCAGTGGGTAACATATCCATTGATGCTGGGGTTGTGATTCGGCCTGATGCGCCATTTGAGAAGCAATTATCGGAACGTACTTCACCGTAAAGAATATAATCGCGACCATAGTATTCCGTTTTGCTCATATGGTTATACATTCCGTTAGAAATACCGAAAAGGTCATTAACGGTGGTGATACCAACTGAAGCATCTTTGATTTGCGCAGTAGTTGGCTCTAATGTTTCCTCATTACAAGAATACATTAAAACAGCAAGCACAAATGTGAATGGTAATATGAATTTTTTCATCGTCTTAGAAGTTTATGTTTAATCCAAATGTGATAGATTTGAGAGGAGGGTTGGTAAGTCGGGTAAAACCATCGGCTCTAACCTCAGGGTCATACTTTAGCCTATCATCCTTAACCCAAGTGTAAAGGTTTGCACCTCTTACGTATATAGCGGCATCGCCAGTAAATCCTATGCGTGTTAACAATGCCTTATCGAATTTATAGCCTAATACGATATCTTTTAACCTCATATAATCACCATCGTATAGAAACCTAGTAGATGTAAGTGATGCAAAGTTGGCATTACCGCTATACACCATCCTTGGCACATTGGTTACATCACCAAATTCTTGCCATCTATCCATCAAGGTTGCAACACCTTGGTAATTACGGAATGAATAAACACCATCGTGATTTGTATAACGCGACCAATCCTCAAATACTTGATGGCCTGCTGCAAAATATACGCTAGCATCGAAATAAATACCCATATAGTCTAGATGAATTGAAGCACCTCCCGTATATTTAGGGATTGGACTTGTCCCCTGTGAGGCTTTACCAGCGTTAGCATAGGTTTCGGTTACACCCTCGGTAAGATCTTTACCGTTAATAAACCATACTGGATTTCCATTTACGGGATTTACGCCTGCCCATTTCTGCATGTACCACTCATTAATAGGGTGTCCAACATGTGTTCTTCTTGTTCCACTTTCAATTACAATGTCGTTTCCTAAACCATCCTTTGCAAGTTTTGTTACGTCATTCTTCAAGGTTGCAAAGTTTAAAGATAGGTCGGCATTGAATTTTGCTGTCTTCACCACCTGAATGTTGATGACGGCTTCAATACCTTTATTAACAACGCTACCAACATTGCTATTATAAAATGCTCTTCCCCAGTTTGTATTCGTTTCAAGGTTTGTGAAACCTGATGTCATTGATAGAGGAACTGCTTGCAATAAATCGGTAGTAGTTTTATTAAAGTAAGATAACGACCCACTTAGCTTATTGCTAAGAATGGCAAAATCGAACCCAAAGTCGTAGTTCTTATTCTTCTCCCAAGTTAGATCTTTGTTACCATACCCATCAGGGTAAATTGCACCCTGACCAGCATAATCTTCATTGAACTTTATTGCTGGCTGATATTTATTAAGTCCGATATCAGAGTTTCCGCTTACACCGTAAGAAGCTCTTAACTTTAAGTTGTTAATAACATCAATGCCTTTCATAAACTCCTCTTGTGTGACATTCCATGCTACACCAACAGACCAGAAATTACCGAAACGCTTAGTCTTTGGGAATTTAGAAGAACCCTCTCTCCTATAGGTAAAATCGGCAATGTATTTTCCAAGATAGCTATAGTTAATCATACCCAGATAGGAAGCATTTGACCAATCATTAAAGGTGTTATCTGCATTTTTATTTGCACCTGCTGAATTTACATTGGTTAATCCATCGGTTACGAAATTTTCACCATACCCATATAAGTACTTATCTCTATTCTTTTGGTACTCAACAAGAGCCATGGTAGATATATTATGATCACCAATGATAAAATTGTAAGCAAGAGAGTTTTGAACTACCCAGTTGTAATTCTTTTCAACTGAATTTTCGGTGGATCCAGTTTCACCTTCGCTATCGCCATAGTTTCTATTGTAATGGCTCTTATACTCCACTACAGCATAATCCAATGCAGCTAATGACTTAAACTTTAGGTTCTTAATCAGTTCAATCTCTAAAAACGAGTTGGTCATACCACGGTTCATATCTTGAAACGACACATTATGATCCTTAAGGTAAAGCCAGTTGTAAGAATTCCCTGTGTTTATATTGGGTGTCCCATCAGCATTTTTAGGTGCTATAAAAGACGAAGTAAAGTATTTACCAGCAAGAGGACTTCCAAAATAGGCGCTCTGCTCTAGCATCAACCCATCTTGAAGCACGTTGGAAAAACTATTATTTGTCGAAAACTTAATCTTATCGGTAAATTTTTTCGTAAAATTAAAAGTGCCATTTACTTTTCTGAACGTACTTCCCAATACAATATTTTCTGTATTATTGTATGCCAATGATGTATAAAAAGAAGATTCGTTACTCCCACCCGAAGCAGAGAAAACAAAGTTTTTAATTGGTGCATTTTGATTGCGATATGCTTTTTCCCAATCATTTAATGGTCTTCCATCAGTAACCCATTGATTGTACTGAATAAAATCATTAGCTATGTTAGTATTGCCGTAAGCAATTGCCTGATCTTTAGGGACTCCGTAAGAGTTAGAAATAGCATCGATCAACAATGCTTCTCTTTGAACTCCGGTTAACACTTTTGGTCCTTCAACTGCTTTATTTTGAATACCATAGAAAGAAGAAAAGCTATAATTTGTTTTTCCAGCCTTACCCTTCTTTGTAGTAATAACGATAACACCATTAGAACCACGGGCACCATAAGCCGATGTAGCAGAAGCATCTTTAAGAACCGTTACCGATTCAATATCGTTATTGTTCAAAGAAGTTAAAGCTGACAAAGTGGTCACAGCAGTTGAACCAGCAAAATCATCATTCTGGACAGGAACCCCATCAACTACAAATAAAGGATCGTTACCTGCAGTTAAAGATCCAGCTCCCCTGATACGAATATCCTGAACAGAACCAGGAGTACCAGATGAAGAAGAAATAACTAAACCAGCGACTTTTCCTTGTAAGGCTTGGTCAACAGATGCAGATGAAACGTCTTTAATAGCATCTGCTTTAACCTGGATGGTAGAACCGGTAACTGAGTTTTTAGCACGAACAGCATAACCTGTAACAACTAGTTCTTCAAGTTCTGCAGTTTCGGATTCGAGAACAACATCAATAACAGAGCGACCGCCAATACTAACTTCTTGAGCTTTAAAACCAACAAAGCTAAATACTAGGGTTTGTGCATCTGAACCAGCGTTAAGTTCGTACTTACCATCTATATTGGTGGCAGCACCAACTGTAGTACCTTTAACTACAACAGATACGCCTGGTATAGGCATACCGTCTTCAGAACTCGTAACAGTTCCGGTAATCCGCACAGTCTGAGCTTGGACCAAATTAAGGCATCCAAGCATCAGAAATGCAATGATAATGAATAGTTTTTTCATAAATAATTCTTAGGTTTTAGTTAGAAATTATGATGCCAAGATATAAAAAATAATTAACAAATATTAGCTGTTGCAACATTTGCCTCGAAGTGATTTATATAAAAAACATAGCAACTATGTGAACCCATCATACAATAAAATACTAATCATTTGATTCCTACGAGAATGCTATTGCTGATGTTAAATTGAAGTATCAGAAATAAAATCTCACCTGAGAAAACGTGCAGAGAATCATAAACCAATGTCGTTTAATTAAGGAATTTAACGCTAGCATGTCCTGCGGACTATGCTAGGTTAATAAACCTTCCAACCCCGCATGGCGGGGTGGAGGAGTTGATTTAAAAAACGCTAACTAAACGACATTGAATCATAAACTATAAAAACGCAGATAGCCACAAGGCTAACCTTGCAGCTATCTGTTATTCTTATTTTTTCCTATAAACCTTAACGGTTACATAGGACTTGACATTTTTTCTAGCTAATTAACACCTGTTCTTGTATCCCACCACATTTTCTTACCCCAGAAATTGTCAGAAATCCCTGCTTTAGCAGCAAGAGCATTATCAGTATTCAAATTCTCTTCGCTTTGTGGGTATTTATAGCGGAATGGCGGACGATTATGACCTGGGAAAACAGACTGTATAGCCATTGGTAAAACTGGAACATCAGTACGTCTTGTTTCAGCCCAAGCTTCAGCACCCATTTTCATCAAGCAAAACCATTTTTGCATATAAATTTTATTGACACTACCATCCCATGCTACAATTGGTTGAGCCATATAAGTTGTTATTGCAGCTGGAGCAACACCTGCTTCTAGGCATGATAAATTAACTCCACTTTCATAAGCAGCTTGTGCAGTAACTCCGTTTGTACTCCATCCATTGAAAGCAGCTTCAGCAATGTAGAATTTAACCTCAGCAACTCTCATCCACATAGAAAAACCTGTTAAATTATCACGATATCTAGCTCCAAGACGACTAATCGTATTTATCGAAACATTAGGACCACCAACAACATAGCCTCTGTAAGCACCATCACTTGTTGCAGGTTTAGCATAGATAGGTAATCGAGGATCTGCATAAGCAATTAACTCATTTACATATTGCTCACCCATTCCATGATCATCTCTTCCAGCGTCAATATTCGCTCTATAAGGCTCTTTCCATGAACCACCAGGCCAATTCAACAATGCATTATCAGTATTATCAACCATGATTGGATAAGTAGTAGGATCACCTAGAATCTCCTCAATATGCTGTCTAGCTACAACTGGAGCAACTTTTGATATCCGAATTGCTACCCTTAAGCGTAGAGAGTTAGTAAACTTTTTCCATCTCGCAACAGAATTAAACATTAAATTAGCACCTGTTCCAAGTGGATTCAAAGTAGTATTATTATCATAAGTGCTATTTGCCTCCTTTAATTTAGCAAGCAAATCAGTGTAAATGGTTTGCTGTGAATCATAACCAGGAGAAAGATTTGCTGGATCACAGGACTGAGAATATGGTACATCTCCCCACCAATCGGTAATTACTTGAAATATATAGCACCTTAAAGTAATTGCAATGGCAAGTAAATTCTTATTACCACCTGATTTACTCTCTTTATCAATTACAACTTTAAGATCATTTGCTCTTAGATAAAGTGTTAACCAGTTATTATCGATAGTTCCTTCTCTAAACTTATACTTAGCCTCATCAATATATTGGATTTTTGCAATTTGGCCAGCATAACCTGCCATTTCATCCATATCACCAACTCCAAAAACAGTAGCAGATACAGCACGAATAACATCGGCAATCACATTCGTAGAAGGAGCATCGATTGGTCTATCAGGATCCGTATTCATTTCTTCCCAATCCTTTGTGCAAGAACCTAGAAAAACAAATATGATCAGTAATGAAAATATTTTTGTTTTCATAATGCTTATTTTAAAATTTTTAATTAAGAATTAAAAACCAATGTTCATTTTAAATCCGAAAGATCGAACTGAAGGTAAAGCGTTGATCTCAATTCCAAGCCCATTCTGATTTGCACCTGTACCAGTTTCAGGGTCAATACCAGCGGTATTACTCTTATCGGAATACAATAGCAATAAATTCTTTCCAAAGACACCTACGTTAACGCTTTGAATAAATCCTAATTTAGCAACAATAGATTTTGGAAGATTATAAGACAAAGACACCTCACGTAATTTAACGTATGAAGCATCAATTAGAGCCACTTCTTGAATTCCAAATAGACCTTGGTATAGATCAAATGCAGAAATTGTAACATCATTCTTTACTCCAGTACCTATGTAATTTCCATCTGCATCTTTCACTAAAGTACCACTACCGTCAACTTGACCCAATACAGCGTCACCAAACTCAGTGAAAACATTTTCGCCAACAATAGCACCATTCTCTCTTATACCATTCTTTGTTGTCTCTTCGAGAACACCTGCTTGAATACCAAAATATTTAGTTAAACTAAATATCTTACCACCCATACGAGCATCGATAAAGGTAGTTAGAGATAATCCTTTATATGAGAAGGTATTTCTAATACCACCCATCCATTTTGGCACAACTGAACCAAAATCACGAAGTTTAGTATCAGCCAAAGGAGCACCTGTGGAAGGATCGATAATCAAACGACCTTCTGCATCACGAGCAAAACCGGTACAAGTAAGAACTCCATAATCTGAGCCAGGTCTAGCATTTACTAGAGCACTCCAGCTGCTTGTAATCTGTAAGGTTTTTAGTTTACCTTCAGAATCTAGCTTATTAACTTTATTTTCAATCTTTGACCAGTTAATATCTACTTCCCAATTGAAACCATTGGCACTTTTTATTATACCAGCATTTAAACTTAACTCAACCCCTTTATTAACAATCTCACCAGCATTAATTGTTTGCAAATTATAACCAGTTGATTTTGGAATCTCGATATCCATAATCATGTCAACAGATTTCTTTGAGAAATAAGTTGCATCAACACCAAAACGGTTGTTAACAAAACGTAATTCAGTACCAATCTCAGAAGCATATGTTGTTTCGTTCACTAATCCTTTTGGAGGGATTGTTCTTGAATTTCCAAACAGTGTAACACCACTAAATGCAGAGGCTTGACTTCCAAAGGTAGCATTTAATTTGTATGGATCAGTCGCCGTACCTGTTTTTGCGTAGCTAGCTCGGATCTTTCCGAACGATAAAATATCTGTTCCTAATTTAAACGCATCGGTAAAAATGAAATTAGCACCAATTGAATAATACTTGAATGACCATGCATCTTTTGGCAAGGTTGAACTCCAGTCATTTCTAAATGTACCACTAATGGTTAACCATTTATAGGTGATATTAGCGAGTGCATAAACTGAATTACTCTCTTTCTCTTGAAAAGTTGTTTGTATGTTATTCGCTTTGGCATTAGTGATAGTAAAAAGGTTTGGTACGGTTAGTCCTCTTGTATCATAAAAATTAAATCTGTTTTTATAATTCATATAGGCAGCACCAAAAGTTCCATCAAGTCTAATATCCTGAGTGATATTTTTATCAAAATTTAACATGAGGTCAGCATTTGTCTCAGAAATTTCATATTGTCTTTGAGAGAAATAACCACCATCTTTAAAACCATTAGATTTGTCAAACTCAACGTGCTTACGGAACTCATACTGATAATCAGTACCAACACGACCCATAACATTCAACCAATCTGTAATAGTATAAGTTGCTGCAACATTTCCAAAAACCCTATTCCTTGTTCTCTGTGTTGTGTTGTTATTCACAGTCCAATAGGGGTTATTGTGATATGAAGCATTCCAATTATATGGTTGACCAAAAGGATCAAAGGAGTTCCAATTATCTTTCAACGCCTTCATATTAACCTGACGACCAAACCAGTTGCCTAAAGATTGCATTACGTTATTAACATTGTAACTAGTACCTGCTATATTATCATTTTTTGTATTAACGTAGTTTCCATTAACATCAACTTTAAACTTCTTAGCTAATTTAAGAGTTGATGCTAAACTTACATTTCTTCTCGTTAAATCAGTATTAGGAATAACACCTTTAGATGTTGAATTGGATAATCCTAAACGAGTAGAGCTAGTTTCGGTAGTTATATTAAAATCAATAGCATCTTCATTTGCTACACCTGTTTGGAAGAAATCTTTCACGTTATTAGGTTGTGAAATCCAAGGGGTTGCGTCATAACCTGTAGTAGCATTGTAAGGACTATTG
This sequence comes from Bacteroidales bacterium, assembly GCA_003818205.1. Classification (GTDB taxonomy): domain Bacteria; phylum Bacteroidota; class Bacteroidia; order Bacteroidales; family Tenuifilaceae; genus UBA8529. Next base: position 15,425 of record RPRQ01000057.1, read on the forward strand.
AATTGCGGAATCATAAGACCAATATCTAACCTTGGACCCCAACTAACGTCTTCATTATCATAAATACCATTTCCGTTTCCATCAACGTAGTTAAACGAGCCTGTTGTAGAATAATTTTGGTAAGTACTCCAATCAATATCATCACCTTGGTTTATCCTATCATCTGGATCAACTAATACCTTGTCATGATTGTAAATATATTCATCACCATATTTACCTTGACCGTATTCATTTTGGAACTTAGGTAGCAAGGTAACTCGATCTAAGGTTGTAGTATGCGAAAAGTTAATGCCTAAACCTTTTTTCTTTTGCGAACCTTTTTTAGTGGTAATAATAATTACACCGTTTGCAGCACGCATACCATAAGCAGCAGCAGCACTACCCCCTTTTAATACGCTGATAGATTCAATGCTGTTAGGGTCAATATCCATAGCAGAGTTACCAAAATCCTGAGCATTACCACCGGTAACTGCACCACCTGTAACATCAGAGGAATAATTTACAATAGGAGTTCCATCAACTACGAAAAGTGGTTGTGTGTTCCCTGTGAAAGTGTTATTTCCACGGATAGTAATACGAGAAGATGAACCAAGCGATCCACCAGCGCTAGTAACTTGAATACCAGCAATCTTTCCAGACAATGAATTTACCACGTTTGTTTCTTTTGTAGATGTAAGAGCATCACCTTTTACATCTTGAACAGAATAAACCAACGATTTCTTTGACCTTGAAATACCCAAAGCAGTAACAACAAGTTCTTCCATCTGAAGTGATTCGGATTCGAGAACAACATCTATCACTGCGCGACCGCCAATCGCAACTTCTTGAGCTTTAAAGCCCACAGAGCTAAATACAAGGGTTTGTGCATCTGCTCCAGCGTTAAGTTCGTACTTACCATCAATATTGGTGGCTGCACCATTGGTAGTACCCTTAACTATTACTGATACACCTGGAATTGGCATTCCATCCTCAGAACTCGTTACAGTTCCGGTAATCCGCACGGTTTGTGCTTGCGCTAAATTAACGCCAACAAGCACAAGACATGCAAGAAAAACACATAGTCTTTTCATAGAACAAGTTTTAGGTTTACAAATAGAGGTTAATAAATAATTTTGAACCTTGCTAATGTAAAGAATAAAATTTCTAATTGCAAGCATTTTAACACTCGTCTTATCAATAAATAAAGGCAAATACTATTTTTTTTTTTTAAAGCACCTGTAAAATATTGAATTCTAGAATAAGTGAAATTACAAAAAACAAGAAAAGTTAGCTAAATAGTATTAACCAACTTCTCTTCAAACACAATTATTGTTAAAAAAATGGAGCTACTTCTTCCCCATAATCTTATTCTCAACTATTACTAAAACCTCTTTTTCAAGATCAATTGTTTTATCTGCAATAGTCTGCCCTTCGGTTAGAAATCTGGCCACAACAGCTTTATCATCTAACCCTGATGCATTTATCTTTACATTTAGAAATGCTCCTAAGACCCCTGAACGGGCGGCAAGGGCACCAACACCCGCATCGGTAACGGAGTTTGGGTTACCAATCTCGGCCATAGCTTTCATCACTGCCATTGACTCGTAGCAAAGCGTCATTACTTTAAAAGGTACTTCGGTTGCGTAGAGCGTAGCATCCTGAATGGCTTTCTTGCGAGCAGCTTTCTCCTCATCGTTACCCTTTGGGAGGCTAAAAGCATCCATAATTTTATTGAATGCATTGGTATCCTCATCCACTAAGTTGATGAGCTGATCCATATAAAATTTACCTTTATCGGCCCAATCGGAGAACTCTTTCCAACGCTCATCCCAACCAGCCTTATGGGCTGATAGGTTTGCTACCATTGTCCCAAGCGCAGCACCGAAAGCTCCCATGCAAGCCGATATTGACCCACCCCCAGGTGCGGGAGATTCCGAAGCCGTTTCGTTGGCAAAGCCATCGATGGTTAAATCGATAAGCTTTTTCTTGCTTCTATCCCTTAGTATATACTCAATAATTTTCTTTTCAGGATCGAATGAGCTGAGTTCATCTAGCCCCATCGATTTTACAGCAATCTTGATTATCTCCTTCTCGGAGATTCCCGTTGAACGTTGCTGTTTGCCTAGGAAATATTTACCAGCATCGAGCATTGCCTTTAAAGGGACAACGCCTACTAATTCCGAACCGATTACCCTTAACCCACGCTCAACCGCTTTTTTGGAAGCCTCTTCAAACGCAACATGCAATGGGGTGATGGTAATATCAGTTAAATTAATCGAAACCTGTGCTATTCCATACTCCTCTATAAACCACCCAATAGCTTTACATGCCTTTAGCGCACCAGAGTTCCATACCTCATCCCCCTTCTCATCGAGCGCTATCTTACCTGTAACCTGATTGCCCACTCGAACAGGGCGCCCCTTCTCGCGAATATCAAATGCCACGGCATTTGCTCTACGAGTTGAGGTTGTATTCAGGTTAACATTATAGGCAATTAAGAAATTGCGAGCACCCACAGCGATAGCACCTGATTTAGCGTTGAACTTTGCAGGGCCAAAGTCGGGTTTCCAAGCAGCATCCTGTAGTTTCTTTGGCAATCCCTCGTACTCACCTGAGCGGCAGTTTGCCAAATTGCGTCGTTTCTCCTCTGTAGCAGCGCTCTCGTAGCAATAAACAGGGATTTGCAACTCCTCACCAATGCGTTTGGCAAGTTTACGTGCATACACAACCACCTCTTCCATAGTAATATTGGAAACAGGAACTAGTGGGCAAACATCAGTTGCACCAAATCGGGGGTGAGCTCCAGAGTGTTTACTCATATCGATTAGCTCCGATGCTTTTTTAGCCGCACGGAACGCTGCTTCGCAAACCTCATCGGGAGTTCCAACAATGGTAACAACCGTTCTATTGGTTGCCTTGCCGGGGTCAACATCGATTAATCTGACCCCATCAACCGATTCAATAGCATCGGTAATCTGTTTGATTATTGCCATATCGCGCCCCTCGCTAAAGTTGGGTACGCACTCAATTAGTTTTAAATTATCCATAGTGTTAATAAATGTTAATAACGTGCTATATATATTAAGGTATGGTTTTATAAAGTGACGGTTTTCAGCTGTCGGTTTTATTCAGCTTATACTATTTGAAAATCTTCTTAAGTAAATCGGTAGTTCGAGCGGCAGGGTTATTGCGTATTTGCTCCTCCTCCTTGGCGATAAGTTTGAATAACCCCTCAATGGCCTTGTCGGTAATATACATCTCCAAGTCGGGGTTTACCTTTTTACCTCCTGATAAAACATTCATTTTGTTGTAGGCATTCGCTAGGGTTTCCCAATACTTAGTAACCTTTACCTTCGATATAGCCTCTTTTACAACAGGCTTGAATGCAACCTGAAGATTCGCATTGGTTTTGCCTTTTAGATATAAGGTTGCAGCATCTTTCGATCCGTTTAGAATTCCCAGGGCATCAGTAAATGTTATCCCTTTTATAGCATCAAGCATTATCGGGAATGCCTTCTTGCAAGCTTCTTCTGCTGCACGGTTAAGCGAGAGTTCAAACTCCACAACCTGTTTCTTCATCCCTACTTTTTCAAGAGCAGCCTTTACCTTTATGGCATCCTTTGGGAATGGAATAAAAATGTCAGCATTTTTATAGAACCCATCAACTAATGAAGCTTTCTCCGAAGATTTTTGTGCCCCAACCTTTAATGCCTCTATTAATCCTTTGGCCACATCATCTGCCTTAATTAATTGGCTAATCGAAAAATTATTTCTATCGACAAAACCCGAGGTAACAACCAATATTATCCCAAGTATAAAAAGGTATATCTTATTCATTTCTTATGATTTTTCCGTTTAAAATAACTGTGTCAATAATCCTTGAAGTGTAAGAATAGGGAATATACTCGTATGATGGAATAGGATTGGTAATGAATACATTCGCCACCTTTCCCTTTGCAATGCTACCATGCGTATCGCTCACTCCAAGGGCACAAGCCCCGTTTATGGTAACCGCATTGATCACCTCTTCGGGCAGCATCCTCATCTTGATACAGCCCAACGACATAACAAACTTCATATCGCCCGATGGCGATGAGCCTGGATTGTAGTCCGATGCCATGGCAATGGGCAGACCTGCATTTATCATCTTACGCACAGGAGGATCAACCATTCCAAGGAAGAATGCAGCCCCTGGAAGGAGCGTAGGCATTGTCTCGGATTGAAGAAGTCGCTCAATCTCGGCATCACCTGTAAATTCAAGGTGATCGACCGAAAGCGCACCATACTTCACCCCAACCTGAACACCACCCGAATAGTCAAGCTCATTGGCATGTATCTTTGCCTTTAGGCCGTACTTCATCCCTGCCATTAGCATTCTATCGGTCTCCTCAACTGTAAAGAATCCCTTATCGCAAAAAACATCAATAAAATCGGCAAGATCCTCGGAAGCAACCATCGGTATCATCTCGTTGATGATGAGGTTAACATATTCGTCCTGTCTTCCTTTATAGTCGGTAGGAACAGCATGAGCACCAAGAAATGTGGCCTTTATGGTAATTGGAGTGGTATCCTTTAGGCGTTTGATAACCCTTAGCATTTTCAGTTCATCCTCGGTGGAAAGGCCATAACCACTCTTAATCTCAACAGCACCTGTTCCCAAAGAGATTATTTCATTTATTCGTTGTAATGATTGGTTGTATAATTCCTCTTCACTCGTATTATGCAATAGCTTTGCGGAGTTGAGAATCCCTCCTCCCCTTTTGGCAATCTCCTCGTACGATAATCCCTTTATCTTATCGATATACTCAATCTCACGGCTTCCTGCATAAACCAAATGTGTATGGGAATCGCAGAATGAGGGGAAAACCATTCTGCCCGTTGCATCAATAATATTTAAATCCCTTTGACCATCGATCTTGGGTAAATTTTGCATAGGACCAAAACTTTCAATGATACCTTTATTTATATATAGGAAGGCATTATCAATCGTTCCTATCTTCGACATATCGTCCCCTGCAACCCAAACCTTTGGCTGATCTTCAACCTGAACGAGCTTCTTAATATTTTTAATGAGTATAGCCATGAATTCCGATTTAGAACTTCGAAATTAACTAATTAAGATTTAAACGCAAAGCCGTTAAGACGCTAAGAATTTTTTATTTATAGAAATCCGTAATATCCATTATTATACTGAATTTATTGATTATACTGCTCATGTCGAGAATAAAGAAGAAGGTAATTACTCAGTAATAAACCAAAAACCACAAAAAGAAAAAATAAACACAGAGACTCAGAGAACACAGAGAGCCACGGAGGTATTTATAAAAAATCCACAAAGACTTAGAAACAGTTTAGGCTTTTAAACATGAAAACATTAACCACTTAGTCAACAACGTAAAAAATACGAAGTGGAACGGAGTTGAAATGGCTAAAAGCCATTTCTGCCCTTTGCGTTCCTGAATAAACTCATACATGCTCAACCTTTTACTTATGAGTATAATACAAGGTTTGAGAAATATTTGAGACTTTGTGGGCCCTGCCTACCGGCAGGCAGGTTTGCGTGAACCCCGAATTGCAAAGTAAACGCCGAAGGCAACGGCTCAACGAAGTTAAATAATTATGAAACACCCATGTAATGCAGCTTACGCAAACACCGATGAAATTTAAGCAATTTCTTAGAGTGCTTGGAGAATTATGTAGAAATAAAAAAGTGGAAAAACCATAAGAAACGTCCCTTTGAACTTCCGTGCCCTCCGTGTCTCCGTGGTGATTAGTTACAAAAAAACTATTCCTTTAAAGCTCATCCTTTTTCACAAAAATCACTAAATTGGCGAACCTAATCTCAAAGCAAACGATCATGGAGCATGAAAAAAAGAAGAAAGAATTTCCGCATACCTATGTTATAATCTTTTCACTAATCATTATTGCAGCTATTTTAACATGGATAGTCCCTGGAGGCGAATTTGCACGTGTTACACAGGATGTGAATGGGATTAGCCGAGATGTAATTGTTCCCGGCTCATTCACTAAAGTTGAAAGCCAAGGGCAATCGTGGCAGATTTTCACATCAATCTTTCAGGGGATGAAAAGAACCTACGATATTATTTTCTATATCCTAATGATTGGCGGTTCGTTTTGGTTAATGAACGAGAGTAAAGCTTTAGATGTTGCCATCTATTCATTTTTGAACTTCACCAAAAGGGTTGAACGATTCAATTTTTTGAAAAAAATAGGGGTTAACAATCTTGTTATCGTACTGATTATGATATGCTTCAGTTTTTTCGGAGCGGTAATAGGGATGAGCGAGGAGACGATAGCCTTTGTGGTAATATTTGTCCCCCTGGCCATTAGCATGGGTTACGATTCCATTGTTGGAATCTGCATGTGCTTTCTGGGAGCAGGATTGGGATTTGCAAGCGCATTGCTGAATCCCTTTACCATTGGTATTGCTCAAGGATTATCGGGTATTCAACTATTTACGGGGATTGAGTACCGATTCGTTATATGGATTGTAATCAATTCGATTGGCATTGGCTATGTACTTTGGTATGCCAACAAGATAAAGAAAGACCCGAAAAAATCGCCCGTTTACGAAAACGATGAGTATTGGAGAATAAAAGGAGCAAGCGATGAGAATGGGAATAAAACAAAGCCTACGAGGGCTGCATGGCTAATCTTCTCGGGGGTTTCAATAGTCTTCACGATTTTTTCATTCCTATATCCCATAACACATCTTGCCATCGGCAATAGCACTATTTCAGCACCAATATTACCTGTCGCAGCGGTGCTATGGATTATTGCAGGAATTTTTGCGCTTCGACACTCCGTTCAGCTATTCATAGTTAACATCCTGTTTTTTACAATACTATTCCTTATAGTAGGAGTTATGGGCTACGGTTGGTATATAAAGGAGATTGCGTCTCTATTCCTCGTTATGGGGCTTTGCTCGGGGGCTGCATTCGGGAAAAATGCCAATCAGATTGCCCGATTATTCATAGAGGGGGCTAAGGATATCATGTCGGCAGCACTTGTTGTAGGTATTGCTAGCGGTATAGTTGTAATTCTTGAGCAGGGGAAGATAATTGATTCGTTGCTTTTTTATTCAGCAAGTGCCATGGAGGGGTACGGAAAGCTAGTGTCGGTAGCAATCATGTTTATATTCTATAATCTGTTAAATCTTATCATCGCCTCGGGATCCGCAAAAGCTGCGCTAACAATCCCATTGATGTCGCAATTCTCTGATTTAATAGGTGTAAGTCGACAGACAACCGTTACCGTTTTTCAGCTTGGAGGAGGATTCACCAACCTAATCACCCCAACATCAGGTGTAATGGTTGGTGTACTTAGCATTGCAAAAATTCCATACAACAAGTGGTTTAGATGGTTCTTACCGCTGATGCTAATTCTAATTGTTGCCGGGTTTTTATTGCTAATCCCAACAATTTACATGAAGTTAAATGGTTTCTAAACGTATTTCAATACCATTGTTATGGATAAAAAGGCTGATAATGCTGATGATGAAATCAATGCTGGTTTCTTTTATTATCAGCTATAACAGCATTTGAAAAAATGAGGGTTGTAACAGTCAACCTCGGTTTTTGATCTCTCGATATAAATCATATATTTGTTGAACAAACCCAATTAGTAATGAAAAAAAATCTTTACCTAACCTTTGCCTTTGTATTGGCTTTTACAGTTTGTTTTGCTCAAACTGACTCATTGAGACAGGTCAGCAAAAAGGAAAAAATTAAGAAAGGATGGAATCTAGGAGGACTCCCTGTGGTTGCTTTTGATACCGACCTCGGTTTTGAGTACGGTGCATTGGTAAACCTTTTTAACTACGGCGATGGTTCAACCTACCCGCAGTACAAACATTCCATTTACGCCGAGGTTTCACGATACACTAAGGGTAGTGGTATAAACCGACTTTTCTACGACTCGAAATACCTAATCCCCAATTTAAGGGTTACCGCCGATCTCTCCTACCTAACCGATAAAACCTACGATTTTTACGGATTCAACGGTTACGAATCAACCTATAATCAGGAATGGACAGATGATAAGGAGCCAACGCCACCCTATCAAAGTAGAGCATTCTATAAATACGATAGGAAACTAACCCGTTTCACTACCGATTTTCAAGGTAAACTAAAAGACAAAAGATTTGGTTGGGTTGGAGGCATAGGTTTATACAACTTTAAAACGGATACTGTTGATATTAATAAACTTAATGAGGGGAAAAGTGGCTCAGACGAGTTACCTCCTATTGGCGGTGGTCTTTTCCAAAGATATGTTGATTGGGGAATTATCGATCCTAACGAGAAGGATGGTGGCTTTGTTACCTACCTGAAAACAGGTTTTGTAATTGACACCCGCGATAATGAGCCCAACCCGATGAAGGGTATTTGGACAGAAGCAGTTATCACCTACGCCCCCTCGTTCATGGGCATTGGAAAGAAGTACGAACACCTTAAGTTATCGATAACCCATCGACAGTACTTTACTCTAATAAGAGAAAAACTATCGTTCGTTTACCGATTGGGTTACCAAACCACCCTGCTTGGCGATTGCCCATTCTACCTTCAACCCAATATGACAACCCTATTTTTAAGGGGTGCAACCAGCGAAGGGCTCGGTGGCTCAAAAACAGTTAGGGGAATGTTACGGAATAGGGTGATCGGTGATGGGATTGCCTACGGAAATCTCGAATTCCGATGGAAGTTTGCTAAGTTTTACTTCATTAAACAAAACTTCTATCTCTCATTAAACACTTTTATCGATGGAGGTCAAGTTGTAAAACCTATCAAGTTCAATAAAGAGCAGGCGATTGCAAACTTATTATTAGATGATCCAGCTGCAAATCCAACCGATTATTTCAGCAACGACAAAGAGGCACTTCACCTCAGCTATGGCGGTGGACTAAGAATAGTGATGAATCAAAATTTTATTATTGCAATTGATCACGGCAGAGTATTTGACAAGAAGGATGGAAACGCAGGTACCTACATTGGACTAAATTTTCTCTTCTAGGTTTCAGAAGACAGAACGCTGATAACACCGATTTGCAACCGCTGATATTCAAGGATTTTAAAGGGACTAAAATAACGTCAGCTCGACGTAATAAACAAGTTAAGTAAAAGAATGACAGTATATTACCTTGAAATCAATGTTGGAATTATGGAAAAATGGAATATTGGAAGAGAAACGTTGGACACACCCTCCAATATTCCATCATTCCAGTCTTCCAAAAACACAATATCAAAATTAAAGCATTAAATAACAGTAATATAACAAATCATCTTATGTCGAGTTCACGTTAAAATACACACGATTTTTTTATCCGTTTTATCGGTGTTCCAATCACTTCGCTCGCTCATCTTTAAACTTCTGCAAACCGAACATCTCATCCCTAAATCGTGCAGCTTCAATAAAATCGAGCTCCTTAGCAGCACTCTCCATCGATTTCTTAGCATTATCAATGGCTTTAGCCAAAGCCTCATCGGTCATGTATTTTACAACAGGATCGGCTGCATAGTCAATCCTATCGGGTTCTTTATAAGGAGTTATTCCCTGAGCCTTACCAACTCGATCCTTCCCGAGGATTGAGGTTTGCGCTTTTACTATTTGGGTTGGAGTTATTCCATTCTCCTCGTTATACTTCAACTGCTTCTCTCTTCTTCGATTGGTCTCATCGATGGTTATCTTCATGGAGTTGGTTATCTTATCGGCATACATAATGACCTTTCCGTTGATATTTCGGGCAGCACGACCAGCAGTTTGGGTAAGCGAACGAGCAGAACGAAGGAAGCCCTCCTTATCTGCATCGAGTATGGTAACGAGCGAAACCTCTGGCAAATCCAACCCTTCACGAAGAAGATTGACACCAACAAGAACATCAAAAAGACCTTTTCTTAAATTCTCCATTATTTCAACCCTTTCGAGGGTATCCACATCGGAATGAATATACCTACAGCGGATGTTGAATTTAACTAAATACTTGGTCAACTCCTCGGCCATTCGCTTGGTTAGGGTGGTAACCAGAACTCGCTCATCGATATCTACGCAACGATTGATTTCCCCAATTAAATCGTCAACCTGATTTAAGCTTGGCCTCACCTCAATAATTGGGTCTAAAAGACCTGTAGGCCTTATCAATTGCTCAACAATTACACCCTGCGACTGCTGAAGTTCATAATCGGCAGGGGTTGCACTTACATATACCGACTGACCAATCAGATTCTCAAACTCTTCAAACTTCAAGGGTCGATTGTCAACCGCAGCAGGCAAACGAAACCCATACTCGACTAAGGTATGTTTTCGAGAGTTATCGCCCCCTTGCATCGCCCTAATTTGGGAGATGGTAACGTGGCTCTCGTCGATAATTGTTATAAAATCTTTTGGGAAATAATCGAGTAGGCAGAAAGGGCGCATCCCCGCAGGACGACCATCAAAATATCTTGAATAGTTCTCAATACCGGGACAATAGCCTAGCTCACGAATCATCTCAAGATCGTACTCAACCCGCTGCTGAATCCTCTTAGCCTCTAACCCTTTATCAATGCTCTTGAAGTAATTAATCTGTTTAACAAGATCATCCTGAATCTCGTAAATAGCAGTATTCATACGCTCCTTTGCAGCAATAAAAATATTAGCAGGATAAATAACCGCTTCGAGAAGCGCTTCGATTCGTGAACCACTTATGGGATCAAAAATTTCGAGATCTTCAATATCATCTCCAAAAAAAACTACTCGAATACCATTGTCGCCATAGGCCAAAAAGATATCAACGCTATCGCCTTTCACACGGAATGTTCCACGCTTAAAGTCAACCTCATTCCTTGAGTATAAACTATCGACCAATTGGCGTAAAAGCAGATTACGGCTTAACTTCTGCCCTACCTTTAAACGAATGGTGCTATTGTAGAAATCCTGTGGATTCCCAATGCCATATAAGCATGAAACCGACGAAACAACAATCACATCGCGCCGACCCGAAAGCAACGAGGAGGTTGTGCTTAGCCTTAGCTTCTCAATCTCATCGTTGATGGACAAATCTTTTTCAATATAAGTATCGGTAACAGGTAAGTAGGCTTCAGGTTGGTAGTAATCGTAATAGGATACGAAATATTCAACCGCATTCTTGGGGAAAAACTGTTTAAACTCGCCGTATAGCTGAGCTGCCAATGTTTTATTATGGCTAAGCACCAACGTCGGACGATTAAGGCTTGCAACCGCATTGGCAATGGTGAAAGTTTTTCCTGAACCAGTTACCCCAAGCAGGGTTTGATACCTGTCACCTCGCAGAAAACCCTCTACAAGCTGCTTGATAGCAGCAGGCTGATCGCCGGTTGGTTGAAATTCAGCAGTGAGTTTAAAATCCATTTATAGAAAATAGCTAAGGTAAATATACCTCATTGAAAATGTATTTCTTGATGATTTTAAATGAGAAAAATCAACTATAGGAAAAACTAATTTGAACAGAAAGGATCTCTATACACTTCCTTTTCAATAGACTGACTGAATTGATTTTGTATGATCTCAAGCAGGTTATCCGCTATAATGGGTTTAGGAATATATCCTGAACAGCCAGCTTGAAGGCAACGCTCCTTATCGCCATACACGACACAAGCTGTTTGTGCTATTATTGGTATGCTCGGTGAAATTCCTTTAATTAAAACAGCTGCTTGAAGCCCGCTTATTCCGCTCATCTTGATATCCAACAATATTATATCTATCCCCCTCGTGCGTTTCACTACTTCAATGGCCTTTTCACCGCTCTCAGCAAAAAGTAACTTTGCACCTGTTTTAGAAAGAATGATTTCCAACAACATTGAACTCGCTGGATCATCCTCTACAATAAGGAAAAGCTTATCCTTCCAATTATACCGAGTGCTTTCAGACATAACGCTTCCAAAATAAAGTTTGAAATTATAACAAAAAAAACAATTTACAACAGATTAAAACAAAAATTAAACCATTCGTTAAAATTCTATATCTAAAAAAAGAAATGTATCCCCTTTTTTCAGGATATTTGCATTTTAAAACCAACTCTCAATTTCTTCAATGTTAAGTTAAGCAAGAAATAACGAGGGTGTCTAAAAAGAACTTTTAACTTCGTTGAGCCCTGCGGGGTTCACGCAAACCTTGCCAACAGGCAGGGATCACTAAGCCTGCCGGCAGGTAGGTTTAGCGCAAAGAGCACAAAGTTTATTGGTTTATTTATCAATGCTTTCCACCTTCCTCCGATTGCTTTTAGCAAATTTAATTACTTTAGCAAATCGATTTTCTTAACTTTACAAACATACGAGACAGCCTCAATCAAAACGTATAACATTTTAGGCTTAACATAGCACAAGATTAATTTGATTTTAACAATATTCTTTATTCATTGTTTATAATATACATTATCACTCTTAGCAATGGTTGGCAAAAGAGAATGGGTTAACATACAATCAATAATTGAGTATTTAATTATTGCATTCATATATATTCTTGCTGCCGTTACCACCTCGTTCGCAGTAAAAGATATTTCGTTACCCTTTTTTCATGCCATTTCAACCGGGTTAATGGCAGGAATTGTTATAACACGAGGGAGTAAATCAATTCTGGGCTTTCTCATAGGAGCAACTCTTTGGCAAATAATTACTATCAGCACCTCTATTGCGCCATTACCTCTTTCGCTCGTAAACTCTTTACTATTCATTATTTCAGAAGGAGTTACATTATTCATAATTGCAAAATCGTTTCAATCAATATCAAATATTTTATCGCTTATCGAACAGAATAATGGCATAAGGCAATTCTTTGTTACAACCCTGCTAGCAGCTATTCCGCAAGCCATTATTTTGACCTCAATATTCTATAAAACAAACGAAATTAGCTCTAGCCTATCTTTTATAAAACTTCTCAACCTCCTATGGTTAAGCATTACCGTATCAATACTATCTTTTGCACCAATCTTTATTGCATTCGCAAATAACGTCAAAATCATTAACGGTCAAAGCGTTAAACCTTCGTGGGAGTTAATATTCTTCTTACTTCTGCTTATTGTTCCGAATACGTTGGAGATACTTAACATCACCACACCACTATACTCATTCCCAATTCATTACCTTGTATTCCCGGCCATATTCATCATTGCGTTCAGAAGAAGTTCGAAAACGCTAGCGTTTAGCATCCTTGTATTCTATCTGGTTACAATCTATGCCGCAAGTACCAATCATGGACTATTCTTCTCAAGCAACAAATTCCAAAATGCATCAAACATCTACTATTTCATATTATTCGTATTATTTATTTCCCTCATTATCAGGGTTGCAGTAAACGAGAAGCGCGTAGCCTTTGAATCGCTGAAAAAAACCTTCAACGCTACCGAGGACGAGGTTGCACGACAAATATCAATTTTCAGGGAGCTCAACAGCAAGCTGTTCGAGGAGATTGAGAACAAGGGGCTTATTGAACGAGAGCTTAGCGAAAGTAGAGATTTACTAGAGGAATCACAGGACATTGCGAGTATCACAAGCTGGCAGCTAAACATAAAAACGAACGAGATAATATGGTCAAAATCTGCCCATAAGCTGTTTGGTTTGGATAACGAAACCCCGCCTTCAAATCTATCCGATTACAAAAAACTTATTCATCCCAATGATTTAGCCTACGCAGAAAGCATAATAGGCAGAGCATTAAAATCACCTATAAACTTTGAAGCGGAACTTCGTCACTTACTGCCCGATAGCAATATAAACTACGTACTTATTCGTGGCAAGTCATTTGAAGAGAAGGGAGAAATGGTAAAAATTATTGGGCTCTCGCTCGACATTACAAAAAAGAAAGAGATAGAGGTACGGCTCACCGAAAACGAGGAAAAATACAGGGCTCTTTTCGAATCGAACATCAATGCCGTAAGCCTAATAGACCCCAATGGTAAAATATTTATTGATTTGAACCAAGCCTTCGAGCAAAAATACGGCTACAAGAAATCCGAACTGGTCGGTCAACCCTACTCTTTGATAACCTCTGAAATTGATGATACTTATTCGGCCATTGATAACGCATACCGCAATGGCTCTCATAGAGTACAGTCAAGAATACATAAAAGGAAAAACGGTGAGGAGTTTTATGTCGAAGGTTACTTCGTTAAATTCATGAGTTCAGGGAAACCATTGATTTTTAGCATTTCACAGGATATTACGCAACGAAAGAATGCTGAAAAGATTTTAGCAGAACGAGAACTTCAATACAGATTATTCTTCGAATCAGATCTCATCGGCATGGCCGAAGCAACAACGCAAAAGGAGTGGATAACCTTTAACAATAAGCTATGCTTAATCCTCGGCTACACGGCAAAAGAGCTGATCAAAAAAACCTGGGATTCGCTAACACACCCAGAGGATTTAAAAATGGAGATGAAGCTATACAACGATATTATTGTTCGTAAAAACAGCGCATATAGCATAGAAAAACGATTTATCAGGAGCGATGGTTCATATATTTACTGCAAAGTGGCTGTAAAGGCAATCTTAAACCCTCAGGGTAACATATCGCATCTTGTAAAACTTATCGAGGATATATCAACCCGCAAGCAAATTGAACGGGATTTGCTTGAGAGTAGAGCAACCCTACGCAGGGCGCAGCAAATTGCAAAACTAGGGAGTTGGAGTTGGAATCCTACCCTGCAAATGATTTCATTAAACGATGAGGCCTACCAACTTTTAGGTTGGAAAAGATCGCAAGGTCCTTTCAGCATCAAAAGTTTCATCGAACTTGTAACTCCTGAAAAAAGGGAGGTGGTAGAAAATCTAATCAACGAGGCAAGGAAGGGTCAAAAAGCAATGGAAAGCATTGAGATCCCCATCCTAGTCAGTAATGAAATTACTCGTTACATTCTTCTAAATGTGGGTTATAATTTTGGAAGTTCTGTAGCCGTTTCTGAGGTTGTCGCAACCATGGCCGACATAACTGAAGTTAAGAAAGCTGAAATGGCCCTTAAAGAAGCGAATGCATTAAAAGATCAGATATTTTCAATTATTGCACATGATTTAAGGGGCCCTATTGGAACCATTAATCAGATGATCGCTTTTATTGTCAACGACCCCGATTCCATCGATAATAAAACCCGAAACGATTTGATGCTTTCAATAAAAGATACAACGGAAGAAACCTACAGCCTCCTCGAAAATCTTTTAGATTGGGCTAAAGACCAGCGGCAAATCGCCTTTAACCCTGAAACCATTCACATTTATGCAACTATCAACACGACCATCGCTCTGCTATCGGGCATGGCATCGCCTAAAAACATTACCATTACCAACTCAATAGACAATACGATTACAGTTTTCGCCGATCCTTACATGATTAACACCGTTTTCAGAAATTTATTATCCAACGCTATCAAGTTCACCCCAAAAAATGGGAATATAAGCATCCAAGCATCTCGCATTGATTCTATTGTAACTATTAAATTCATCGATTCAGGGGTTGGAATCCCGAAAAATATGATTGAGAAGATATTCGACAGCAGCAATAACTACTCAACTCCAGGTACAAATAACGAGAAAGGAACAGGGCTTGGCCTTAAACTCGTTAACCGATTGATAACTAAAAACAATGGAACCATTTCGGTTGAATCGGAACCGAACAAAGGAACGACTTTTACTGTAACCCTATCAGTTAAACCTTAAAGAATAGCTATCAATGTCGTTTGGCGTTTCTTAAATCGACTCTTCCACCCCGCATGGCATAGCCGTCAACCTAATAATTGCATGTACCTGATAATGAGTTCATACAACTATTTTTCACCCCATTCCTTTGGAGAACAGGGTTCTTTGTTGTAATTTTGCTCATACCAAAGAACTTTAG
>RPRQ01000058.1 GCA_003818205.1 Bacteroidales bacterium
TCTTTTTAGAATATTCCTTAAAAAGGGATAAACAAAATGTAGGGCTAAAGCCCATCGAACTTAATGATTACAGCCTCCGCCTTAAAAGGCTGAGTTATTGATTCAACCCTTAATTCGCATTATATGCAAATTTTTAATTGGTGCATTGTCAAATTGTCTCATTACCAAATTCAGAACCAATACTTATTTTTACTAATTTAAGTCCTTAATTCGGCTCGATTTTTGATGATCATGAAACCCAAAATAGCTATGAGTAATAGGTGGTACATACCAGTATATCTTGTTGCTGCGCTAATCTTCTTTCTCCTTTCGGAGAATATTGTTTTTCTGTTTAACAAAATTTCGTTATCCGAGCCAAATTTTAAGAAGGTAGAAAAAGCAATTCAAGTAAGTATCGATGAGGCCGAGGATTACTCCCAAATGCTTCTCGAAAAATCGAAGCGGCATGGTGTTGGTGAGGCCTTTAGGTTATATTCGGATAGTTTAAGCCCAATTCTTACCGAAAAAGGGATTTCAGTCTATCTTTTCAGAAATGAAAAGCTTGTTTTTTGGTCTAAAAGCCTTGATATTTCCAATCTGAATGAGGATTCCACAAAATATTTTGTGAAAAATATTCAGAATGCATGGTATGTTGGTCGATGGGTTACCTCAAAAAGCGATAAAGTTCTAGCATTACTTTTGCTAAAGCATAATTACCCGTATCAAAATAAGTTTCTTAGCAACTCCTATAATCATAAGATAAAAGAGTTAGAGGGGTATAACATTACAACTCACAATGATGATAATGCAAGAAAAGTTCACCTAAGCGATGGAACAACCATTGGTTTTGAAAAGAAAATGGTTAAGAATAATAAGCTAACAGCGAACGTAAAGTCGATACTTCAATGGATAGCACTTCTTCTGTTTATCATAGCAATCATTACCTTCTACCAACGTCCATACTTTAAGAAGTACTCCATCTTTTTGTTCCTGCTTATTGTTTCTGTAGTAACCATAAGAGTACTAAGTTTAATGTTTGGGTTTCCCAGTAGTGGGCTATCCGAACTCTTTAGCCCCGGAATATTTGCGCATTCGGTTATTAATCCTTCACTCGGCGATTTCTTAGTTAACGCGTTGCTGTTTTTTATGCTGGTTGTATTTGCTTATAAGCGCTTAATAAATCATTTTCAGCCAGCTACAAACAAGTATATAGTTTTGTGGGGTGTTGTTTTATCCATGGTAGTTTGGACTCAATTTATTATTACCGATAATCTATTTGCTTCATTGGTGATGCATTCCACCATAACTTTTGAAACGTATAGGATTTTCAACCTTTCTATATATTCTCTTATAGGGTATATCGCCATATCGCTATGGTTTATCTCTTCGTTACTTCTTGCCGATTTATGGATAAAATCCTTTAAAATGTTTTTAGGCAACCGGCGTTCAGCGTTGATTGCCCTTTTAGGTTTTATTATTGCATTTGCACTAATGGCCATGATCGGATATTTACCTTCCATATACGGTGCATTATGGGCAGTTTCAGGGTTTTGCGTTTTGCTCTGGCTAAGGTATAAGGGATTGCAACTATCAGCACCATGGTTTCTCCTTATGCTCGGTTTGCTCTCGCTTTACTCCGTTCTATTGGTATCTGACTATACCTATCGAAAAGATCAGGATGTTCGGAAAGTTTTAGCAATTAACCTTAGCAACGAAAGGGACCCTGTTGCCGAAGTGCTTTTCAACTCGTTGGTTAGCCGAATGGAGTCCGATACCATTATTCACGATTACATCGACAATATTCAGAAGCATGATATCGAGATGTTCGGATATCTTCAGAATAACTACTTCAATGGGTATTTTAAAAAATACGATTTCAGAGCCACCGTTTGCTACCCAGGTTCTGACCTCATAATGGATAATACCGATAGTAAGGTCGATTGTAATGGTTTTTTTAACGATATCATTAGCGTTTTTGGGGTAAATATACCCGGTTCGAATTTCTACTTTCTGAACATGCAGAATGGAAGGATTAACTATATTGGGTATGCCGATTGCCAGCATAGTTCAAAATCATCGCGGCTTTACATTGAGCTCGACTCAAAGTTTAGCCCAGAGCAGTTTGGGTACCCCGAATTGCTTCTCGAAGGAAAGCTCATTAACAAATCAAAACTATCCGTTTACTCTACCGCTAAATACTACCAAAATCAGTTACTGGCTCAAACAGGTAATTTTCCGTATCGCCTAGTTAGCTCTTTTAAGCTTGATTCGACTCAAAAATTCAACTTCATCAACCAAGGAGGGTACAACCACTTGATTTACGGATTTGATACCGATGATTATGTGGTGCTTAGCCGACCCCGTGAAACGATTTTGAATACCACAGCATCGTTCGCTTATGTTTTTATCTTTTTCGGAATAATAATGACCCTCTGGCTAAGTATAACTTTCTTTCCGCTTAGAATTTGGAATCAAGCCCCTAGCTTTAAGAAGAGAATTAAAACGGCAATGATTCTTATTGTATTCCTATCGCTAATTCTGGTGGCATCGGTTTCAATAGTATATAGTATTAATAGCTTTGAGAATAAGAGTATCGATAACCTAAGCGAGAAGGTGCTCTCGGTGATGATTGAGATTGACCGAGATTTTGGCAAGGAGGAGGTGCTTACTCCGGCTAACTCCGAATACCTATCGAGCAAACTTGTTCAGCTCTCAAATATTTTTTATTCAGATATAAATCTTTACGATGTTTACGGCGTGTTGCTCGCATCATCTCGTCCAGAAATTTTTGAAAGGCAGCTACAAGGAAAAAGGATGAACCCCGAAGCGTGGCACGAGATGGCCTATCGTAATAGCCAGAAGTTAATCCATAAGGAGAGAATTGGTGAGATGACGTTCTTGTCGGCTTACGTTCCATTGGTTGATCAGAACGGCAACATCATCGCATACCTGAATCTCCCATATTTTACCCGACAGAGTGAGTTTGTTGCCGAACTCTATTCAATCATTGTTGCAATCATTAATATTTATACTCTGATCACCCTGTTTGCGCTAGTACTCGCCATCGTTATTTCGAATCAGATATCGCAACCATTGGAGCTAATCCGTGAGAAGATACGAAATGTTGACATTTCGGGGCACAACGAGCCTATACGGTATAGTGCTAACGATGAGCTAGGCCAGCTCGTAAAGGAGTACAACCGAATGGTTCTTGAACTGGCCGATAGCGCTGAGAAACTAGCACGTAGTCAGCGCGAAAGTGCATGGCGTGAAATGGCTAAACAGATTGCACATGAGATAAAAAACCCTCTTACCCCCATGAAACTTAGCATTCAACATTTGGTAAAGGCCAAAAGGGATGGGAGCGAGGATTGGGATTCAATGTTTCAAAAATTCTCTGTTTCACTTGTCGATCAGATTAATAGCCTATCGAATATTGCTACAGAGTTCTCTAATTTTGCAAAAATGCCGGTTACATCAGTTACTGCTGTTAATATGAATCTGGTTATTGACGAGGTTCTTACCCTTTTCTCGGGGTATAGCAATATTAAATTCAGCTACATTAATAGCTGCGGTAGCAACACCTCGGTTGATGGGGATCGTGAGCAGCTATTCCGCGTTTTTGTTAACCTTGTTAAGAATGCCGTTCAATCCATTGAGAAAGGGAAGAAGGGGGAGATAAACATCATGCTTTCATGTCGCGAGAAAACGGTTACCATCTTAATTGAGGATAATGGCAGAGGTATTCCCGATGATATTCAACCAAAACTCTTCAGCCCAAATTTCACCACAAAATCGGGTGGTATGGGATTGGGCCTTGCCATTGTAAAAGGAATTATTGAGAATAACAGGGGTCGAATCTGGTTTGAGACCGAATTAGGGCTAGGGACAAAGTTCTTTGTTGAACTGCCTATGGGCGATAACATAAAAGCATAGAAAGCGCAGGTTTACTAAAAATTTACGCCTTCCATGCTATAATTAAACATCTTTCTTCGGGGCTAAATACCTATTGTAAAGCAAAAGACCTATAATTGTCGCCACGCCAATCATCGAGAACATAAACCAGAGCAATCCTGGTCTGCCCATTTGAGTAACGAATCGAACGTAGGTAAATGCACCAAGAACACCCCCGATCCCGCTGCCAATTACTCCGTATAGGAAGGAGTAGCCGAGGTATAGCGCTTTTTTATCATCAGGGGCAATTAAACCTACATAGGAGATAAACTTTGGGTGGGCAGTCATCTCTCCAATCGAAAATACGATTAGCCCAAGCATAAAAATCCAGGCATGGGACGATAGGGCTAGGATACCCATACCGATGGTTCCGAATGATATGCCTGTAATTATGGTAGGCATCGCCTTTTTATTCTTTACAATATTCGAAATGATAAGCTGTAGGGCGATTATTGTTCCCGCTGATATTACGGTAACATGCTCCGCATCAAATGCCCATTTTGGGTTATCAATGAATAGCGCAAGGAATGAATTCACCGTATTGTTGACAGGGGTCATATCCATGTATTCCTTCAAATACCAAAGTACGGTATCGAACATCTGAAAGTACAATATCCAAAAACCTGAGTAAATCAAAATCATTATGAAGAAGCGGTAGTCTTTCAATACAAGGACCATCCCTTTAAAAACCTCAATTATAGATTTTGGAGTTGTGGTTCGTTGTGGCTCTTTATAGACGAACAGGTTTAACAGCAGCATTGACCCGGTAAAAACCGAAGCCATTAAAAAGATATATGACCAACCAATTTCTTTAAGGAAGGGGATTAAAAAAAGAGGGAATAGAAATGCGCCAAGGTTTATAGACCAGTAATAAATACCAAAGCCGAGTGCAGAGTTGCTCTGATCTGTGCTTCGGGCAATTGTTCCCGATATTATTGGCTTAAATGTTCCAGCCCCAGCTACCATAAGCAGCAAGCTGAGAAAAACAGCAAAGTACGATGTGCTTATGCTCGTACAAAAATACCCTAAGCTCATTACTATAAATGCAAACATTAGCGTTTTCCGGTACCCGAACTGATCGGCAATCGCCCCCGAGAGAATAGGTAGGAAGTAGAGCAATGGGGTTATAACGCTTTTGATTATGCCAACGCCCTCCTTCGAAAAGCCTAGGCCCCCTTGATTTATATCGAGAATTAGATAGACCGATAGCACCGACATTACCCCATAGTAGGAGCCCCTTTCGAAGAACTCCATCACGATAACGGTCCAGAAATTTTTCGGGAACGACCTGAATAAGCCTATTTTTTTGGGTTGATTAATCATAATCCATTCTTTTTGAGAATAAAAAGCAGCCACTCGTTTACGAATGGCTGCTAAATATAGTTAATAGGGAATATAAAGCTATGCTTTTGAGAAATTCTTTTCGGCTTCTTTCAGCATTTTATCAGCTTCCTTCTTAGCATCTTTAGATTTTTTCAGGTTCTCCTTCCCTTTAATGATCATCTTTTGACCGGTTTCGTATTTTTTAGATGAAATCTTAATGTTTGCATTAATCTCCTTGCTGTCAGCTTTATATTTTGTATCAATAGCTTTTAGCTCAGTTTTAGCCTGAGTATATTCATCTTTATCCTGCGAGCGCAGCTGTTTTTCAAACGGTTTTGCGCTCGAATAGTACCCTTTATCAAGTACTTTCAATTCAGCTTCGAGCGATTTAAGTTCACCCTCAGCCTCCTTAACCATTGCTTGACCAGCCTGAATTAGGCTATCGGCAGAAGCTATTTTTGCAGCAAGTTTATCAACCTTCAACCTTGCAGCATCAACCTTATCCTGAAGTTTTTTAACTTTTGGATCATCCTGCGAAAATCCTACATTAATTGATAATATTAGGATTGTTGATATTGTTAAGCTATGGAGTAATAGTTTATTCATATCAATTGTTTTTAAGTGGTTAATTGT
This sequence comes from Bacteroidales bacterium, assembly GCA_003818205.1. GTDB lineage: Bacteria > Bacteroidota > Bacteroidia > Bacteroidales > Tenuifilaceae > UBA8529. Next base: position 5,890 of record RPRQ01000058.1, read on the forward strand.
TTTCTACGATATTTTTAACACGATGTTGTGCAAAGTTAAAAGAAAAGATACCCACAACAACAATATGTGGGTATCCATTAAATTCATTTTATTTTTTCACAAATATAAAATCACCTCCTTCGTCCCCGCTATCCTTAATATCCCCAAACATAGGTGTAACCGGGCTACCATTCATTACATCGGTTTTAAAGCTGCTGAACAGCTCCTCGGCGGCGAGGTAATCCTTTGTGTTTTCGTTTAAGCGCTTAACAAGGTATTCCAAGAAAAGGCTCTTATCGGGCACAACGGTTAAAGCTCCGCTTGTCATTGCCTGACGGCTTGGATTGTCGTATAATTTATTCTTTGCTACTGATGTTTCCTCAAATGTTTTACGAGTCCTGAAAATACTTCCACCAAAGCAAGCATCGGTGATTAATAGAGTATGCTTTGTTTTTAGAGCAGCAACATAATCCTTTATTTGACTATTAGCAAGCCAGTTGGAGGTGGTATTCGATTTAGAGTCAACGGGGAGCCAGTAGCCAAAATCAGTTTGCTGATCCCAGTGCCCATGACCGGCATAGAATATGAGTAGGTTATCGTTTTTAGTTAACTTGCGGGTTAAGCGATCGAACTCATTGATGATTTGTTCACGGGTAGGGTTTTTAATAAATGTAACATCCTCCTGGTTAAAAGTATAGCGAGAGGTTAGGGCTAATGCAAGCTTTGCCGCATCGCTAATGGGCTGATCGAGGTCCGAAACCGATTCGTCAATATAATCGTTCGCACCGAGTATCAACGCATAGTATTTGGTCACTTTTTTCTCAGCGTTGAAAACAAGGTCTAACTCTTCGGCTTCACCCTTTACACCTTGAGCACCTTTTCGAAGTACAAAAAACTTCTTCTCAATGCTATTCTGCCGAATATCGGTTGCTCGAATTGCAATTTCGTTCTTACCAACGGCCAATGGTACATTCGCATCAAAAGAGCCATCGTTATTGAGGTTCGCTTCAATTCCGTTAATCACAACGGTATAAATACCGTTTTCGTCAGTAGCCTTTCCTTTAACCAGAATGCTGTTTTCCGAAGTTGCAAACTCTTCACCGGTAGTTAGGGCTCGCTTGCGCTTATCATCCATACCCATAAATGATTGAGCGTATGGACGACCACGGCTTGCCTCTTTGCCTGCTAGCACAACGTTTGAAGGGCTAGTTACATCTAGCGTTGGAGGGGTTTTATCGGCCACTTCAATTTTTTTAACATCGAAAGAGGCTGCGCTCGTTGCGGCTTCTAGCTTCTTGGAGACCTCAACGTTTAGCCCAAGCGTTTTAGTTGTTGATACTGGCAGGTCTTGAAATTTAACCTTACCAATTTTCAGGTCAATTCCGTAACCCTCATTGGTAATAAACTCAACCCCTAGGTCAAGCTTCATTGCACGTGCTAAATCTTCAGGAATTCTTTCGAATATGAATACAGCTTTAACGGTTTCGCCGTTCTTTATCGTTCTTGTGGGGGTTGAGTAGCGCTCGCTACCCTCAACCTCGGCAATAGTACCCCTTTGGGCATCGTACTTTTGTTTCTTGAAATCGGTGATGGTGATTAGCCCGTTGATCATCTTCAGATCGCGGGTTGGCCCATTGTTGGTAATGGTGAGCAGGAGTTCAGCCTTATTGCCGGTCAAATGGTGGATGCTCTCAATCTTGAAGTTAAATTTACCAATCTCATCCTGAGTGGGTACGGAGGTTTTGGTGTCGGCGGTGAGCTTAAATATTACATCGCCAGTTAGCTCTTTCATGTCCTTTAGGACATCCCATATTATTATCTGATTCCGTCCACCGGGTACATTGGCGCCAACATTCCCCTTGACGCTTTTCATGGGTAAAAAGGTTTTACCCGCATCAACGGAGTAGTAGGGGGTTACAGTGAATAGCTGCCCAAGTTTTTCGCCCGAAATCGCATATTCAATGTTAATCTTTTCGCCGAATTGTTTTACAGCTAGATTTTTAAAGTCTTGAGCTGCTGCGGGAATTACGTTGATTAACAGTACCGCAACTGCCGATAGGATTAATCGATGTATCTTGCTCATGGTTAATAAGTTTAATTAGTTTATATAATTCAATTAGCTATTTTATTTCGGGAATTATTTCATTCACGGTTAAATCTAATTTCATGGAATCCCTTTCAAATACAATGCCATTTAATTTGACCTGAGCTAAATATGAAACAACTTCGCGTGTTAGATTCGATGTTGCAGGGTTATACTTCTCACCCAAGTTTTTTATTCTAATTTTGGTTTGCTCGGTGGTTAGGGTCAGGGTGCGAAGCATTTCCCTTGTAAATTTACTCCATAATCCGTTATAGCTTACCAACGGTTGGGTATTTTTATCCCAATCGGGTGAAGCGTACTTGTATATGAAAATAGGAAATTCGTTAAGGCTATCCAGATACTCCGAGTTTGATAAAAACTTATTCCCCTTTTCGCGGTATAGGAGGTGAGCCGATTTGATATCCTTTTCGGGTTGTCGAAAAGCCGATAGCAGCTCGTATTCAGCCTGAACCTCAAAGGCATCCTCAACCTGTGCCTCAACGTATAGGACCGTGCCGACCACCGAGAGTAAATTATTCTCTTCTGGCGGCGAAGGATTTGGGGAGTATTTAATGAGAACCAACGATTCATTGTAGCGGTTCAAATGGCTATCGACTAAGGCGAACGATGCCTCATCGATTTTTGACAGGGAGGAGATTTTGAAATAGGTGTCGAATCGCTGACGGTAATCGGTGTAACGCCCCGACTCTTTCTCGGAGGTATAAACATCCCTAAAGTATTGCAATTTTGCGTTTCGGCAAAGGACAACCATCGCCTTAGCCCTATGGATAGCCATCTCTTTGGCCTGGGCGGGCTCCATATCGGGGTCCGATACGCCTACCGCATAGATGCTATTTAATGTACTCGGGGGTGGGGTGAAAAACCAGGTGGGAAGGGTATCGGGGTAGTAGCTGAGCGTACTAATGTTTTTGAATTTAGTCGATTCTTCTACAGCTGCCCCATTGGTCTCCTTCTCGAAGATTTTTTCGAAGCTATTCTTACTCTGCCCCGATATTTGCCCTGATGCTAAGGAGAGGGCAAGTATAGCGATTGAATACCTGATTAATCTAGCTTTCATTTACTCTGCATAAAGATCATAAGTAAGAGTAAAAATATGAAATAAATGCAAGCATATGGCAATGCAGCGTATTCAATTTTGATGGAATGATGAATATCACCTTTAAGGGTGGGGTAATATGAGGCTAAAAAATGGAGAATGTTTACTCGGAGGTAGCATAAAAATTTTACTTCTTTAAATATTTTCCCAATACCTGCCTTGTCGGCAGACAGGTTGGGAATACTATATTTGATTTTATGACGAAAGTAGCACTGATGCGTTCATTACCAAGCGATGGATACAGCAGCTAGCCCTATAAAACAACAATAACCCGCCCCAAAATAAAGGCGGGTTATTCGTTTATTCCCAATCACGGACGTGGACGTCCGCGCTAGTAGGGTTTTTATTTGATACAGTCTCTTTATTAATATTTTTCGGTTTTAATTAATTCACCGTTTTCATTCCAATAACGCCAAGTTCCTTTAGGTTTTCCATCTTCATAATACAACTCTGTTGCTTTTATTCCATTTGGAAACCAAGTTTCACATTTGCCATGAAAAACATTATCCTTATATGACATAATACTTTCAATGAGACCAGAAGAATCGTATAGTTTTGCAACACCTGTTCCGTCTTTGATGACTTGCGTTCCATCTTTATCCCAGAAATCTATTGAAGTAGCCTTACCGTTGGTAAATTTTTGTATCGATTGAGTCTTTCCGTCAGAATAATAGTATTGCCATAATCCTGTCATCTTTCCCTTACGATACTCTCCTATTGCATGAGGCTTACCATCTTGATAGAAAGCCTTATACTTCCCTGTAAATTTACCTTTCCGAATACAATATTCTTCTTTTAACGTACCATCAGAATAATAATCCCTGTGCACTTGGGTTTCACATGAGCTTAATATGAATAAGCCTAGTGTTAAGTATAATAAATACTGTAATTGTTTCATTTTGTTACCACTTTTTACTTGGGTGATTTAGGTCATATGGCATACCTGGCACCCAATCACTATAAAATCTTACTTGAACATTAGCAGCGTCACTAATAGTCGTCCCTAATTCGAAAACCCAACCTATTGGAACATAATCAAACCGATAAAAGTCAAATGATTTGGTTTGGCCAGGCAATAAAACAAAGGAATAACTATCTCCTGTATAAACCTGTCTATTGGTTCCAAGCCAAGTTTTCTCATACGTATACCTCGATTTATCTTGCAGGTCCAATTGGACTCCTAATATATTCATATTCTTTACAACTACTCGAACGTGTTGACCTGCTTGCAACCTTTGCTCCAATGGTTCAGAATTCCTTTGTCCATCATAAATGAAACTGTTTGCTGAATTTAGTTTTAGGTTATCCCCTTGCGATGAGGGAGTTATCCCTCCATTTAAAGATGCCGTCCAGCTACTTGTATTAAGTTTTTGTTGGTAAATATGCAACCAGTTCTTATTATCGATTGAAATGCCTAATGTTCTGGTGCTGGTTATGAGTCCGTAAACTGCTTTGGCATTGTCACCATAATAGTTTGCTGCATTTGGTGCCAAGTAATTATTGAAAACCTCACCAAAACCCACCACTTCTCCAATACCATTTATATAGTTTCCCGAATCGTAGTCGTATCTATATCCCGCTCCTCTTTGGCCATTCGTGAAGTAATTCCTTTGGTTAATACCCGGGAACAGCCCTTCACCCAATCCTAAACCTCCCCTGGAGTAGGGCTCCCCGTCCTCGGTGTGGTAACGGGTGCTCCACCCGCTGGGGTCGGTGTACATCAGGGGATTGTTCCCGCCTTCGCTTCGCTATGGGCGGGCAGGTAGGCAGTACGCGTACCTATTGTAGTTCTGTGCATTAAAAGGGCTTTGCACGAAGTTATCGGGGCTGAGGAAACGCTGCAGGTAGGGGTTCCCGCTAGCAGCGGGATAAACTTCCAGTAGCGGTAACTGTTTTTCAAAGAATCCAAAACGAAGGTAGTGAAAATTGTTTAAAAAACTGGCGTAGCCTGAAAGAATAATCGGGCGGTTACTTCTGCCCTTTAGCAAACCTCGTAATTATCTCAAAGAACTCCTACATAAAAGTAGTGAAATAATCAAAGATGATATTCCCAATATTGGGAATACTATCTTTGATTTTCTGACGAAAGTAGCACCGAATTGTACGTTTTGTGAAATCATGAATCCCAATATAAAAGTATAAATAAATTTTATTAATCTCCAATAGTTAGAGCATATTTTTTACTTTACATGAAAATTTGGTAGCTGTTCAGCGGTAACCGAAATGAGCAAAAATCACTGAAAAACAGAGGTTGCAGAGAATATTTGAGAACAAATGCTTTTTGATTACTCTTTTTCGGTCTAGCTGATTACTCAAATAAAAAGTAAGGCTACCCAACATGGGTAGCCTTACTTCGTAATGCTGATTAGCGGTTGTACTATTTCTGAATAACCACCTTTTCGGTTGTAACCTCGTTGCCAACCATCACCTTAACGATGTAGGTGCCAGCAATAAAGTTTTCATCAATTCTGTTCACCCCTTGGGTTAGGTTATCGTTGCGATAGACCTGTTTACCAATGATGTTGTAAATTGATAGCTTAACAGAACCTTTTAGCTCAGGTATCTCAACAAAAACAATGGTAGAGTTTGTGTAAATTCTAACATTGTTCATGTCGTTCGGATCAACGCCAGTACCGGGGGTAATGGTTAGTGTGGCAGTATTACTACCCGTATAGTTAGCATCATTAATGGTAGCGACAACGGCATATGTTCCAGTATTTGTTGGAGCTGTAGCCGAAGTGGCGTAGGTAGTAGTACCAGAGCCAGTATAGGTAACATCAACGGTTAATCCTGCTGGAGTTGTTGCAGTTGTAACCGCTTTTGGTACACCTGTGTTCTGCTGAGTGGTATTGGTTATGGTAATTGTTGCGGTAGCTTTAACAACATTTACAGTACGTGTAACCTCTGTTGCAGTATTGCCTGCAGCATCAGTAATATTGTAGCGTACAGTGTATGCGCCAACAGGGCTAGTATTTGTTGGTAAGCCAGTTACAACAATGCTTGATGTAATTGTACCATCCACATTATCAGTTGCAGTGGCACCAGCATCAGTATAATTTGTCCCATAGGTCATTTCTACAGTTGCATTGCCAACAAGTGTAATTACGGGTTTGGTAACGTCATTTTCAATGGTAACTGTCCATGTATTGAATGTTGCTCCATCTTCCGACTCAATAATATAATTAACTGGTTGTGTAAAATCCTGAGCAGATGACCCACTTTGCTGTAAAATGCTGTTAATTCTAGGTTTTGCGTTTGGAGAAGTTAAAAATGTAGGAACAATATTGGCAAAACTAGCGTAATTCTTAACAAAAACTTGTACAGTTTTATTATTAGCATCAATCACTGTAGAACCCACTTGATCAGGAACGCTAAATGCAGTAAATGCAGCTACAGTGTTACGAGCATCAACAAATACTTCATAGAACTTATAGTTTACTGTGTTGCTTGCTACAACCTTTAAAGCAATAGGCTGTGTATAATCCATTGAACTTGCTTGAGGGCTGATTTGAGCAACACCACCAACAAGCACTTGTGCTCCGCTACTAGCAGTAAAACTAGCCTTAAGCGCATTTAGGTTTGTACCATAAGGAACTTTTGCGTAAGCTTTGCTTCCATCAATTACTAGGTTGATATCGGAAGATAATTGTGGATTGTTTGCAGTAGTGAAACCATAAGATAGCAGGTTGTACTGCGCAGTTCCATCAACAGCAACCTGTACTGTATATTGCTCTTGCAAACCAGCATTAATACCAACACCGTTAACGGTATAGGTCTTTGGAGTGGTGAAATCGTTGTTGGTTATACCGCTTACTTGTGGTGTGCCAGTAATTTCAAGTGCCATACCATACTTGTCGTTAAACTTAGCAGCTAGACTCGATGCGTTAGCACTAGAGTTAACAATAAACGAGTAGGTTTTTGTATTGGTGTCAAATGAAGCGTTACCAATTTGCTCATCGAAGAAGAATCGTGGGTTAAGCACAGGTATATTCCAGAATTTTCCGTCACCAACACCAGACACATCCACCCCAGTTATAATTGCTGTATTATCATTCGAAGAGTAATCGTAGATAAAGTTACCGTTACCTTCCTTGAATTTATAATAAGCAATCATACCTGCAGTATTTGCAGGATAATCAGTCGACATGTTGTTGGCTATTGTTGCTTGAGATAGTTCAGAATTCCACACGCGAACTTCATCGATTTGACCAGTTACACCTCTAGTTAAAGCAGCATTATTTCCTAGGTACAATGGGATTGTTGCGTTTGTTTTTGTTGCCCCAACAGTTCCTGTGTAAAGTATAGGTGTTTGTTCAACTCCATCAATGTAGAATTTGTAAACATTGCTACTACTTACTGTCAGTGCTATATGTTGCCATTTACCAGGAGTAACTGTTCCTGGGTAGTAATATGTAAATGATGCAGTAGCAGTAGTTACGTTAAGGATATAGGTGTTTTCGGGATACACTGTAGAATATATAGGTGACGCTTGGTAAAATATGGCCACATTGGTTTTGTCGAAAATACGACCAAACGCTGTTGGACGAGATGGATTAACCCAAAACTCAAATGAGTAGTTATTTGTTAAATCCATAGAAGGTATAGCGTTTGCAGCTGCTAACGTATTATCATTCCAAGTACCTACTACATTATTTATAGCTAAAGTCGGAGTGGTAACAGTTGTGGTCATCTTATCGTTAGCAGGTAATTGATCGGCAGTAAGCTTAGTGTAAACCTCAATATTGTAGGTTGTACCTAAAGTTTTAAGATCTGCAGTGGTTGTAAATGTTATAGTACCTGTACCGTTTGCTGCAATTGAGGTTGTATGCGTTTGCACCACCTCAGCACCACTATTAATAGTGTAAGCAACATCAAAGTTGTTTATTGCCACGCTGGAGTAATTCCTTATTGTAGCAGTAATGGTAGAGTTGGTTTCTCTGGCTGGTCTAATAGGAGTAATTGCCGAAATTCCAACATCACCCGTAGGTTGGGTTTGAATATCGATGGTGTAGTCCTCTACCTCAAAATCGGAACTAGATGTTGTTGCTCCATCGTAGGTTGGTCCTAGGTATGGGTTAAATCCTTCGCTTGGGCGACGGTACATATTAATTACCCTCATCAGTTGTTTACCATTGGTAGCCGTTGTTGGAATTGTCATACCAAGAGCAAGAGTAAAGTTATGCCTAAAGAAGTGCATTGTTTTGGTTGAAATGTAAGGTGCAGTAGATGTGGTTAAGGTGTTTACCCAGAATGTACCAGAAGCAAACTCATCAGCCAAATCGCCATTACCATTCAGATCAATTATAATTAATGAGAACGAGCCATTAGCCGTTCCAACATCTCTAGAAATTGGCTGTTGTGGAATATTTGTGAAAATTTGAGGTGAGTAAGTTACTCCCTTATATGCGCTAAACTCAACAGTTTTAAAATCAGAATAAGGCGTAACCCCTGATGATTTTTCAACCCCATTTAAAGCAAGCTTAAGAATACCATAGCTGTCGGTATTGGTATGATTAAATGGAGTAATTGCTTTAAGTTCGCGAGTTAACTCATTATTGGCATTGTTATCGTCGGGCTGGTTTATCCCTGCTTTCAAAGTATAAGCAATGTTATTGCTTAAATCGGCAGTTGTAGCAAAGGTTACGGTAGTTGTAGCTAGCGAAGCCAACGAAGCAACTGTTTCAACCACTTTGCTTTCTCCGTTAATTTGATAGAAAACCTCAAGGTTGGTTAAGGCATTGGTTCCGTAGTTTTTTACGATTACCTTAATAACCTCAGCGTTGCTTCGTTTTCCAACAATATATGGAGGCGTTGAAATGCTGACAGCACCTGCATCGTTAGCGGGTTTAGGTTCGCATGATAATTTTGCAACAAACCCTGCAGCATTTGTAACAACATCAGAAGTAAAGCGGAAGAATAATTGACCACCATCTGCCGATGAGGTGTAACTTGCAGGTAATGTTGTACCAGTAAGCCTTGCTATTAAAGGAGCAGTTGCATCTATACCATTATAAATTTCAAGGAAATCCCAGTTATATTCTAAATCAAAAGCTTCAAACGTAACTTTAACATTGCTGTTTGGAGTAGATGGGTTAATGCGCATTGTATTTGTTGCATTATCGGTATAATTGCCTTGAACTCCACCGTTATCGTACAAATATGCATCGCAAGTTGTTTGTGGCGATGCCGAAACTCCCATAACAATTCCACTTACCGGTCCAGTGTTAACAACAGTTTTTGTTATGGAATTGTTGCTAGCAACAGCATCGCTAGCTAAGCTAACTGCAGCCACAACAGTGTATGAACCCGTAACAGAGTAGTCAGCCATTTGGGTAAAGTTATATGTTACTTCTTCTAATGGTGCAATAGGCCCAGCTATTACCTCCTCAACCACTGCTCCATCGTTTATTTTATAGGATAAAGGAACGTTCGATATCGGATCGCCTGATAAATTTCTAACTTTAATGGTTACCGTTTCGGTAGCCGTTAATCCTGTGTTCGGGGTTAACGAAGTTAGAGCTGCATCAATTACAGGCACGCCAAGCTGAATGTTATCAATGCGAGTAATATCGGAAGTAAATACACTAACAGCCTGCCAAGTTAGAGAAAATGATGTTCCAGCATAGGCCGTTAAATCGTAGTAAACCTTGGTGAAAGCAGATACAGTTGTACCATAAACAGTAGTTCCTGCTGAATTGGCAATAGGTGTTCCGTTTACAAGCAGCCTGAAGAATGAACCGTTTCCTAATGAATTACCCAAAGTCATATCGAATGCTATGCGAAGTTTTTGTCCTGCAAGCGATGTTGCATCAACTCCACATATACTCATTGATTTGATATAACTAGGGTTATTTGTGAATGCGTTAGCGGTGGTGCTTGCAATCCAAGAACTTGGGAATGTTGTTCCTGAACTATAACCCTGAAGAGCTGCAAAGCCTTCTGTGGAAGAAAATCGGGATACGGTGCTAACACCATAATTTATATCAAAGTTAAATTTTACCTTATAACTATTGAATTGATTAAAGTTTTCCAAAATTGGGAATTGGCTTAAAGCTAGGCAAGGAATAACCTTTATTGCAACTGAACGCTCGCTCTTAGCTCCTGATGTTAAGTCAACAGCCTTAACTGCAATAAAATGTTCTTCACCAGGTGTAACCGATGAAACACTATAGCTGTTTGTTGTTACCTCTTGTATAAGATCCCAGTTATTTTCTCCGTTTAGTTTAAAAACTTCGTATTTGGCATTAGGTATAGCAGTCCAAACAACATCTGATCCTGAAATAGATAATACTGGAGCAGCCATAATTGTAAAGGCAACTTTGCTCTCGCTAAGCTTCGAGCCCGATATTATACGAACCTTTACATTCGACGATGCTGCAGCAGGTACTATCCAAGCATAGCTTCTAACAGTTGCAGGAATGTTTTCTGCAATATTGATGTAGGTCGCACCTCCATCTAAAGAGTATTGTAAATCGTATGTATCTGTGTAACCATAACTTTCCCAACGAATAACTTCGGTGTAACCTGGGTTAATAATTTCGTCACCAATTGGGTAGGTTAAGCGTAGGATTGGATAAATAATATCATAAGTAACAGAAAATTCTTGTGGTCCATCGGGAATATTTTTGCCTTCAATTACAAGGGTATATGTTCCTTCAGAAGGATTGTCGATTGTTACCTGCTCCATGTTATTGATATTGTCAATCCCTTTACCTGCCAAATTAGCGGGGTTAAGAGGATCGAGTATCCAAGGCAGATAGTTAGTGCTTGATTTTGTAACCTTCAGATCGATATTGTTGGTTAATATTTTTCCAACTCCAGGTACAGCAGCCTCATCAGACCATGCAATCATTACATTAACAGCCTTTGCCCCAGCAGGAATTGTAATGTCTTTTGTAATGTTTTGTCCATGCTCAACAGTACCTGTAAAAAAATGATTTTTTTCAATAGCCTCCATTGCGCGAAGTCCATTTACTTCGCCGTATCCAAATTTATAATCGGGACCGATGTTGCCTAAATCACGAGCAGTATTGGATATAATTGCTTTTAATAAAGATGCTAATGGTCTATTGTTGAATTTCTTCTTAAAAGCTTCAATTAGTAGAACGGCAGTACCTGTTGTGGTTGGTGTTGCCATTGAGGTTCCGTCCATAGATTCGTATCCATTGTTATATGATGTAGACCATACTCCAACCCCAAAATTACTAACCTGAGGTACCAATCTACCATCAATAGTTGGTCCAAAACTGCTAAACGAACTCATATTGCTCATAGCGTCAATTGCCGCAACATGTAAGGCATTTTTGGAATTTTTTGATGAGGTGTTGAATCCCCCAGTACATCTATTTTGATTATTCCCGTTAGAGTAAACATTAAGTAAATACGGAATTTGTGTAGTAACTAGGTCGTCGCCTTGGTCGCCAGTTCCGTATTTAGTTGTACTTGGGCATGCAGTAACGTTAACACCATAGGAGTTTGATGTTATTTCTATGCCGTCTTCATTTGCACATATATAGCGCTCCTCATATACTGGCAATCCGTTTGATTGTGTGTTGAAATTCCATGAATAGATGTCAACCTCAGGAGCCATACCTCTTGCCCATGGGTCAAGAACACCTGCACTGGCAATTGAACCAGTTGTATGACTACCATGAGATGAAACAGATTCATATTCGCGAGTATTTAAACGGCTACCAAAATCCTTATGTGGCTCAACATTTCCGTCCCAAATTCCCATTTTTACCCCTTTACCGGTTAGGCCATAACCTAAACCAGATATCTTTGAGTTAAGCACATTTGAACGAGACATTGTTCTGCCTGGTCTGTTTTCAAAATCAGCAGGAGGTTCTGGAAATTGAATGTTTTGCACCCACTCTTTTTTTGCTAATTCAAGAATGTTTTTTAATGGAATATCGATAGTAACTTGACTAAAAACTTTAGATATCCTGTTACTTTTAGCCGAAACAGTTGCCAAATCACTATTTATTAAAGCAACCTCCGTTCCTCTAAAGAAACTTACTACCACCTTAACAACACCATTGCCAACAATAGCATAGTCAGGTATAATTTCCTGGGTAATTTCCGGGTCAATTTTATAATCAGGCTTTATGTCATAAATTGCCCTTAAATTACTTTGGCTTTTTGCATCGGCTGCTAATAATTTAGCAGATAGTTTAGCGTAATATGCATTTCCATGCACATAGCCAAGTAGTTCAATTCCCTGAGTTTTTAGAGCCTCTTTTTCCTTTGAGGTAGGAATATTGTTGAATTGAAGTATGAATACACCAATTTTCTCTTGTGATTTTGTACCATACCGTGCTTTTAAACTTTCCTTTACCTTGGAAAAGTTCGCTGCATTTTCAATTTTTTTTCCGTTAAGCGTTATATCATACTGGCTGTTATTAGCTTTTTGAGCCCACAACATTCCCGTAATTAAAGTAAACGCTAACAGAAGGAGTAGATTTCTCTTCATAATTAGGTTTTTAGGTTAATAATTAGGTGTATTTATTAAAAGGTGAACTTTAAATGTATTTATTAATCCTTTTATTCTCAAACTATTTTAGGAGGTGTGTCTAATTAAGCGATGCCTATTTGCATTTCTAACGGATTTTATTGGTCTTTATAGATATGATATGGATTTAATCTATATCGTACTTTTCTTTTCATCGAGGAATAAACCCCTTCATCTTGGTTTTTTGTAACTATTCAGCAGTAATCGAATTGAACAAAAACCACGGAGACACGGAGGGCAAAGAGAACCACAGAGGCCATTATAAAAAAACGACTGAGTATCAAAATGCAAAAGAATTACTAACACGAAAAACATAAATATTTTCTCTGTGAAACTCTGTGCCCTCTCCCGATACATCGGGACGAGCTGTTTCTCCGTGGTGAATAGTTACGTTTTTTTAAATATCTTTATAAACCATAAAATATTATCCAGACATGTCTCAACCTGTTGTATATCTGATTATTGGCTTTGCTTTTGGTGGGTTGGCTCTGTGGCTGTTTTTTAGAGCCAAGCTAACATCTTCTACTTCTGATGGCGAGCAGCTGAAAGGGTTACAAAAATTTTTCGAAGAGTCAAATACGCAGTTGTCCGTTGCAAACGATAGGCTAAGCCGTTCGGAAGAGGCGATTAAATCATATCAAACCGAATTGAGCGCTGAGAAGATTGCTCGGCTCGATGCTGCAACGAAACTCTCAGCCGTAGAGGCAAAACATTTTGAATTTATTAGGCAGTACGAAGCATTGCTGGTTGAGCGTGAGAGATTGCAGAATGAGATCAAGCAAGCGGTTGATTCATATAATAGCTCACGCGAGAAGTCGATTGAGCTCGATAAGGAGAATAAGTACCTTAAAGAATCATTGGATAAACAAAAGCTAGAGATGGAGGATATTGGTAAAAAGTTTTCCAATGAGTTTAAGCTTCTTGCCGATCAGATTCTGGAGGACAAAACTCAGCGTTTCACAAAGATGAATCAGGAAAACCTCGATAGACTGCTAAAACCACTTGGTGAGAATATCCAACAGTTTCAGAAGCAGGTTCAGGAGGTGTATGAGAAGGAGAGCAAGGAGCGATTCTCGCTGGGGAATGAGGTGAAGCAGCTCCGTGAGCTGAACCAAACCATTAGCCAGGAGGCTAAGAATCTTACCGATGCGCTGAAAGGACAAGCGAAGACACAGGGCAATTGGGGCGAGATGATTCTTGAGAGTATCCTCGAAAAATCGGGGTTGGTAAAAGGAAGGGAGTACTCCGTTCAGGAGTCGATAAAGGATCAGGAAGGTAAGCGTTTTCAGCCCGATGTGATTTTGTCCTACCCCGATAATCGGAAGGTGATAATTGACTCGAAGGTTTCGTTGGTTGCCTATGAGCGATATAGCGCAAGTTCAACTAAGGAGGAGCAGGATAAAGCGTTGCTAGAGCATCTTAGGTCAATTCGAAGCCATATCGACTCGTTGAGCTCAAAGAGCTATCAGGATATGGTGGGCTCGCTCGATTCGGTGATGATGTTTATTCCCATTGAACCTGCCTATATGGTTGTGATGGAGGCAGATTCTGAACTTTGGAACTACGCCTACAGCCGACGGGTTTTGCTAATAAGCCCAACAAACCTGATTGCAGCTTTAAAGCTGATTTATAACCTTTGGCAGCACGAGTTTCAGAATCGAAATGCCATTGAAATCGCTGAACGAGGAGGAAAACTTTACGATAAATTTGTGGGTTTTGTCGAAAACTTAACCGCCATCGGCGAGAATATACATAAAGCGCATGCCAGCTACGAATCGGCTTTTAGCCAGCTTCGCGATGGAAAAGGGAACTTAATTTCGCAGGCAAAACAGCTTAAAGAGCTCGGGGTAAAAGCTAAAAAAACGATTCCTAGCGAACTAATTGATGATAACGATGTTAATGATTTAAACCCTCAAGGTCAATTACCATCAAAGGAGCAGGAGTAGAGCAGTTAATCTTAATTTATGCATAATGCCAAGTGTTGAACCTTATATTATTTTTATGCGTTTGGACGAATGGAATAATGGAACAGTGGAATGATGGAAGAGGATGTTGCAAGCAACCCCAACATTCCATTATTCCAACATTTCAGGTTTGATTTTTTTTTTTTGAATTATCATAGAATTCTTTTTAGTGATGATCTCCATCTGCGTACCCGTATATAACTTCGATGTTACCGAGCTAACCGATTCGTTGCTTGAACAGGCGAATAGAATTGGCTACCCCATTGAAATTCTTCTGTTTGACGATCATTCATTATCCTATTTCAGGAAAATAAACTCTAGGCTCAATAACCGAAAGGATGTAAATTACCTTGAGTTTGATTTTAATATTGGCCGTTCGAAAATAAGAAACCGTTTAGCTGATTTTGCATCGGGTCATTGGCTTCTATTTCTCGATTGTGATATGGTAATCGATGATCCTAATTTTCTTCAAGGGTATGTCAATGTTTTGGCCAAAGCGCAGGTTATCTGCGGGGGCATAAAGTATGGCAAAAAACCTTTCAGGGAGGAGTTGATTTTACGCTGGAAGTTTGGCGTTTACCGTGAGTGTAAAAAGGCTATCCGTCGACAGCTATCGCCTTACAAAAGTTTCATGAGCGGTAATTTCTTAATCCCCAGCGAAGTATTCCATACCATACGTTTTAATGAGGATATTTCAGGATATGGCCACGAGGATACCGTTTTTGGGATTGACCTTAAGCGAAGAAAAATCGCGATTCTACATATTGATAATCCAAGTTTTCACCTTGGGCTAGAACCATGCTTTGATTTCCTCCAGAAATCGGAGCAGAGCGTTATCAACTTATCGAAGCTGATGCAGAATGCTCCCGATTTAAGGAAGGATTTGGAGCGTACGGTAAGGGTATTGCGTGTTTTTAAAATACTACGGTATTTAGGGCTAATTATACTCCTTCGTTGGGTATTTCGGGTTGTTAATCCTGTTATTCGACACAGCTTGTGTAGCCGTCACCCATCGCTATTGATGTTCGATGTGTATAAACTTGCGCTATTGTCAAAGCTTTACTCCAAGGGGTGGATGTCATCGCTATCGAAGTACTTCTAAAGAGAGAGGTTGCCTCAAAAGTCTAAAAACAACTCTTTTTTCTCTCTGTGCATCTCTGTGACTTCTCCGTGATCCTCTGTGTAACAATATTTAAGAAATTACACAGAGTTCCACAAAGGACTTTTTTAGATCCTCTTTAAAGATGTCAAAATATATTTTAAAAAAGCCAAAGAATAAGAGTATCGTGTCATGTAAAGGTGTTATATAGCAGCACATTATCACTGCAATACAGCATCACAATTACTTTTGTCTAAAGAACAGCTGTAGCGGAACTCCCGTAAACTTGAAGCTTTCTCGCAGCTTATTCTCGATGTAACGTTTGTAAGGATCCTTAATGTACTGGGGTAGATTACAGAAGAATGCGAACGATGGGGTATGGGTTGGCAGCTGAGTTGCAAACTTAATTTTCACATATTTCCCTTTATGTGCTGGTGGTGGATACGCCTCGATGGCCTCTTGGATAAAATCGTTTAGCTTAGATGTTTGTATCTTGCGACCTCTATTCTCGAAAACCTCCAGAGCCGTTTCAAGCACCTTTAAAAGTCTCTGTTTTGTGAGTGCAGATGTAAAAATAATGGGTACATCCTGAAATGGAGCGATGGACTCTTTAATCAGTTTCGTGAATTCTTCGGTCGATTTATGGGTCTTCTCAACCAAATCCCATTTATTCACAACGATTACAACGCCCTTACGATTCTTAATGATAAGGTTAAAGATATTCTGATCCTGACCCTCAAAACCCTGCGTTGCATCGATAACAAGTAGGCAAATATCAGCATTTTCGATGGCTCGAATCGATCGCATTACCGAGAAAAACTCCAAATCCTCTGAGACCTTCGTCTTTTTTCTGAGACCAGCCGTATCGACCATGAAAAAGTCGTGTCCAAACTTGGTGTATCGGGTGTTAATCGAATCGCGGGTGGTGCCAGCAATGGGGGTAACGATATTTCGCTCCTCGCCAACCAAAGCGTTTATTAGCGATGACTTGCCAACATTGGGCCTGCCAACAATTGCAATCTTTGGAATTTCAACCGCTTCGGATGCTTCCTCATTCGGTGCGTCAAACCCTTTAACAAGGTCATCGAGCAAATCGCCTGTTCCCGAACCGCTGATGGATGAAATGCAGTAGGGATCGCCTAACCCGAAATTGTAGAATTCGGTTGCATCTAACCTCAGGTTGTTATTATCAACCTTATTGGCAACAACAAAAACCTTCTTTTTGCTTTTCCGAAGCAATTCAGCAACGGCCATATCCATATCGGTAATCCCGGTCATGGTATCAACCAGGAATAGGATTACATCCGATTCCTCTATGGCTATCTTAACCTGTTTGCGAATCTCCTCCTCGAAAATATCATCGGAGTTAATTACAAACCCGCCGGTATCGATTATCGAGAATTCAATACCATTCCAGTCCGATTTGCCGTATATTCTATCGCGGGTTACCCCTGCGGTTTCGTCAACAATTGCGTGTCTTCCCCCAACCATTCGATTAAAGAATGTCGATTTCCCAACATTCGGACGACCAACTATAGCTACTAAATTTCCCATTTTTTCTGTGTTGCTGTTTAATGTTTTGCAGTGTTACCGTCTTCGCTTATAGTTCTAAGTGCCTTGAGTACTTCAAGCCTGCCTGCCGGTGCTTAAAGCTGTTTCTTATAACTCTAAGTACTCTAAACTCTAGGCACTCTAAACTTCTTAGTGAGAATACCCAAAGCGTTTCAGTTTACTATCGTTATCTCGCCAATCGGGGTCAACCTTAACGTAAAGTTCAAGGAATACTTTCTTATCGAGAAACTTCTCAAGATCGAGTCTCGATTCAATTCCAACCCATTTTAGCATTTTGCCTTCATGGCCTATAACTATAGCTTTCTGCGATTCGCGGCTTACATAAATAACCGCTCTAATGCTATCGAGTTTAGGACTCTCTTTATACTCTTCGATCTCAACCTCAACGGAGTATGGAATCTCCTTCTGGTAGTGAAGCAGAATCTTCTCCCTGATAATCTCCGAGGCAAAAAACCTCATGGTTTTATCGGTTAAAGTTTCCTTCGAGAAGTATTCGGGCCCTTCGGGAAGAATTTCTTTAATGATGGAGATTAGTCCATCACAATTAAAATTATGAAGTGCCGAAACGGGTAGTATTCTTGCCTTCGGCATTAAAGTGCTCCAAAGTTCAACCTTTTCGGTTACCTTCTCCTGAGTAGTTAAGTCAACTTTATTGATTACTAGAATAACTGGCACTCCAAGGTTTTGAATCTTATCGAGGAATTCCTGATTTTTATTGGGCGACTCATATACATCGGTGATGTAGAGAATAACATCGGCATCATCAAGTGCCGATTCAACGTACTTCATCATCGATTCCTGAAGCTTATAGGCAGGTTTCAGAACCCCGGGGGTGTCGGAATAGACAATCTGAAAATCTTCCCCATTAACAATCCCCATAATCCTATGGCGGGTTGTCTGTGCCTTTTTGGTGATAATCGATATCTTCTCACCAACCAAAGCGTTCATTAGGGTTGATTTCCCTACATTGGGATTCCCAATTATATTTACAAATCCTGATTTATGTGGCATAGGGCTATTTATCAATTTATGTTTGATTTAAAGATTGTAACTACTCACCACGGAGACACAGCCTGTCCCGATTTATCGGGAGAGATCACAGAGTTTTTTTTCAATAATTGTTTCACCAGTCACAGAAAACCAATCTTGAAACAGCTTGGAAAACTGGCTTACGGTATGCAATGCCAATATTTTTTATTGAATAATCATCTCTGTTTGTTTCTGTGTTCTCTGTGTTCCCCGCCTGCCTGAGCTCGGCGGGCAGGTCCGTGGTTTTTTATTTCGTCTAATGCCGAATAGTTACTAAAGATTAAAGTAAAATAGAAGTTTTCACCTTAACTATTCAAATCGATTCATTTTTAACATATTGATTTCAAGCTGAGTAAGAAATCTCCATCTGCCACGGGGTAGGTTTTTCTTGGTTAAACCGGCAAAATAGACCCTATCCAACCTCGAAACCTTATACCCAAGAGCATCAAACATGTTTCTTACCACCCTATTCTGTCCGGTGTGGATTTCAACTCCAACCTCAGTACCATCAGAATCTTCAGTATATTCAACGGCATCAGCCTTTACCAGTTCACCATCGAGTTCAACCCCTGCAATCATCTTCTCCATGTCCTCACGGGTTAACGCTTTATCGAGGCCAACATGGTAGATTTTTTTCTTCATGTGGCTTGGATGGGTCAACTTCTTGGTCATCTCACCATCGTTGGTGAGCAGGAGCAAACCTGTGCTATTCCTATCGAGGCGACCAACAGGATAGACACGCTCGGTACAAGCACCCTCGATGAGCTCCATAACGGTTCTTTTTGCGTTAGGATCCTCAACGGTGGTGATGTAATCCTTTGGTTTATTGAGCAGGATGTAAACCTTATGCTCAGTTTCCAGTTTCTTACCCCTAAAGCATACTTCAGAAGTAGGATCAACCTTTGTTCCAACCTGCGATATAACTTCACCGTTAACGGTGATCATGCCATTTTGGATAAACTCATCGGCTTCGCGTCGGCTGCAAAGGCCTGTGTTTGATATGTATTTGTTCAAGCGGATAAGGCCATCGCTATCCACCTCAAGGTAAGGCTTATCGTCGTATTCCCTTTTTGGTTTGGCTATGGGCTTATCGATGTAAACCTTTTCGCCACTCGTTGGAAGCACTAAGCGTAGCTTAGCATTTTTATCGGTTTCGGGTTTAGGGGTGTATGGTTTTCTATCCTTTGTTCTATCGCCTAACCTAATTCTATCATCATTGCTGGTTCTGGGTCTTCTGGAGTTTTCATCGCGTTCACCCCTTGAATCCCTATCCTTAACAATTCGGGAAGAAATATACCCAGTTGATTTCCCTTCAATACTTCTTGAGGTTTTCCTTGGCTCATCTTTTTTTGCTCCAAAGCGATCCTCTTTTTTACGGAATGGCCTGTCGTCAGTGTTCCTATCGCGAGAAAAAGTTTTCTCCGATGAATCTTCTTTTCGAACTTTTAACGGTATTTCGATCTTACGTTTTACTGTTGATTCAGCGTTCTTTTCAAAAGATGTTTTCTCAATTTTACGTTGCTCGGCGGGCTCGCTCTTCCTGTTTACTGAGGTGCTTTCGCTGCTGCGTTCGATATCAGCTGAAAAATCCTCATTGCTTTTTTTAAAGTTTCCTGTACGAGGGGTGTAGGTTGACTTACGCTCGTTTGCGACTTCATCACTCTTTTTAATAGATTTTTTCGTAGTGCTATCGTCAGAAGTTTTCCTTATGGGTTTTTCTGAAACGAGGGGGGTTGATTCGCTACTTTCTGCTTCTGCGCCTTTGTCAACGTTATCGTTGGAGGTTGAAACAGGACGAGCCTTTAAGGTTCGTGGTTGGTAAACCTTGGTAGGTTCACTCTCGGAATTGGTGCGCATCTCGCGTTTAACTCCGACATTTTTCTTTATATCTTTCATAGTGCAAATTTGACTGCTATTCCTTTGAATCAAAGCAGTTTATTCAAAAAACGGGTTTAAAAATAGTTTGCAAAGATACTCTTTATTTTTTGATATTCTATTTTGGGTAAGAAATTTATAATCAAAAGATTAATTGATGGAATGAATCGGGAGTGATTCGGAATTATCAGAAGTTAATGACGTTAGAGAAGTCAAAGAAGGGAGTGTAAAGCGAACAATGGATGTATTGGTAAGCGATTAACGGATAACATTTAACGAACAACGAATAAATAATTACCCCGATTTATTATTGGAATCCTTGGGATTATCCTTAACTTCCTCCTTAACCTCTTCAACTACCTTGTTTGCTTCGTTTTTAATATCTTCAGTGGCTTTGTTAATCTCCTCCTTAATTTGATCGGCTGCTTTTTGGAATTCGCGGTAACCTTTCCCTAAGCCTTTGGCAACTTCGGGCAGTTTTTTTGAACCGAACATCAGGAATGCCACGAAAGCGATAAATAGTATTTCGGTCATGCTGATAAATAGGAGGTTGTGGAAATGCATTTGATTTATTCCTTTCTTTTAAAATAACCACGGAGACACGGGGTTAGCAGAGTTTTCTTTTGACAATTGCAGATCATTGATTACAGTATAAATTGATTAGATACCATAAACTCCTTTGAAACAAGTATTACTATAAACTTATTTCGACAGTTTTCTTTTATGAAAAAAATTACTACTGACCGACTAAAATGTTACATAATTCATGAAATACTTGATATTACTACGTTCAATGTATAGGTCACCCCTAACGGGGCTTGATTTTCGGATTAATAAAAATTACTACAAATAGGTCGTCGCTATGCGACTTTAAAAAGCAGCATCGCTGCGAACTATTTGTAGAATAGATGATTATATTTTAACCATAAGCAGCATCGCTGCGACCTATTAAATTTAGATTTTTTCTCGGTTAACAATGGAAAAAAATAGTTTTTTCTGTGTCCTCTGTGTCTCCGTGGTTTTTTGTTTTCATTTAAGTTATAGACTATAAAGTTACAAATCTATAAACTTAATTTGAGTGGAAACAAAAAATCCTGCCTTTAGTTGGGCAGGATTCTTCGAATAGTTAAATATAGAGTATTATTTCAACGCTTTTTTAGCGTTGCGTTTTTCTTGCCACTTAATGATATCATAAGCTACAGGAGTTGCATTAAATACCGATGAATAGGTACCAACCCCGATACCCACTAATAATGCGAATATAAACCCTCTTAGTACATCTCCACCAAAAATGAAGATAGCTACCAGTACCACGATAGTTGTCATCGATGTATTGAATGTACGACCAAGGGTGCTATTAATCGCACTATTAATGCTATCTTTTAGCTCCCACTTTGGATGTATAGTCCTGTACTCACGAATTCTGTCGAAGATGATTACAGTATCGTTAATTGAATAGCCAATAATGGTTAAGATTGCTGCTATGAATGCCTGATCAACCTCAAGGGTAAATGGTAGTATTCCGTAGAAGATGGAATACATTGATATAACAATCAGTGAA
The DNA here is from genome assembly GCA_003818205.1 of Bacteroidales bacterium. GTDB lineage: Bacteria > Bacteroidota > Bacteroidia > Bacteroidales > Tenuifilaceae > UBA8529. The sequence continues at coordinate 27,680 of RPRQ01000058.1, forward strand.
TCGTGGAACAACGATACAACACCACCCATGCCCCATTGCCATTTCTTGAAGCGAATGGCAATGTATGCGAAGATACTTATGAGAGCGAAAACAACGGCAAGAATAGCCCCGAACTTAATATCTTCAGCAATGGTTGGTCCCACTTTCTGAGAGCTTAAAACTCCAGTATTTTGATTTGAAGTACCGAAATCAGCGAAGGTTAATGATTGAGAGTAGTAATTTTTTAGACCAGAATAAAGTTTAGTTTCAATTAAACTATCAACTGAGGTTTCATTCTTATCAATCATAAATTTGGTGGTAATCTTTACCTGACTTGCCGGTCCAAATGTTTTAACCTCAGGGGCATCACCAAATTCTTTGGTTAAAGATTCGCGAACATCGGCAACCTTAACATCCTTGTCGAAACGCACAATGTAGGTTCTTCCTCCAGTAAAATCGATACCATAGTTTAAACCTTTCATGGCTAAAGAGCCAATACCAATTACAATAACTATGATTGAAACAGCATATAGCTTCTTTCTTATTCCAATGAAGTCGATTTTTACATTAAGCAAGAAGTTGCGTGACCATCGATTATCAAAATGGATAGTCATATTTTTGCTTAACATCCACTCAAAGATTAACCTTGAGATGAAGATAGCACAGAATAATGATGTTAGAATACCAATGATTAGCGTTGTTGCAAAACCTTGAATTGGACCAGAACCAAAGATATAAAGAACAATCCCTGTGAGAATTGTAGTTAGGTTACCATCAATAATTGCTGATAGGGCATGCTTAAAGCCGTCATCTATGGCCAGTTTTAAACCCTTACCTGCTCGTAACTCCTCTCTGATACGTTCGTAGATAATAACGTTCGCATCCACAGCCATACCCATCGTTAATACAATACCAGCTATACCGGGTAGGGTTAATACTGCACCTAGTGACGCAAGAACACCGAATAGGAAGAATAGGTTGGCAACCAACGCAACATTAGCAACCCAACCAGCAGTGTGATAGAATGCAATCATGTACAGTAGCACAATTATGAATGCAATTATAAACGAAATCATACCAGCGCTAATAGCCTCACTACCTAAAGATGGACCAACCACCTCTTCCTGCATAATGCGTGCAGGTGCAGGTAGTTTACCCGATTTTAAAACGTTGGCAAGGTCTTTCGCTTCAGAAATGCTGAATCCTCCTGTGATTGAAGAACGACCCCCCGAAATTTCACCGTTTACCTTTGGTGCAGAATAAACGTAATTATCCATTACTATAGCGATGCAGCGGTCAACATTATCACCGGTTAAACGGGCCCATGTTCTAGCGCCCTCTGCGTTCATCGCCATGGTTACCTCGGCACCACCCTTTTGATCGGCAATCTCGTCGCGTGCATCGGTAATAACTCCACCATCTAGTGGGGCTTTACCGTTTCGGGTTGTTACCTTAATGGCGTAAAGGTTATAAATGCTTTCAGCTTTATCCTCTGCTTTCACTCCCCATAGAAGCCTTAAATCACGGGGGAATAAAGCCTTTACTTGAGTTAGTTGAAGATATTGATTGATTTGAGCAGTATCCTTGTAATGCGCTCTACCAATCATTGCATAGCCAAAAGGTTGTCCGCTTCTTGGATCGACGCTTGGGTTAAGGATTGAAAATAGGGGGTAGTTTCTTGCAACATCTTTATTTGCAAGGGTTGAATCTTTACCCTCCTTCTCTTTCAGCATATTAACAAGATCGTCACCCTTCTCCTTTGTAGCCGTTTCCTTATTTTGATCGGCTGTTTCAGTAGATTTCTTTTCGGTTTCAGCTAAAGCTATTTCAGCATCCTTTATCTCCTTAATTTTAGCATTTGCCTGCTCAAGCAAAGGGTAAATCTCTGTATTTTCATAGGTTTCCCAGAATTCTAGGTTAGCAGTTCCTTGTAGGAGCTTTCTTACACGCTCGGGTTCTTTTATACCAGGAAGCTGTACAAGAATACGACCTGAGTTTTCGAGCTGTTGAATGCTTGGCTGTGATACCCCAAATTTATCGATACGGGTACTGATTATGTTAAAGGAGTTCTTAATTGCTCCATCGGCCTCTTTGCTGATAATTGCTAAAACCTCTTTATTCGTAGAGTTGAATGATATCCTGTCGCGAAGCTCAACGGTATTGAAAATTGAAGCAAGCCTAACATTTGGGGCAATTTTCTCAAAAGCTTCACCGAAACGTACAATGAAATCCTTGCTAGGATCCATGGTTTCTGCCATTTTAATGGCTTGTAAAAAAGAAGGTTCAGTGCTGTAGTTTGATAATGATTTTATCAATTCGACAACCGACACCTCTAGGGTTACATTCATCCCTCCTTTGAGATCCAGCCCGAGGTTAATCTCACGCTCTTTGCACTCCTTGAATGTGTACTTACGAACCCAAAGAAAGTTGTAAACCGTTTCGGTTGAAACAGAATCCAAAAAACGTTCTTGTTTTTTGGCAAAATCCCTTTCGTCGTTTTTAATGGCATGCTTTTTCGCATATGCTAACGCTTGTTTCTCTACCTGTTTAGTTACGTAAGTAAACGATAGCTGATAGATACATACCAGCGCTAATGCAATAGCAATAAATTTTATCGCACCTTTATTCCGCATTTGTTCTCAGTATTAATGAATTGAATATTTAGTCTTTTCCGAAAATTATCGGGCAAATATATTACTTTTTTTGGGATATGATACAATAGCCCTTGGGTAGCTTTTTACTCTTTTAAGAAAGAAAAATTAATCTTAAAAGCATTTTTGTAGGTAATCGATTGACATAAAAGGGTCTAGATAATGCTACTTTTTCGAGATGGTTAAAAATTTCCTTTTGAAATCAATGCCTTTAACATGTTCGAGCAGAAAGTCACACCCGATTAATCCTCCGATCTTTTTACCAGTTAAATTTAGGTAAACCTCGTTTATGGCATCCAGATTGGCTGTTAGCGATTGTATATTCTCAAACAGTACCCCTTCAAGGGTAAGTTTCGGAATGCAGTAAAGCTCAACTGGTATCTGTTCCGCCGAGAATCCTGTAGCTATCGGGTTCTCGGTTCCTAAAGGCAATTTCTCTAAGCTATCGGCAAAACTTTTATCGATAATGGTTCGAGATGCACCAGTGTCAATAATAAGCGTTACGGCAAGTTCATCGATCATACCATCAACAACGATATGGTAGCTTTGATGCTCAAGTTCAACTATTTGAAAGGGGATTCGAGAAATCATAAATCAAAATTTAGGAATTCAAAAGTAGAATAAAGACAACAAACAATGCTATAAATGGAAATAAATGAAAAGGAATAATGGGTTAATATGGCAATGAGAGAACTTTCAGCTGATAGCTGTAACCCAAAGGATAAATTTAATGAATATTGAACACCGAACAAGGAATAATGAATGTCGAAGTAGTTGATTTACTTCGTAATTCGAAATTCGTTGTTCTATTGTTCGTTATTTATTTTTCTTATGTTAGCA
>RPRQ01000059.1 GCA_003818205.1 Bacteroidales bacterium
AAAAGAAAAAGGAGAATGATAAGCATTCTCCTTTTAAGTATTTTTATTAATAGATGCTACCAAGCATTAGGGTCGTCAATAGGTTCAGTGCCTTCAACCTTTTTTACATTTTTTGCAACATCTTGTCCTTTATCGTTTTTCTCAACAGTAAACTCTAAAATATCGCCATCGTGAATATCGTTGAAATCGCACTCAACCACATCGAGGTAATGAAAAAATAGGTTATTGGGGGGGAATTGAATAAAGCCATAGCCATTGTTCATGTTCATAGCAGTTCCTTGATTGGTGGTTCCTGTTTCCAATTCGGCAACCTGTGGTTTTGGTTGGTTATAATCCTGCTGTGAGAATAGGTTAACGGTTAACTTGTCGTTATTCTTTAACCCATGGTTAATTACATCGTGCATTGCAACAGGGTAGGTAACCTCGCGGATTAAATCCTGCGAAGTGCGTGTAACCACCTCACGACCCATATCATCGGTATAATCGAAATCCCAGCTCAGAACCATAACCTTTGTCCCTAAGGAGTTGAGTTTGCGGATAAGCGGAACGTAATCGCCATCGGAGGTGATAAGCACAACAACATTGAATTTTTTGTAGAAAGTTTGCTCAAAAGCTTCAAGAGCCAACCAAACATCAATACCCTTATCGTCCTTTTTACCTCCACGGGTGCGGATTGGTAGGTAGTGGGTTACAACACCCTCAGACATCAAAATATCATCGAAAACGCGGTCATTATAAAGTTGATTCCCTCTTTGGCTTGCCTCCTGTGCGCTTATCCTTCCACGGAAGTAGTGAGCCTCAATCACCTGACAGAATCGCGACTCCACGTCCTCCTCACGGGCAATCATATTACGGACAAACTCATGTAGCCCTGCTATATTGAGCCTTTTACGTCGAGGGTGGAAATAGTTGTAGTAGTTGCTAACGTGTAGAAAGTAGTTACCATCGTAAAAAACGCCAATGCGTACCAAATCTTGTCCGGAGGTCATATATAAGGTGTTTATGTTAAATATAATTTTAAATAGACTGATCTTCTATAGAAGACTAATAGATATACAATCATTAAAACATGCGCAAAGATAAAAATTCTTCATTAGGGTGCAATTCCTTATTACTTTCAATGGCTATTATAGATGAAAACTTTAAAGTAGAATAATACATTAAATCGTTCTGTAAACCTTTATTAATCTAATAAACAGAATACAAAGTTGATTGTTTACTATTAACCGATGATTTTTATCATTGGGGTTGTTTTGTTGATAAAACAAAAAAACGCTCATATATTATGGGCGTTTTCAATGATTTATTTATGTTCTATTCCAATATAACCTGACTCCCCTTTGGGTATTCAACCGTATAGGCGAATTGGATTTTTTTAGTTTCTGATGCCTTAATCCTAATGGGCCATTTCAGCATACCTGTGGTTGTGGTGTAGTTTGCACCTCCCTGTTCAATTAGTTTTACCTTGACCTTTTCGTTTGACGATACGGGTATTTGATCCTCGATAATAATATCAACCTCCTGTTTCTTTCCATTGGTAATGGTAATCTCCCAGCTACGGGTTTCGGTTATTCGCGAACCCACTAAATTTTTTTCGGTAAAGGCTTTGGCCTTTGTTCGTTTAACCGAAACGCCTTCATCCTTTCCGAGCGATAGCTTTAGGGTATCGCTAAAGGCTTTGATGTCAAAGTATGTGGAGCCCACAAAGTTGTTTTCGAAATAGAGATTGGCATCTCCTCCTAGTAGGTTAAGCTCTTGCCAATCGGTCAGGTTTGCTATTAAAAAAGCATACTCTGAAAGTTTAGGTACAGTGCTATATTGGTATGTGGCTTTTATGGTTGGGGTCTGCAGCACAGCTGTTATGGGTTGAGGTTTTGATGGGATATCGTAGGGGATGTCGATGTTAAAGGTAAAATTGGTTTGGCTTTCCAAGACTGAAACGGGTATGGAGTAATCATCTACAGACTCCTTCTTTTCATACTCTGTGGCAACAACTTCTTCAACATCATATGATTTTAATGCTTGACGTTTTGGTCCATATGCTGAAACGTTTTTATCCCTATAAGGATTAATGATATCAATATACCAGGGGTCAATGGACGGTAAAGTCGAACCTGATGTTGGATTACCCGATGAAACCGAAAGTTTTACTTTACTCCAATCCTCCCCTGTTGTTTGATAAACATTCGCTTTGCAGGTGATGCTTAGCGGTTCGGTGATATTTTTTACTCTAACATCATAGGTAGGATACCAACCTGCTTCCCTCGAAAAATATTTTATAACTGTTGTATTCTCTGATGCTTGACTTGCCGAGTAAGTAACTAGGATTTCGCTAGTACTTTTAACGCCTTGGCTATATATTGCACCCATTTGAGCGCCTATTTTTCTTAATTCCTCTTCAATGTTGGCAATTATTTCAGCCTTCTCAATCCATGTTCGATCGTACTCTTCGAGTTTTGAACGAATATAGGTGAGGGTTAACTTTAAATCTTCGAGTTTTATGCCTTGGTCACCTATTATCTCCTTATTTGAAAGCAGAACATCTTTCTCGGTAACAATGGTTTGCTGTAGTGCTTTTTCGATCTTCAGTTTTCGCTCAAGTTCTTTCTTACGGGTAATTAATTTCTGATATTCAATGTTTTGTGCTAGAGAGTCGAGCATATTTTTTTGGTACGATACCGATATAATTGTGGCTTCACTACAGTTAACCTGTATCGACGATTCATCGAAGTTTGGTGGTAGATTGGTAAAAACAATTCTGTTCTCACCCTTTGCGAGGTTAAACTTGGCAACCCTTGTAATCTGAGCACCTTGGGAGTAAACGGTTGCCAATACAACCTTCGATTTTACCCTTTTCTCCTGTGCGGGTAGGAGGGTGGTTAATAATGGTATTAGGATAGCGAGCAGGATTAGCTTTTTCATTTTTTTAGGTTTTTGAAAAACGTTAATTTGTTATAAAACGCTGAATCAAATATAGTCAATACTTAGAAACCCTAGGTTTTAAATCTCAAGTTTTCAGAGAATATTAGATTTTATAGATTTAACGTATTTGTAAATTGATCCCAAATGAATAAAATTCAGTTTTTTCGGTGTCTCTGGGATATATTTTAAAAATATATTAAAAGATTACGGTTCAATCTAAATCGTTTTAGAAAATCTTTTTTATATTTGCTTCGAGAGGAAATTATGAAGAAAAAACGAATTTCGTTGAATGATATTGCCGAGAGCCTTGGCGTTTCTCGTGCCTTGGTATCGCTTGTGCTGAATGGAAAAGATGCTGAACAAGGAATATCCACCGAAACAAAACGAAAAGTGCTTGCCAAAGCACAAGAGCTCAACTATAAGCCAAACCATTTTGCTCGAGGGTTGAGATTAGGTAAATCGTTTACTCTTGGATTAATCGTTTCGGATATTGCCAACGGTTTTTACTCCCGAATTGCACGAAATATTGAAGATTTAGCCGAAGATCATGGGTACAACCTTATCACTTGCAGTACCGATGAGAATATTGATCGTGAATTAAGATTGATCAAACTCTTGCGAGGAAAGCAGATCGATGGGCTAATCATTTCATCATCACAGGAGAATCCCGATGAATTCAATAAATTATTAGCTGAAGGGTTTCCAGTTGTACTAATTGATAGGTATTTTGATGGTTTAGAAGCGCCATGCGTTGTAGTCCAAAATCGTGAGGGTGCAAAATTGGTTGCAGCTCATCTTATCAAACAAGGATATAAAAGACCTTTGGTTTTAGCCATTGAACCTGCTCATGTTTACTCAATCCGCGAACGATGCGAGGGCTTTGTTTCTGAAATGAGGAAGCACTCCATTACCCCAAAAATTGAGTATATCCCGTTTGAGGATACATTCAAGGAGGTAGAGCGATTGATTGAGAGATTAGTAAAAAAGGAACAGCTGCCCGATAGCATTTTTGCACTGAATAATAACATCACAACAGCTTGTTTACAGGTGTTGCGTAAATTAAAAATAGATATTCCGAAAAGGATTGGGCTAGTTTGTTTTGATGATGTTCCCTATTTTAGTTTCATGAATCCGACGGTTACAGCAATTTCTCAGCCTGTTGATGATATTAGCGCATCTGCTTTTGAAATGCTTTTAAAAATGCTTAAAGATGAACCGAAAGGGTTGGATGATATCTTAAAACAACTTCCCGTAGAACTAATTATTAGAGAATCAACAATTTTGTGAAATGAATTTATAGTGGGAAAATAGGTTTAAGGGCACGATTATATTCACTTTTAAGAATGAATGGAATATTGGAGTCGTGGAATAAGGGTTGAAATAGTTCTCTTTCTTCCCTGCTTACCGCCTGCTTGCCAGTAGGTGGGGTAGGCAAGCAACATTCCGAATAGGAAGACAATAATTTAGTTGAAAATTATAAAGTTCCAAAGAAAAAACTAATAGCTAGTTAACCCTAAAATCGCATTGCTATGAATAGTAAAACGCTTCCAATTTTTCTTGCATTTTTAACAATGGGTATTGCCGATGCAATCGGGCCAATGTCCGATGCCGTAAAAAGTCAGTATCAAATCAATGATGTTATGGCAACCCTTTTGCCATTCTTTGTGTTTATTGCATTCGCTGTGTTTAGCGTTCCAGGCGGGTTACTTGCTGCTCGCATTGGTAAGAAGAATCTTCTTCTTCTTGGTTTGGGGTTGAATGCTATTGCGTTACTTATACCAACCTTGATAGATCCTAGCTATGCGCTACTTTGCGGTTGCATTTTAACGCTAGGCATTGGGACAACCTTTCTTCAGGTATCGGGTAACCCGATTATGCGCGATGTAAGCGTTCAAGGGGCTTATAGCCGAAATTTAGCATTTGCACAAGGGGTAAAAGGGATTGGAAGCACTGTATCCGCTTATCTTGTTACGGCGGTTGCAGCATTGGTGATATTTAAAGATTTAGGTTGGCGAGCGGCCTTCCCCGTATTTTTTATTCTAATGGCAATAACATTCCTTTCGGTTCTATTTATTAAAGTTGAAGAGACTAAAGCAGATGTTCCGCCAAGTTTAGGTTCTAGCCTTGGATTGCTTAAAAAGCCAATTTTCTTAATGGCTGTAATCGGTATATTCCTTTATGTAGGAGCAGAGGTTTGCATGGCTCGTTTCCTCTTACCTCTAAATAAGGCAATTGGAATGACCCCTGAAAGTGCAAGTAGATTCGGAGCTCCTTTATTTTTCCTTATCCTAACCATTGGTCGTATAGTTGGTGGTGCAACATTATCGGTAATTAATCCTCGCACATTTTTTCGCATTTCAGCAGGTTTAGGTCTTACAGGTATTATTCTATTGATGTTTGGATCAGAAACATTAGCGATTGTTGGAGTAATCCTTGGCGGATTAGGTTTTGCTAATATTTGGCCATTACTATTCTCTATCACTGTTGAGGAGAAACCCGAGGCAGCAAACGAGCTAAGCGGGTTGATGTGCATGGCAATTTCAGGTGGAGCACTGATTCCTCTAGTTATGGGTAAAATGGTTGATATGAACCTTAACGCTATATCGTATATCATACCTGCCTTATGTTTTGGGTACTTGATGCTTTTGTCGTTAAGAAGAGAAAAACAGGTTGCATAAAGGGAATACTGGAATGATGGAATACTGGGTTATGTTATAAAAGTTTTCCCAGCATTCCATTATTCCAACATTCCATAATTCCTATAAACATGAACTACCATAACGATAAACGCATAGTGATGACCCTCGATGCAGGGGGAACAAACTTTGTATTCTCTGCAATCAAGGGTTTGAAATCAATTATTGAACCCATTACCTTTCCAAGTAATGGCAATGACCTCGATAAATGTTTAAATTCAGTTGTTACAGGATTTAAAGAGGTTGAGAAGTTGCTGCCCGAAAAACCCGTTGCCATCAGCTTTGCATTTCCAGGACCAGCCGATTATCCCAATGGGATTATAGGTGATTTGGGGAATCTCCCTGCATTTAGAGGCGGCGTTGCCCTTGGACCAATGCTTCAGGAGATATTCGGTTTACCTGTATTCATCAATAACGATGGTGATCTATTTGCCTATGGCGAGGCCATTGCGGGTCTGTTACCCGAGGTAAACGATATGCTTAAAGCCATAGGTAGCCCAAAACAGTTCAAGAATTTATTTGGGATAACCATTGGAACAGGGTTTGGTGGAGGATTGGTTTACAACAATCAGCTCTACATTGGTGACAACTCGGCTGCAACTGAGATTTGGTTGATGAGAAATTATATAAATAATGAGGTCTTTGCCGAAGAGGGGGTAAGTATTCGTGCCGTTCAAAGGGTTTACAAGCAAATTTCTAACGATAATACAATCCATACTCCAAAAGAGATTTTTGATATTGCGGATGGAAAAGCAAAGGGTAATCAAGAAGCTGCTCTTAAGGCTTTTGAGCAGCTAGGAATCGTTATTGGCGATGCCCTTGCTAATACCGTAACCCTTACCGATTCAATTATTGTAATTGGGGGGGGGCTTGCCAATGCTTGGAAGTTCTTTTCACCCTCTATGTTTAAGGTACTAAACGGGAAAATCTTAACGTTAGGTGGTGATACTGTGGATAGGCTTGAGATGAAGGTGCTCAGCTTAGAGGACGAAGAGGGGAGAATTGCTTTTTCGAAAGGGAGTTTAACCAAAATAAAAGTACCATTTAGCGAAAAGGTAATTGATTACGATCCGATGAAACGGACAGGGGTAGGTTTAACCAGATTGGGTACAAGCCAAGCCGTATCGGTTGGAGCGTATGTTTATGCGTTGAGTAAATTATAAGGATAAATTTTTCACCGCAGAGACGGAGAGACCGCAGAGACAATAAGAATATTTATTGCTAATTCATTGTTTTTTTAACTCTGCGCCCTCAGTGTCTCTGCAGTGAAATAAATAGGAATTATGGAAAAGGAAAGGTATAATTATCTAGGAGGTCAAATTCTTGATGCTTCAATTCAAGTACATAAAGAATTAGGACCTGGTCTTTTGGAATCGGTGTATCAATGGTGTCTTTTTCTTGAACTCACATCAAGAGGATTATCAGTAAAACAGGAATTTTCTATACCTGTACTCTACAAAGGACAAGTTACGGGGAAAGAATTTAGAATTGACCTTATTGTTGAGGATGAAATAATTATTGAATTAAAAGCAGTAGAGTCTATCTTACCTGTTCATGAAGCTCAATTAATTACTTACTTAAAACTTGCAGATAAAAGATTAGGTTATTTAATCAATTTTAATGTCCCAATTTTAAAACAAGGATTTAAGAGATATGTAAATGAATTTTAACTCTGCGGCCTCAGCGTCTCTGCGGTGAAAAATAATAAACATGAAGAAAATATTATTCGTATTGGTTTTAGTAGTTTACTTTAACCTAACTACTAAATCTCAGGTATTAAATCTTATGCCTTGGCCCTCAGAAATAAAAATGGCTCAGGGACAATTCAATATTAACAAAAATCTAAGAATTATAGTTGATGGACAACCCGATAAACGGTTTCAACTAAATCTTATTAGGTTTATCCAACAGCTAAGCAAGCGAACAACAATTCCTCTCGACAGAGATACAATCATCACAAATGCTGAAGCATCGATAATTATTAAGGTTAATCGTTCTGGGGTTGTAAAACTTGGCGAGAATGAATCATACTCATTGAAAATAGGGAAAGATAAAATACTCTTAATCTCCGAAACGGAATTGGGGGCAATGCATGGACTACAAACCTTATTGCAGCTGCTCGATAGGAATAATAGTTCATTCTTTTTTCCTTGTCTTGAGATTAACGATAAACCCCGCTTTGCATGGCGTGGTTTGATGATTGATGCCTGTCGGCATTTTATTCCCCTTGAAGTAATAAAGCACAACATCAATGCGATGGCTGCTGTGAAGATGAACGTTTTTCATTGGCATCTAAGCGAGGATCAGGGTTTTAGGGTTGAAAGCAAGGTATTCCCTAAACTACATCTTATGGGTTCAAATGGCGAATATTATACTCAAGAAGAGATTAAAGAGGTTATTCGCTATGCCAATGAAAGGGGAATTAGGGTAATGCCCGAGTTTGATATCCCTGGACATGCCTCTGCGTGGATGGTTGGGCATCCCGAACTTGCATCGGCAGGCGGCACCTATAAAATAGAAAAATTCTTCGGAGTCTTTGACCCAACTATCGATCCAACCAAAAAGGAGACCTATAAGTTCTTTGAAAAATTCTTTAAAGAGATGGCACAGCTTTTCCCCGATGAGTATATGCACATCGGAGGTGATGAGAACAACGGAATGCAATGGGATAAAAACCCCAAGATTCAGGAGTTTATGAAAAATAATGGGATTAAGAGTAACCACGAATTACAAGCTTACTTCAATGGGAATCTCCTAAAAATTCTCGAAAAGAATGGCAAGAGGTTGATTGGATGGGACGAGATATTTCAATCATCGTTACCTAAAACTATTGTTATCCACTCGTGGAGAGGACGAGAATCAATGGAGGAAGCTGCCCGTAAGGGTTATCGGAGCGTACTATCCAATGGCTACTATATCGATCTATTCCACAATTGCTCCGAGCATTACCTAAACGATCCGCTTCCTGCTGAAAGTAAACTTACGACAGAGGAGAAAAACCGAATACTTGGCGGTGAGGCGACCATGTGGGCTGAACTGGTTACAGGCGAATCGGTTGACTCCCGCATTTGGCCTCGAACCGCAGCAATTGCCGAACGATTTTGGTCACTGGCATCGGTAAACGATGTTGATGATATGTATCGTAGGCTCGATGCTATCAACCTTCTGCTTGAAGAATCGGGCATTGAGCATATAAAGAATCGTGAGATGATGATGCGTCGCTTATGCAATGGTTCAAACATCGAACCTTTGAGAGCTCTTATCGACGCTGTTGAACCATTGGAAGGGTATAATCGACATGGAAGTAAACGCTACACTACAGAATACCCTTTGTCGAGGGTTGCTGATGTTGCCCTTTCCGATGCTCCCGATTTCGTGAGATTCCGTTTAAGCCACAATGATTATTTAAAGACTAAAAATAGGGAGAACTATTCGAAGATGATGAATTTGCTCGATAAGTGGAGCAGTAATCAACAAGCATTCTATGCTTTAGCATCAGAGAATGTAGCATTAAAAGAGGCTTTGCCCTTATCCGATAATTTGGCTGAGCTGGCATCCATTACACGTAAGCTGATGGGACAGTTCAATGCCGGGATTAAGAACAGTTCAGCAGAAACCGATGCGTTAAGGATTCAGGTTGAGAAACTCAACAAGCCTGTTGCCGAGATGGAATTACCACTATTTAAGGTCACTCTCGATTTAATCGGTAAATTACGGAATGGTGAAAAGGAGGAGTAAAGAGGTATTCTTTTTTTTAGGATTATTGTTATTTGTAGGGTTTATCCATGCACCGAAATTGGTTTCGTCCGTATTTACAAATTGAAAATACCAGTTGTAGAGATGAAATGTCCCCATTTCTTCCTTAACTTTAGACATATTAAAATTCCTAAACAATGGAACTTGAACGAAACAAAAGGCTAGTATTTATCCTGTTTTTGGTATTTCTGTGCAACCAAATCGTTGCGCAGGAAGGGGTAATGCTATTAACCTCGGGGTGGAAATTTAGGAAAGCAAATTCTACCGAAAAGTGGCTTCCGGCTTCGATTCCAGGGAATATTTACTCCGATTTATTGGCTAATAAGTTAATTCTTGATCCTTATATTGGTTGCAATAGCATGAATCTCAAGTGGGTTGATGAGTGCGATTGGGAGTACCAAACAGTATTCACCATCAATACCGACATGTTCTTAAGAAGCGAGACCGAATTGGAGTTTAAGGGTCTTGATACCTACGCAAAGGTCTATCTCAACGACTCCTTAGTTCTTACCGCTGATAACATGTTTCGATCATGGAAGGTAAACAGCACCAAGTATGTTCGGAATGGGGGAAATACTTTAAGGGTTGTTTTTAGTTCAGCACAAAAATATGTTGATGAACAATCAACAAAGTTGGCATATAAACTTCCTGGTGGCGATTGGGCTTACATCCGTAAAGCGGCCTATCAATTTGGTTGGGATTGGGCTCCAACCCTTAAATCGTGCGGTATATGGAAGAAGGTTTACCTCAGAACTAAACCCGACTTTACTATCGAAAACTTTTACTATAAAACCATTGAGCTAAGCGAATCGAAAGCCATTATTGAGGCGAACTTTGAGGTTAACTCCCCATATAAGCAAAAGATTTCGGTTGAATTAACCGATAGTAAAACCCGAACAAGCATTTCAGAGAAAAAGGAAGAGGTGAAGAGTGGGAAAACGTTAATCCAAACAAGGTTTACGATTGAAAAGCCCAAACTCTGGTGGCCAAGCGGTATGGGCTCACAGTATCAATACGCTCTTAGCTGTAGAATACTTAACAAGGATGGGAAGCTGGTCGTAATCGACAAAGAGTTGGGGCTGAAAACCATTGAGGTTGTTAACAAGCCCGATAGTATTGGAAACTCATTCTACTTCAAGGTAAATAGCAAGCCCTTATTCGCAAAAGGAGCTAATATTGTTCCCCCAAACTCCTTAATCTCAGCCGTAAGGGATAACGAATGGATTGCCCTTGCCGATAACGCCCTTAAATGTAATATGAATATGCTGAGAGTATGGGGTGGGGGTATTTACCCTCCCGATGCCTTTTACGAAGCTTGTAGCAAAAAGGGGATTCTTGTTTGGCAGGACTTTATGTTCGCCTGCTCGATGTACCCTTGGGATAGCCTTTTCATAAAAAATGTTGAGATTGAGGCAACCGAACAGGTTCAGCGCTTACGAGGGTTTCCTTGTATCGCTTTATGGTGCGGAAACAATGAGGTTGATGAAGGTTGGCATAACTGGGGCTGGACCAAGCAGGTCGATACCATTCCCAATGCCACCGCTACAATTTGGAATGGATATAAGAAGTTATTTAACGAAACCCTCCCATCTATTGTAAATACATATGATCCCGAAAAGTTCTACTGGGCATCGTCGCCACAATTCGGATGGGGTAAAAAGGAGAGCATGAAAAGCGGCGACTCCCACTACTGGGGCGTTTGGTGGGGGGGTGAGCCATTCAGCGTATTTAAGACTAAAGTACCTCGATTTATGTCGGAGTATGGCTTTCAAGGGTTTCCCGATGCCCGAACGTTGCAGGCATTTTCTAAAGATGGCAATGCTAAGCCCGATTCGCTGGGGCTTTTATGCCACCAAAAACATCCTGTTGGGTATCAAACCATCGATAAATTCACAAAATGCGAAGCGTTTAACCCTAAAACACTAGCGGATAGCATATACTTTAGCCAGATTTTACAAGCAATTGGCTATAGAACAGCCATTGAATCGCAGCGTATAGCAATGCCACGGTGCATGGGGACTCTCTACTGGCAGATGAACGATAGCTGGCCAGGGGTATCCTGGTCGGGTATCGATTTTTATGGCCGCTGGAAAGCCGTGCAATATGCTGTTCGCAATGCTTATAAACCAATTCTAATTTCAGCAGAAAGCAACGGTCATGAGATTACTGTAAAAGTTGTTTCCGATTTTCAGATACCAACCGAAGGAGAGCTTAAAGTATTGCTATATAATCTAAATGGCGATATTATAAAGCGATGGGTAAATCCTGCCACCATAAAACCGAATGTATCAGAGCAGCTATTGAGGGTTAACAATGAACTTAATCAGGCAGATTCATGTAATATTTTTATATATGCCGAGTTTTTATCACAAGCAGGAGAATCATACTTTACATATTCTTATAATTGCAAACAGGGAAACCTAATGCTGCTGAACCCCGAGATTAAGGTGAAAACTGAGAAAGTGCTTGAGGAGTACACTTTAATTCTAACCGCACTTCATCCCACCTTCAATGTACAGATATTGTCAGCTGCACCTGATTTTAAGGTTGAGAATAACTATTTCAACCTTTTACCGGGTAAAGAGTATCGGGTGAGAATACTTAGCGGAAACGATAAAGAGATAGAGGTTAAATCATTGTACGATTATTTACATAATTAATCTCAGTGTCGCTGCGGTGAAATATTTAGACTGAGAGAACAGATTATTAGGCAATGTTATGTTGAAAAAGAAATTATTATCATTATTGCTTGTAGCCATAGCGATTATGGCTTCAGCGCAGATGAACGATCCTGCAAAATTTGTAAATCCCTTTATCGGTACCGATTTCCATGGGCATACCTACCCCGGGGCAACTATACCTTTTGGAATGGTTCAGCTGAGCCCCGATACAAGGCTTACGGGTTGGGATGGATGCTCAGGTTATCATTATAGCGATAGGTTGATTTATGGGTTTACCCATACTCATCTTAGCGGCACGGGCTGCCTCGATCTTGGCGATATCCTTATAATGCCAACGGTTGGCAAACCCGAGGTTGACAATACGCTTTACTCATCACCATTTAAAAAAGAGTCGGAGAAAGCAAAGCCGGGCTTCTATTCAGTTTATCTCGATAAGCCAAAGGTTTTAGCAGAGCTAACGGCTACGGCTAGGGTTGGCTTTCATCGATATACTTACCCGAAAACCAAGGAGGCGAATATCATTCTAGATCTTCAGCATCGCGATGAGGTTTTGAGCTCATGGATTCAAATAGTCGGAAATAATGAGGTTCGAGGATACCGTCAATCTAAATCGTGGACTACCGATCAACGTGTTTACTTCGTTATTCGTTTTTCAACGCCTTTTGCGCTGAGCAAGCTGCAAACCGCAGATGGCAGCGATTTAACTGCAAATATTGAGGGCGGTATGATTGAGGGTAAAAACCTAAAAGCATGGTTTAAGTTTGGTAAGATAAAAGGAAATACAATTCTTGTGAAGGTTGGTATATCATCGGTTAGCGTTGCAGGAGCAATTAAAAATCTGGAGGCCGAAACCCCCGATTGGGATTTTGACAAAACGGTAAACAATGCATATGCCCTGTGGAATAAGGAGTTGAGTAAGATTTTAATTGATGGTGGCACACCCGAACAGATGACCACATTCTATTCTGCTCTCTATCATTCCATGGTAGTCCCAAATATCTTCTCCGATGTGGATGGTAGATATTTGGCAATGGACAAGAAGATCTATAAAGCAGAGGGCTTTACCCCCTATACCGTTTTCTCGCTATGGGATACCTATAGGGCATGGCACCCATTGATGACCATTATCGATACCAAGCGAACAAACGATTACATCAACACCTTTTTATCGCACTATAAGTATGGTGGGTTGCTCCCTGTGTGGGAGCTGAATGCCAACGAAACCTTTTGTATGATAGGTTACCATTCTGTTCCCGTAATTGTTGATGCTTGGGTTAAGGGGATCAAGGGGTTCGATGTCAAGTATGCCTTTGAGGCGATGAAGCATAGCTCTAATCTCAATCATTATGGGCTTGAGGTCTACCGTAAGCATGGGTACATTCCCGGCGATAAGGAGTCTGAATCCATTTCTAAAACCCTTGAATACGCCTACGACGATTGGTGTATAGCTCAAATGGCAAAATCCTTGGGTAAATGGGGCGATTACAAGGAATATATGGCAAGAGCCCAGTTTTACAAAAATATTTTCGATCCTACCACGAGTTTTATGCGTCCTCGGTATAATGGGGGTTGGAAAACGCCCTTCAACCCTACCGATGTTGACAATAATTTCACCGAGGCCAACAGCTGGCAGTACAGCCTCCTTGCACCGCAGGACATAAGCGGATTGATGAAGCTACATGGTGGACTTAAACCATTCGAGGCTAAGATCGATGAACTTTTTAATACTTCGGCAAGCCTTTCAGGGAGGGATCAATCGGATATTACGGGCTTAATAGGGCAATATGCGCATGGTAACGAGCCAAGCCATCATATGGCTTATCTCTACAACTTTGTTGGTAGCCCTTGGAAAACCCAGCGCATTGCTCGGGAAATAATGGATGAGATGTACACTTCAAAGCCCGATGGTCTCTGTGGTAATGAGGATTGTGGGCAGATGAGCGCATGGTATGTGTTAAGCGCAATGGGGATTTACGCTGTTTGCCCTGGGAATACGCAGTATGCCATTGGTTCGCCACTATTTAAGAAGACCACGATTAACCTTGAGAATGGGAAAGCCTTTACCATTACTGCTGAGAATAATTCAAAGGAGAATATCTTCATAAAGGAAGCCTATCTAAACGGTAAGCCGTTGACACGGAGCTGGGTTGAATATTCCGAAATACTCAATGGTGGCGATATGAAATTTGTTATGTCGAATATGCCCAATAAGGAGTGGGCTTCGAGTGTTATTGGCTCACCCAAAACCCAGATCGAAAGTTCAAATTTTACCATTGTCCCATATTTCGACAATGCTCCCAAAACGTTTATCGATAGCCTAACCATAGGCATTTCAACCCTCGATAAAGATCAAATCGTTTACTATTCTGTATTACCAATAGATTCAACGGAAGACAGGGTCGAATGGAGGCAAGGAAATAGCCTTACCATTAAGCAATCATCAGGGGTATTGGCGTATTCAGTCGATAAGGTGGGCAATAAGAGCTATACCATCGAGGGGAAATTTTTCCGCTATAGCCCCGATAAAACCATAACGATAAAAAGCAATTGCAGCACCCAATACGATGCTGGTGGCCCCAATGGGTTGGTTGATGGTATAAGAGGGGATAAGAATTTTAGACTAGGCGGCTGGCAGGGCTATCAAGGACAAGACTTTGTTGCAATAGTTGACATGGGTATAACCAAGGCCATCGCTAAACTTGCTGCGGGGTTTCTACAGGATGCTAGCCCATGGATTTGGTTGCCTCGTTACGTTGAGTATTGGACATCTGATGATGGGCAGAATTTTACTTTAGCCACCACCGTTAAGCACGATATACCTGAAAACCAAATGACACCTACGATCTATAACTTTGAAGCCAATGTTGATATTAAAGCCCGATTCATTAAAGTAATCGGGAAATACTTTGGAACAATCCCAGGCTGGCATCCTGGGATAGGTAACCAATCATGGATTTTTATTGATGAGATAATTGTTGAGTAAACAATCTCCCGCTGACCTGCCTGTCGGCAGACCGGGAAGGGGAGTACACAGAGAAATAATTGTAGCAAACAAAACAAACTCTGCGCTCTCAGTGGTTCTGTCTGCTGGCAGGTCAGCGGCGAATATTTTTAAAACATGATTTTTCCACAGCTAACAATTCAATCAAAATATTTATTTTTGTCGAATTAATTAAAGATTAATAGCAAACATCAGTTTTTAATAAAGAATTATAACCTATTTCTCATGAAGAATATACTAATTGTTGGTGCAGGTGGACAAATAGGGTCGGAGTTGGTGCCCTACTTTCAAAAGATTTACGGACAAAATAATGTTGTTGCAACCGATATTAATTGTAGTGCTTGTAGTAAGCTTGCTGAAAACGGACCGTTTGAGGAGTTAGATGCGTTGGATGCCAATAAGTATGCTGAAATTGTTAAGAAACATAAGATCGATACTATTTTTAATCTAGTTGCCTTGCTATCTGCAACTGGTGAAAAGAACCCTCAGCTAGCCTGGAGGATAAACATGGGAGCACTCTTAAACTCGTTGGAGATTGCCCGTGAGAACAAGTGTGCGGTATTTACACCTAGTTCAATTGGTGCCTTTGGCGCCTCATCGCCGCTCGATAATACCCCACAGGATACGGTAATGCGACCATCTACCATTTATGGCGTATGCAAAGTAACTGGTGAAATGCTCAGCGATTACTACTATACCCGTTTTGGCGTTGACACCCGCAGCGTACGTTTTCCTGGTATTATCTCTAACCTGACCCTTCCTGGCGGAGGTACAACTGATTATGCGGTTGAAATCTACTATGCAGCCATAAAAGAAAAGAAATTTAGCTGCCCCCTTCCCGCAGGAACTTTCCTCGATATGATGTACATGCCCGATGCATTGGATTCTTGCGTACAGCTAATGGAGGCAGATCCATCAAAATTGAAACATCGCAACAGTTTCAACATCACGGCGATGAGCTTCGATCCTGAGAAGATTTATGCTGTAATTAAAAAGCGGATACCCGAATTTAACATGACATATAACGTTGAACCCATTAAAAAGGCTATTGCCGACAGCTGGCCCAACTCAATGGACGACTCCTGCGCCCGTTCCGAGTGGGGTTGGAATCCAAAATGGAACCTCGAAACCATGACTGATGATATGCTTAAAGTTATTGGTGAAAAACATAAGAATGGATTGATATAGTTTCATTCTATTATATGTAAAACCCTATGGTAGTAGCCATAGGGTTTTTCTGTTTTTAAGGCATTATGTAATTGTAGGCTTTTAAAGAGTTTTTATAAAATTGATATTTTGTATTTAATATTAAAATTTCTTTTAGATATTTATATCTCATTATTGAAGAGAACGTTAATATTTATTAGTATGTATAGAGGGGCTATTTTCTTAACGATACTTTTTATATTTACATTATACTCTTTAAACGCTTTTGCTCAAATTAAAAGAGACATTAGACTTGATAGCCTAGAAAATATTATCGTAAATGAGAAAGTTCCTGAAGTAAAGGTTAACGGGTTGATAAAGCTTTACGAATCCTATAAATCTATCGATACTATTAAGGCTAATAATTTCTACCATTTAGCCATATCTGTTGCTCATGAAAACAAACTTAACAAGTTAATTATTAGGTTTATAATCAATGAAGCAAATATCAATGAAGCAAAATTCAATTTCCTCTTATCACTAAAAAAATATATGGAAGCGCTGGATCTTTCTATAAAATCTGAAGATTTTAGAGATCAGGCATACATATATCATAAATTAAGTACGATTTACCGTAAGCGAGGTAATTATAACCAAGCAATGGTACTCGCACTTAAGAGTTTAAAATTAAGCGAAGGGTTGATTGATTCGAACGGAATTCAACAATGCTATTTAAATATAGGTGATATTCATCGCTATTTACATGACTACTCGAAATCCATTGAATATTATATGAAATCCATTGAAATTGCTAAAAGAATTGGAGAAAAAAAAGGTGAAGCAAGAGCATATAATAATATTGGTATAACATTTAAAGAGCTAAAAAAATTTGATATTGCACTTGATTACTATGAAAAGGCCTTTAAAATCTTCACTAGTATAAACGACAGTTTTGGTATTGCCAACTATTATGGTAACTCCGGCATATTGTTTCTAATTAGAGGAAATCCGGAGGTAGCTTATTCGCATTTTCAAAAGGATTTAAAAATAAGACTTGAGATAGGTGATAGGCGCAATGAGGTTAGCTCATATATAAATTTTGGCGACTACTATACTTATATGCAAGAATATGATAGTGCAATGACAAACTATCAAAAAGGAATGATCATTGCAAAAAAATATGGTTTTCCCGATAAAAGGTTAGACGTTCTATTAAAAGCTAGAGAGTTAAACAAAAAGATGGGGTTGTTTGAAACTGCTTTTAACGATTACCAAGATTATAATAATTTAAAAGATAGCCTGCTTAACAATACGCTTAGCAATGAAATTGCTAGGCAAGAAATGAGTTTTTTATATGAAAAGGAAAAGCTAATTAGGGAAAAAGATAATCAGAATAAAGAGCTAAGGCAAATCATTCTTTTTTTGGGATTGTCTTTAATAGTATTCTTTATTTTCATTTTATTCTTAGCCTTAAGGTTAAGATTAAAAAAGCAAATGCAGTACTCCCTACAGTTAAAGGAAGAAAAAAATACCATTGAAAGCGATTTGTTTGTGAAAAATAAAGAATTTGTTGCCCATTCACTTTATCTTGCTCAAAAAGACGAAATATTAATAAACATTGCGAAGGATTTACGTAAAAATTTATCAAATGAGAATCGAAAGAATGCAAAACATATCAGCCAGATAATCAACAGAATAGAATCGTGCAATAATATAAATATTTGGGATGAGTTTGATGTAAGATTTTCGCAGGTGGATAAAGAGTTTTACAATAACCTAACAAAAAAAATTAATACATTATCACAGAATGAGAAGAGACTTTGTGCTTTTCTACGGCTTGAAATGAGCACAAAGGAAATTTCAATAATAACAGGACAAACCATTCATAGTATTAATGTTGCCAGAACTAGGCTGAGACGTAAATTGGGCCTTTTAAGAAACGACCAAAGTATTTCAACTTTTTTACATCACATTTAAATCCAGTATATCAGTTTTTTAACCATTATTGTATTATAAAAGTATCATATAAAAGCAAGTTTTTAGTTTTTTAAAATATGTTTTACAATTTTAAAATAGGTTACATTTCGAAGAATAGTTTTTTATAAAAATGACATGGAATTTTGTTTTTAGGTTTAAAAAACAAGCAGAGATTAATTTGAGGAGGAATTTTTAAGCCTCCTCAAATTAATTAAATTGAATTTTGCGAGGAATGTTTACACATTCATACCAATGATAATACCCAACCTAATGTTTAACCTTAAACTTTAATCTATGAAAAAAAAATTCACTGTTTTACTTGGATTATTCTTGTTTCTGGGTTTGCCGTTTGTATTTGCACAAACTAGCCAAATTACAGGAACTGTAACATCGGCTCAAGACGGCTTGGGTATCCCAGGTGTCTCTGTTATAGTTAAAGGAACTACAACAGGCGTTGTAACAGATATTGATGGGAAATACTCTCTAAATGTACCCTCTAATTCTACATTAGTATTTTCTTTTGTAGGCATGAAGACACAGGAAATTGAAGTAGGGGGAAGAGCTCTAATTGATGTTGTTTTAGAATCGGAATCCTTGGAAGTTGAGGAACTTGTTGTAGTTGGTTATGGTGTTCAGAGGAAAAAGGAGGTATCGGGGTCTGTTTCTACCGTTAAAGGGGATAACCTCAAAACTATCCCTGTTCAATCTTTTGAACAGGCTTTAACCGGTAAAGCCTCTGGTGTTAACGTAACCATTCCAAATGCTGTTTTAGGAAATCCTACAGTTATTAGGGTGCGTGGTTACAATTCAATTTCGGGAAGTTCAAGTCCACTTGTAATTGTTGATGGTGTTCCGATAATGACAGGTGATGTATCAAGATCTTCCGCAGCTTTGAACTTTATGGGCGATGTTAACCCCTCAGATATTGCATCGGTAGAGGTGTTAAAGGATGCTTCTGCAACTGCAATTTATGGTTCCAGAGCTACAAATGGCGTTATGCTTATTACCACTAAAAGAGGTGTAGAAGGAAATGTTAAGGTTACCTACGACGGATCCGTTGGATTCTCCAATGCATATAACCTTTTTAAGGTGATGAATGCTGAGCAGTTTGTTGAAGCTAAAAACTTTGCCAGAGCAAATTCAAGCCTAGCTGCTGCATATTTCTTGAATGTTGATGCTAACGGTAAAACAATTGATACGGATTGGAACAAATATGTTTATCAAAGAGGATTCCAGTCGAATCATAATTTATCCGTTTCAGGAGCGAATAAGACAACGACCTATTTCCTATCAGCAGGGTATTCAAAGACTAAAGGGGTTATTATCACAAACACCTTGGAAAAGAAAAGCATTAGAATGAATATCGATCATAAGCTGAATAAGTTTATCACTCTTGGGGTATCCGCATCATATTCTAATTCATTTACAAATGCACCTCAAACGGGATCGCTATCTGGTGGAAACTTTGCCACTGCGGGTGTGGGTCGTATGGCATTTCAGCTTTCACCAATTGTTGGCCCTTACCTGAGTGATGGAACGTACAATATTGAAGCTTCAATAAATCAAATGGGTCGTCTTAATAATACCGAATCGACAGGTTATCTGAACCCAGTTTTCCTTACTGATAATAACTATAATACTGCACAGAGCGACAGGATTATTAGCACCCTTTTTGCAAACGTTAAGATCGTCAAGGGTCTTTACTTCCGTACAGCTTATGGTATGGATAATAGTCAGGTAGAATCAAAACAACTTTTGAGTGCTGCTCATGGTGATGGATGGTCAACTGCAGGTCAGGTTTCTAACTATAATGACCGCAGAAATCGCTGGAATTGGACAAATACCCTGAACTACGATTTATCACTAAAGGAGAAGTTTAACATAAAGTTGATGGCTGGTTCTGAGCAACAGTACACTAAATCCAATGGATGGTCAGGTCGAAAAAACGGTATAACCGATAATTACTTTGAGGATTATCAGGGAGCAGCTACTACACCTCAACAACCACCTTCAGCAACGGTGACGGAGAACTTTTTTATCTCATATTTTGGAAGGGTGAACTTCAACTACGATAAAAAGTATTTTATTGAGTTCTCTGCTCGGCGCGATGGATTTTCGGGGTTAGCAGTAGGTAATAAGTATGGTAATTTTGGTGGTGCTTCGTTAATGTGGAATGTATCAAACGAGAACCTCTTTAAGAATAGTTTTCTAGCCAATTATATCTCCGATTTACGCCTTAAGGCCAGTGCTGGTCGGGTAGGTAATATTTCGGGTGTTGATAACTATGCCTCTTTATTCCTTTATTCGGCAAATGTGTATAATAGTTTATTCACTTTGAATTTTAATCAAGCAGGAAATCCAGATCTACAGTGGGAAACGAGTGATAAGTACGATGCGGGTATCGCTTTTGGATTCTTGAAGGAGCGTATTCAGGTTGACTTCAGCTACTATAAAAACACTGTTAACGGGTTGATCCTTGATGTTCCTCAATCGCCATCGAAGGGTATTCCAGGTGGAAATCAACCAACAAATACTCTGCCAATGAACGTTGGGTCTATGTTTAATAAAGGTTTTGAGCTAGCAGTTACCAGCTACAATATTATTGGTAAGCAATTGAGGTGGAGTACAACGTTTAATTTTGGCTACCTCAAGAATGAGGTTACTGAGTTGGCGGATGGTTTACCCTACATTACCGGTGTTACCCAGCTTGAGAATACTAATAGAACAACGGTGGGTTCACCCGTAGGCATGATTTGGGGCGTTAAAACTGCTGGTGTAGATCCTACAACAGGAAGACGTATTTTTATTAGAAAAAATCTTGACGCAAGTGGCGTTTGGGATGGAACAACATCTAAGGTTTACTATGATCCTAACGGAGGAATGGAGAAATTTAAAAATGAGGATGGTTCTAAATCAAGGGATATTGATATCACCTATGATGGTTGGATGCTGGGTAACACGATTCCAAAGTACTTTGGGGGTATCGATAATACTGTAACCTATGGTAATTTCGATTTCAACCTTGGTTTAACTTACGCCTTGGATTTCTATGTGTATTTTGGATCAAAAGCGGGTATGGAGGATCAACGCAACTGGAATAACTCGGAAGAGTTTTATAAAGGGTATTGGAGAAACCCAGGCGATGTTACAGATTTCCCAAAACCAGTTTGGGGCGATAACGTTTCGAACGGCTCTACAATGGTTCAATCGAGAAATGTATTTAGAGGGGACTTCTTAAAGGTTAGAAATATTAGCCTTGGTTATACCCTAAAACATCAACTTTTAAATAAGGTTGGTGTTAGTAGCGTACGTTTATATGGTCAGGTATTTAACCTCTATACATTTACAAACTACCCTGGTTCCGATCCTGAAATATCATCTGGAGGTGATACGAACCTTACACCTGGTGTTGACCGTAATACTGTTCCCCAGGCAAGAACTTTCTCATTCGGATTAAATCTAACCTTTTAACGACTAAACTTACTACAATGAAAATACTGAAAACTACATTATTAATACTACTGGTTTCAGCTACGCTCGTATCGTGTTTCGATGAGTATCTAGAACCAGTCCCAGCCATTTCGATTGATGAGAGATTGGCTTTTGACACAAGATCAAGAATTCTTGGACAGGTACATGCGTTATATAGAAATTTCAAGAGTGGGCAATATCTGGGCGGAAGATACCTAGTATATAACGATATTAAAGGCAATGATTTTTTGAACCATGGGGGTAATGGTGTTACTGGATTACAAACATGGAAAATGGAGGTTACACCGAGTACAAACGAGGTTCAGAATTGCTGGCAGCAGATTTACATTGCCATTAACGGTGTTAACGTTTTTCTAGAAGGGCTTGATGCCAATAAGGAAAAAGCAATGGCAGCCAATCAGCTAACAGAGGCTGAGTACAACCAGTATAAGGGCGAGGCATTAGCGCTAAGAGGGTTGGCATACTTCCACCTGCTACAGCTTTATGCAAGACCCTACAATGAAAATCCTAATGCGTGGGGTGCAGTTCTGCGATTAACGGCACAAAAAACTTCAGCGGATAACTGGAAGGAACGTTCAACGGTTCAGGAAACGTATGATCAGATACTCTCCGATTTGAATACTGCTGAAACTCTGCTTCCAACTAAATATTACAATTCATCAGGCGTTGAAGTAGTAAACCCTGTTAATGACGCTACTAAAACAATTAGAATACACATTAATACCGTAGTTGCAATTAAAACTCGTGTTTACCTTCATATGAACGACTATGCAAATGTTCTAGCAGAAGGGAATAAAATAGCACCTCAATCTGCTGCTCCCTTTTCAGCTACTACTTATGTTAGGAATGGATTAAGTGCTACTTATTCAGCAATTTTTGCTACACCTTATACTTCGAACGAATCGATTTTTTCGATGCCTATGACCGCTACCGAGCTCCCTGGCACCCAGAATGGTATGCAGTTTTACCATGGATATGGAGAGTATACTCTTAACGTAGCACACCCATTTTGGGTCAATAATGCTATTATTGCAGCTACAGATGCTCGGAAGGCAATTACTGGATTTGGTACTGGATCTAATTCAGCAAAACGACAGCTCAGAAAGTTTACATCATTGGAGAATTGGGTTCCGGTAATCCGATATGCAGAGGTACTCTTGAATATTGCTGAGGCTGAGGCTCGGGTGAATGGTGTTAATGCAAGAGCGGTAGCTCTTCTGAATGCTGTATATATTAGGTCAAATTCTGCAGCCACACCTTATGTAGTTGGTGATTTTGCCACTGCTGATGCATTTGTAACCCGTCTTATGCGAGAACGACAAATTGAGTTTATAGGCGAAGGCATTAGGAACATGGATATTTGCCGAACTCTTTCCAGTTTTCCTCCAAAAGGTACTGTTTTGCTACCTACTGATATAACTTCTTCTCAGTATGTATGGCCAATTCCACAGTCGGAAATAAACACTAACTTACTAATCCAACCGAATCCTTAATTTTAAAAAAGAGCTTGAGTTTTTAGAGGGCACTGAAAAAGTCCCTATAGAAATTTAGGTAGAAAAAAACTCGCGTAATTACCAATTTAACGGTCTGAGGATGGCATATTTACGACAAAGAGTTTAATATTTTCCAATTATCGCAAAGAAAAGGGCTTGCACAAACACATTTGTACAAGCCCTTAATTTATCGGCAGTTTTTCAGTGCCCTCAGTTTTTAGCCGCCTCTGTACAGAGGCGGCTATTTTTTGGTATGTCGGGCATGGTTCTTTTACTAACAGGGTGTAAGTCCCTGTACACGTCGAGTTGAAAGGATTATTATCTAGGTTTTAGGTTTTGAAAAACAGTTCACAGTCCTTAATGTGTTATTATTGCATCAATTTTATAAAAATATTAATTAAAAGCAAGAAAATAAAATGAAAATATTTATATTTGAATAAATGATTAAATTCAAGAAAAATTGATTACAAATGTGTCTTTTTTCTGGGCTTATAAAAATAAATGATTCAGAATTAGATTTTTAAAATAGAAGGTAATAATTCCTTAAGGGGAAGGCTATTATTATCTTCTTGACCATAAAAGAGATTTTTAATGATAATGATTGGAGGCTAAATGAGGAGGAGTTAATTTCTCATCATTTAATAATATTCACTAATTAAAAAACTAATCTTAAATATTTAACTCTAAAAATCTAATTTATGAAAAAATTACTGTTATACTCAGATTAACCCCTTATTCTACTTTTATATCTCATTAGGTAAGCGTTTAGATATACAATGGGTGCTTAATTGTATAATGTTATAAATTAGTCTTATGTACTACTTACATAAAAGAGAAATATTTCCAGTATTTGAAAAATCACTGCTATGGAGACTCATTAATAATCCACAATAAAAATTGAGTATTTAAGAAATGGGGTAGCTGAAAACCAAATAGAGTAGGCATAACAAAAAAATGAAATGAATATGGAAGAAAAAATTTCTCCTTCTTCACTACAGGAATGTATAAAAACGAATGGCAATAAGAGTAAAATCTATCGCCAGAAGTTCTTATTCAAATACTTAGTTATTACTTCCTTTTTTGTATTAAGTTATTTCACTGGTTATACTACTAATTATCTTTTGTTTAATCCTGGAGTATTAGATTTTGGTTATAACCAAGTGACTGGAAGTTTTACTATTTCTACAACCAGTGGAATAGGTGTTGAAGTATGGATTGATAAAACGGATAGTGAACTTATGCAAGAATCGGGCTTTATTAATTCCATCTCCCCCAAAAATGCTTCTATTTCTTCTCAAGGGGATAAAACCTTTAGTGTGTCCATTACTAACCCCTCAGGAACTAAAACATATGGTTTGCCAATACGTTGTAAATTCAATGGTGACAAAGAATTTAGTTATTTCACTTACACTATTCAAGTACAAGCACCTCCAGCTTATGCTGATTATGACCCAAGATATCTAACCGTAAATTACAAGACCAGTACCCATGTAGTCCTTTCATGGACTCGCCCTCTAAATAATGATGTTGATAATTACTCCATTTACATGGATAATGTAAAAATTGGTACTACAACATCAAAACAATATACAGCAATGGTAGATGGGGGTACAAACGGTAGAATTTATTCCTTCAAGGTATTTAATAATAACCAACATGGTTCATTCCCTAGTAACACGATTAATGTTTTAGTCCATCCTTCTTTTAATATAAATGGATCTTATGTTTTTTGCAACAATCAAACAGGGAATTATTCAGCTACTCAGTTATCTAATGCTACTTATAGGTGGACAGCAGGGTCAAATATTAGTTTAGATAATACAACATCAACAAGTACTACAGTAACTGCAAGTTCAACCTACAATGGAGAAACATGGATTAAATTAACAAGAACTTTGACTGTGAGTGGTAAGACTGAACCAATATCAGAAACGAAACCCATATGGATAGGTGCACCTTCAACGCCATTTTATATTAGTCCATTCACAGGGGGTGGTTATATTGTTGCTGGAAATACTCAATATTCAGTCTCAACTAGTTGTCCTGGTGGCGTTAATTTTAATTGGTCTGTAGCAGGTGGTACTATTACTAGCGGACAGGGAGAACAAGATGCAATTCTTCAAACTTTGCCATGTTCACCGAATTATAGTATAAATTTTAATATCTCAGTATCTGCTCAAAACGCTTGCGGGTCAAGTCCTTATTTTACTGAATATGGAGATATACCAATTGGAGATCCAGGTGATCCAGGAAATACCATGTCAAAACGATATGACCCCAATATTAATAAACCAAACAATACTACAATAGCATATCCAAACCCAACAAATGGAGTTATAAATATTGGTTCAACAAGCAATGTTGCAGAAGCAATTCTTTATGATATGCAGGGGCGAATGTTACAAAAAGAAGTCTTAGGCAAGAATAAAAATTGCTTGATGGATATCTCGAATCATTCTTCAAACACGTATGTGCTTATACTTAAACTTAACGATGGTACTACAAAGAAAGAACTTGTTGTTCTTATTAAATAGTATTTAACAGTTTAGAATTTAAGAGGTTGTCATGAATGTTTGCCTTGGACAATAATTGACAACCTCTTTATTGTTTTCTCAACTTATATTTCACTTGTTTCATATCCCTATTATCTTGATTGTAAGATTCAAAACGCACTATATCTTAGTTACTATGTAAAATGGTTGTATATAGGATCATGATTACTTGAAAACGAAAAAATCGCTGTATTCATTTTCCAATAAGGCTTTTAACAGTTTTACGATTTTAATTTTTTCTTCCAATGCATAATTTGGGATTAATGTTGCAAGAACTAGGCTAAGACATAAGTTCAGAACCCTCATAAAATGAAATGCCACCAACCTGCTGAGGTAGGGTAGGCAGGTTGATGGCTCTGCGGTGAGTAATTATGAAATTTAAAAACAAAATTTATTTTAAATTCAATAAGTTTTGTAGTTTTGGTATATTGCTAGCGAATTTTATCCTATGGCGAAGATTTTTGAGATTAAGGCTACACTTCAAGGGTTGAAATCTGAGGTTTCGAGAACATTTCAGGTCGATAGCTCAATCAACCTTCAAGTGCTACACGAAGTTTTTCAGGCGTTGTTTGCCTGGGAGAATTTCCATTTACATTTCTATCAGGACTCAAAAAAGCAGGATATAAAGAAGGAGGATCAGGTTAATCTCTCCAAAGTTTTAACGGTTAGCAACGATTTAACCTATGTTTACGATTATGGTGATTCATGGACCATCCGCTGTAAGCTGATCCGCTCATTTGATGATTCATCCATTCATAAATACCCGCTTTGTATAGAGGGATTACGAAAAGCTCCACCCGAGGATTCGGGGGGTGTTACAGGCTACGAAATGTCGTTAGAGCTGATGGCTGGGAAAAGCAAGAAGGATTTCTCCTTGATTTCGGAGTGGTATGGCGATAATTACAACCCTGATTACTTTAGCCTCGATGAGGTGAATAAAGCCCTTTCGCAGCTCAGAGGATAGCGCTATGAGTATTAAAAACGATCGAAGAGGCGACCCAGCCGTTTATTCGGTTTTATCCGACCTCAATATTGAATTCGATTATCACGAGCATCCTCCTGCGCCTACCGTTGAAGAGGCCTCTAAGTATTGGGAGGGCATCGATTCAACCCATTGTAAGAATATTTTCCTACGGAATCATAAAGGCGATAGGCACTATCTGGTTATCCTTGAGCATCGGCAGGAAGTTAATATCCATCAGCTTGAAAAGTTGCTTAAACAGGGTAAGCTAACCTTTGCATCACCCCAACGGATGATGAAGTATCTTGGTCTTGCGCCTGGCTCTGTATCGCCATTCGGGCTGATTCATGATACGTCCAAGCACGTACATCTCTTTCTCGACCATAATCTTCAAAAAGCCGAAAGGCTAAGCTTCCACCCCAATCTCAATACCGCATCGTTAATTATTCGCTATAATGACTTTATACGCTATCTCGATTGGAAAGGGAATGGGTACGAGTTCATTGATTTAACAACAAGTGTAAATTTTTAATAAGGGCATTTGTTATTACAAATCCTTAAAACATTTCTCTGTGAATACTCTTGTGGCTACTCTGTGTATCTCCTTGTAAACCTAGTGTAATGTTAAGTATGTACCATTACGCTTTTATTTTAACCGATGGGTTAACCCGTCGGTTATAGCTCTGAATATTATTACGTCATAGTATGATTACCATAACACTAGAGAGTATATTTATCGAATAAAAACCCTCCGTAATTATTCATTAGGAGGGTCTTCTTTCGGAAAAAATCAAGCTATGAAATCATCCGCATTTTGAGTGTCCACAATTTTTGCAGATTAAGCATCCCTCCTGATAAACTAAGGAGTTCGAACCGCACGATGAGCATTTTTTCCCCTCCTTTGCGGTTGTGCCATCGGGGATATATTTACGAAGAGCCCTCTCAACGCCAGCCTTCCATGTGTTAATCGTTTCACTGTCAAGGCGGAGAGATGATACTAGGTTAACCACATCGGGGATTGGCATTCCGTTACGTAGCACTCCTGATATTAGCTTGGCGTAGTTCCAGAACTCTTTATTGAACATATGAGATAAACCGCCGAGGGTATTGGTATAACCAAACTTATCTACGTACTGGAAATCGTAGCGGCTTCCATTCTCATCCTTAATTTTGATGATTTTACCCTTGGTAACGAGTTTTGGGATAGGAAGCACGTCATCCTCCGAAATACCTGTAAATATCTCATAAGGGCGATTATTATATAGCCCAACAAAGGTAATCCAACTCTCATGGTTATTCTTGAAACGGATAATATCGCACTCAAGTACTTCGGGGCGTTTGGTTGGGAATGCCGATGAGCCTTCATCCCCCTTTTCTTTTCTATTCGCTACTAGCACTCCATCGCGTGAACCTTCACGGTAAACGGTACATCCTTTACAACCGCTTTCCCATGCTGTTTGATAGACTTTTGCAACCATTTCTTCTGTTGCATCGGCGGGGAGGTTTACGGTAACGCTAATGGAGTGGTCAATCCATTTTTGGATTAACCCTTGCATTTTAACTTTACTTACCCAGTCAACATCGTTGGAGGTGGCTTTATAGTAAGGCGATTTAGCTACTAGCTCATCAATCTTTTCGGCGCTGTAGGTCTTTACCTCTTCTACATTATAGCCGTTAACCTCAAGCCAAACAAGGAACATATGGTGGAATACGTTGAACTCTTCCCACTTATCGCCAACCTCATCGGTAAAGGTAACGTTTACATTCTGATCGCCCGGGTTAACCTTACGCCGACGCTTGTAAACGGGTAGAAATACTGGCTCAATGCCCGATGTTGTTTGGGTCATTAGGCTTGTTGTACCAGTTGGGGCTATGGTTAGCAGGGCAATATTTCGGCGACCATATTTAATCATATCGCTATAAAGCGTTTCATCCTCGTCCTTCAACCTGTTGATAAAGGGATTATTCTTTTCGCGCTGTGGATCAAAAATGGGGAATGGCCCACGCTCTTTAGCTAGGTAAACCGATGAGCGGTAGGCTTCAATGGCTAATGTTTTATGAACCTCAACGGCAAAATCGGTGGCGTTGTCGGTACCATAACGAAGGTTCAGGGCAGCAAGCATATCGCCCTCGGCGGTAATGCCAATGCCCGTACGGCGACCCTCAATGGCTTTTTGACGAATCTTTCTCCAAAGATTGCGTTCAACCTGTTTAATCTCCTCTTCCTCGGGGTCGGTGTCAATCTTTCCTTGAATGGCATCAATCTTTTCGAGTTCAAGGTCGATGATATCGTCCATAATGCGCTGTGAGGCGATTACGTGCTTCTTGAATAGGTCGAAGTTGAAGTGAGCTTCGGGGGTGAAAGGCTTCTCAACGTAGCTGTAAAGATTCAGGGCGATAAGCCTACAGCTATCGTATGGGCAAAGAGGTATCTCTCCGCAAGGGTTAGTAGATACCGTCTTATAACCTAAATCGGCATAGCAGTCGGGAACCGATTCCCTGATAATGGTATCCCAGAAAAGCACTCCTGGCTCGGCCGATTTCCATGCGTTATGAATGATCTTATTCCAAAGGTCAAGGGCGCTAATCTCCTGACGGTATTTAGGCTTGCTTGCGCTTAATGGGTATTGCTGAATGTAGTTGCCTTTTGAAAGAACGGCATTCATAAACTCATCGTCAATCTTGACCGAAACGTTGGCACCTGTAATTTTCCCAGGTTCCATCTTTGCATCGATGAATTTTTCAGAATCGGGATGCTTTATAGAGATGCTTAACATCAATGCACCACGCCGACCATCCTGGGCAACCTCACGGGTAGAGTTGGAGTACCTTTCCATAAAGGGTACAACCCCCGTTGAGGTTAATGCGCTGTTCAGAACAGGGCTTCCCTTTGGGCGTATGTGCGATAAGTCGTGCCCTACACCACCCCTACGCTTCATCAGCTGAACCTGCTCCTCGTCCACCTTCATAATGCCACCATAGGAGTCGGCCTCGTTACGTGTGCCGATAACAAAGCAATTCGACAGAGATGCGATTTGGTACTGGTTTCCTATTCCCGTCATCGGGCCACCCTGAGGAACAATGTACTTAAAATCTTTAAGCAGTTCATAAACCTCCTCGGTGCTCAATGGGTTTGGGTATCGTTTTTCGATTCGGGCTATCTCCGAAGCGAGTCTTTTGTGCATATCATCGGGCGATTGCTCGAAGATATTCCCAAAAGAATCTTTTAGGGCGTATTTACTAACCCATACTTTGGCGGCCATCTCGTCGCCGTTAAAATACTTGATGCTTGCCTCTACCGCTTCATCGTGTGAGTAGGTCTTAATACTATTCTTAAGTTTGCTCATTACGGTTGCATTATCCTCCTTATTCATACTGTTTGTAGGGTTGCTATAGTATAACTTGGTCTGTTTTTCTAAGTTGCTGAAAAAAAAGAGAATCGGTGAAAATTCTCCCGGTGAAAAAATATTTACGAAGTTATTAAACTCAAGCTGTTTTAGAGCTATGGAATTGGGTCGAAAATATTAACATTAAATCATAGTTATTAACACGATAATATATTGAAAATTAAAAGATTATGTAAATGCTCTAGTATTCAGCTTGTAAGCAAATTTGATATGGATGAGCATTGAGAATGAATCTTTTAACATAGAATTAAACTTAAATCAATATATTTAGATATGATTTAAGTCTCGGTATAACAATCATTTAATAGAATTGTTTATTGTTTATTATGGATAGGCTGAATTAATTAACAGAGATTCAGGGGTGTAGTAAAAGTCAACCCCAAATTATAAATTGTTATTAACATAAATTTATCGTTTAAAGGTTACCCTTTCTTACAAAGAAGAATAATTAAAGGAAAACCCATTGTGTAATTATTCAGCCGTAATCGAATTGAACAAAAACCACTGAGACACGCCTGCCTGCCGGTAGGCAGGGAGAGCACAGAGAATTTATTAGAACTAAAACTCATACAATCTTTTGTAACTATTCAGCCGTAATCGAATTGAACAAAAACCACTGAGACACAGACCTGCCTGTCGGTAGGCAGGGAGCACGGAGAACCACAACTTGTCCCGATTTATCGGGAGAGGCAATTATAAAAAAACGACTGAGTATCAAAATGCAAAAGAATCACTAACACGAAAAACATAAATATTTTCT
>RPRQ01000060.1 GCA_003818205.1 Bacteroidales bacterium
ACGGGATTAAAATTAGAATAACAAGCGCACGTATTTTAGGCTTTTACATAATAAATGCTTGCGCTTACACAACAAAAAATTGTTGTAATATTTTATATTTCTGTGTTTTAACACTTAATCAGCAGACCCTAATTACTTTTTATGAATACAATATACTATATATAATGATATTGAGAGTGGGGCAAGTAGGTCATTATTTGTTTTAGCATTATTATGGGTTGTTTTTTTGATGAATAATCCTCAGTGCTAACCTTTTGCTAACCTTGTATTTTTTAATCATTCTAAATTATGATATATTTTTGCACTAATGATTAAATCAGAAAGGTATATTTTAAGTTTGAGATCAACACAAATTAAAAAATCATAATCGTTTAAGAAAATGATAACTATCTCGGGCGGAGTAATCTCGAAAGAAAGTGGTACTTCAGTTTCCTATAAGCTTAAATGCGAAAAATGTGGTCAGATCAACGATTCTGAGTCAACCGTTACAATGACAAAAGGGGTGACAGAGATATCAACAAAGAAGTGCTCTTTTTGTGGTAATGTTCAGATGATCAAGATGAAATACTCGATGAACTAGTGTTAAGTTAATCATACGATGACGTAATAGCAGGGCTATAACCGATGGGTTAACCGGTCGGTTAAAAAAGTAATAATCATACTTAGCGTAACACTAGTAGAGCCATTAAGGCTTATCGGTGCTAATTTCATTTAAAAGTACCCCCGCAAGTATTTTCAGATCAATTTCAGCCGTTTTGGCCTGCAGCTGGGCTGAAAAAAAGCGATACTGCGCATCGAGCATTTTTTTCTGAACATCCCTTAGCTCTAAATCACTGATTGCCCCTAATCGGTATTTTTCCAATGCCACTGAAACATTCTTAGTGGCAAGTTTCATAATAGTTTCTTCGGTTCTTATCAGCGCTAACGCAAGTTCAAGGTCATTGTATGATTGCGATAGATTACTTTGCAGTAAATTTTCTGTTTGAGTAAGCATTACCCTCTGATTTTGAGCCTGCAATTGAGCATTTTTTATATTTCGCGATAGGTTAAACCCGTTGAAAAGCGTTATACTCGCTGTAACTCCAACCGATGGGCCAAATGTTCTTGAATTCTCAGGAGAAGAGGTTGAATTTCCAATGCTTGAGAAGTTGTAGCTAGATACAAATGCTATTCGGGGCATTCGAGATGTTTTGAGGGATCTTATACTTAATTCTTTATTGCTTACGTTCATTCTTTCGTAAAGCAATTCGGCATTCTGAGAATTTAAGCCTTCAACAATAGCATTGTAGTCTGGTTTTGCGAAACTTGGTTGTATATCCTTTATGCTAAAAGAGGTGTTGGCGTTACGCCCGAGTAAACGGTTTAGAGCGATCATCTGATTTTTGATCAGATTCTCCTGCCGAAGTATCGATGAACTATCGGTTTGAAAGTCAATCTCTGCTTGAATTACTTGTAGCTCGTATCCTGCGCCAATTTTTGTTTTCTCTTTTGCAATCATTAGCCTATTTTTAGAGAGGACAAATGATTCTTTAAGGCTTTTTAGCAGCTTTTGTTGTAATGCAATACCGTAGTAGTTAATAATTATTGATGCAGTTGCATCCTCAATGGTCATTCTAAGCTGAAGGTTTCCCATTTGCTGAAGGTTTCGATTCTGCTCCCGCAGAACAAACATATTAAACCCATCGAATAGCGTCCAATTTAGCTGCAAAGCACCGGTCATTGATGCAGCTTTATTATTATATTCAGTGGTTGTTCCGCTATCCTTCCTCTTTATATCTTGGGATATATTATTTTGTGCCGCGTTGGCATCAACCTTTGGAAGCATTCCTGCATTTCCCATTGAACTGTTGTTGGTTGCTATTTGTAGATTATTCTGGGCAACGATTATGCTGAAGTTATTCTTTAATCCAATCTGAATGGCATCATCAAGATATAGTGTATCCTGCCCTTTCAGGTTTGTAGAGATGAGAAAGAGGAGGAAACCAAGGGCTAATATTTTATTCATGAATCTCATCGTGCTTGATATTTGATTTTGAACGTGAAATGTAGGTGTAAAGTACTGGAATTACGTAAAGGGTTAAAACCAGTGAAAACAGGAGGCCTCCAATAATGGTAATCCCCATTGGCATACGACTTTGGGATGCTGCACCGAGAGCTAGGGCAATGGGTAGCGCTCCAAAAACTGTTGCCAAGCTGGTCATCAGAATTGGGCGCAGACGTTGTGCGGCAGCCTGAATAACCGCTGTTTTAGAATCCATCCCTTTCAGCTTCTTCTGATTTGCGAACTCAACGATTAATATTCCGTTTTTGGTAACAATACCAACAAGTACAATGATTCCAATCTGGCTGAAGATATTCATGGTTTGACCAAAAATGTATAGCGATAGCACAGCGCCCGCTAAGGCTAAAGGAACAGTTAGCATGATTATCAATGGATCTTTGAAACTCTCGAATTGGGCAGCAAGTACAAGATATATTAGTATAAGCGCTAGAAGAAAAGCGAATAGTAAGCTATTGGAACTCTCCTCGAACTGCTGCGATATACCTGTTAATGTTGTAGAGAATGATTCGTCGAGGGTCTCTTTAGAAATCTCACGCATTGCCTCGATTCCTTGTCCTAATGTAACACCCGTTGCAGGAGCAGCGCTAAATGTTGCCGCAACGTATCGGTTATAGCGGTAAAGGGTTGGTGGTATGCTTTGCTCTGTAAAGGTTACAAGGTTACCTAATTGAACTAACTTATTTTGATCGTTTCTTAGGTATATATTTGAAAGGTCAGAAGGATCGTCTCGATATTCACGAGCGGCCATACCAATTACGTAGTACTGCTTTCCATTTCGGATAAAGTAGCCATAACGTTGTCCGCTAAAGTAGAGTTGAAGTGCTTCTGCAATATCTCGAACGGTAACTCCTGATGCACGAGCTTTCTCACGATCTATTTCTAATTTTAATTCTGGTTTATTAAATTTTAGGTTGATATCAACTACCTGAAAACGTGGATCAGCCTGAGCTTTAGACATGAACTCGGGAATTACCTCTCGGAGTCGTTCAAAATCAGGAGCCTGAATAACAAATTGAACGGGGAGTCCACTACCACCTCGCCCTGCTTTAATTGTTTGATCTTGGGTAACGTACGTACGGGCAAATGTTTTTTTCTGCACAAAAGAAGTAATCTCATCGGCCAATTGTTGTTGGGTTTTAATACGATCTTCAGGTTGGTTTAGAAGTAGACGAACAAATCCAGAGTTCGCTCCTGATCCACCCCCAAAACCAGGAGATGTAAAGGCGATCATTGCTTCTTTTTCAGGAAAGGTATCAACATAATCAGCAATTTCTCTAACATATTTATCCATTAGTTCAAATGATGTACCCTCTGGGGCAGTCATAGATATTGCTAAACGACTCTTATCCTCTAAGGGTGCAAGTTCTGATGGTATCCCTTTACCGATAACAAAAATTATAACTACAGAAACACCCATTATGGCTAAGGCTATCCATCGATATTTAAAGAAATTTGTAAGTGAACGCTGATATCTTTCCGAAAGGCTATCAATAAAATGTCCAATTGGTCCAGCAATATGCCCTTCTTTCTGATGCTTTCTCAGCAGGCGAGTGCTCATCATCGGGGTAAGGGTCAGCGAAACAAACGCCGAAATTAGCACCGAACCTGCGACAACAACGCCGAATTCTCGGAATAGCCTTCCTGTTAAGCCCTGTAGGAACATGATGGGAAGAAAAACTGCGACTAGGGTTATGGTGGTGGAGATAATTGCAAAGTAGATCTCCTTACTCCCCTCATGGCCTGCTTGATAGTTTTCAACCCCTTGTTCAACCTTTGAGTAGATGTTCTCCATAACAACAATGGCATCATCGACTACAAGGCCAGTTGATAATACTATTCCGAGCAGTGTAAGAATATTAATTGAGAAACCGGAGAAGTACATAATGAAAAACGTGCCTACCAATGAAATGGGGATTGCAATCATTGGTATTAGCGTGGTTCTCCAGCTTCGAAGGAAAAGGAATATTACCAGAATCACCATAATAAATGCAAGTATTATGGTTTCTTCAACCTCTGTAATGGCTTTTCGAATGGAACGAGTGGTATCATAAGCAATACCAACCTTAATATCTTCAGGTAGTTCTCTCTTTAATTTTTCAATTCTTTTATAGGCTTCATCGGCAATTGAAACATAGTTAGCACCGGGTTGAGGGGTAAAAGAAATCCCGAGCATTGGTATTCCGTTATTCCCTCTTAGTATTGATCTCTCGTTTTCAGGAGATAGTTCCACCCTACCTATATCCTTAACTTTTACAGGAACTCCATCGACCTCTTTGATGATAAGGTTATTAAAATCGTCCTCGGTGGTTAGTCTTCCAAGCGTTCTTATGGTAAGATCGGTGGAGTACCCTTCGATACGTCCAGAGGGTAATTCGATGTTTTCACGCCCAAGCGCATTACGAATATCTGATGGTGTTATTTGGTATGCTGCAAGTTTATTAGGGTCGAGATTAAGTCGCATAGCAGGTCGTTTTTCACCCCAAATACCCAATTGTGCAACACCAGGAATGGTTTGTAAACGCTCTTTAAAAAGGTTGTTTGCCATTTCGCTTAGCTCGATAAGATCCCTTGTATCGCTTTGAATAGTAAAGGTGAGGATGTTATCAGCATTGGCATCGGCCTTAGAGACCTGAGGGGGGTCCATATCGGGGGGAAGTTGGCGAATAACACGCGATACCCTATCGCGGACATCATTGGTTGCTGTTTCCATATCAACACCCAGCTCAAACTCAACGGTAATGGAGCTCCTGCCATCGCTACTCGATGAGGTAATTGATTTTATACCCGCAATACCGTTTATCGATTCCTCAAGAGGCTCTGTTATCTGAGCCATCATAACATCGGCGTTGGCTCCAGTATAGCTTGCGCTAACGGTAACCATCGGAGGATCAACGACAGGGTATTCTCTAACACCAAGGTATGAGAATCCGATTACACCAAAAATTACTATGGTAATGGATAGTACCGAAGCCAAAACAGGCCTAGTAATACTTGTTGAAGATATATTCATTTTTTACTTAATCGTAAGAGGAACAATGTTTGGTTTTACCGGCATACCCTTTTTAAGCTGGATTAGCCCTGAGATAATTAAAGTATCACCTTCTGTAATTCCATCAACTATTTCAACGGAGTTACCAGAACGTATTCCTAATTTAACCATTGATTCGGCTGCTTTACCCTTTTTCACGAGATAGACCTTTTGCCCTGCAAGTTCAGGCGAGAGGGCTTGAGGTGGAATTAGAAGGGCATTGGGCAGTTCATCGAAAATGAGACTTACCTTAACGTATGAACCAGGAATAAGATTTCCATCTTTATTTGATGTCACTGCTCTTACCTTCATCGATCGGGTTTGATAGTCGATTGAGGGTTCAAAGGCATAAATTTTTGCCTGATAATCTAGCAGATTGTTGGTTAGATTGAATGTTATGGCTTTCCCTGATTTGATCATTCCCGAGAAGCGTTCAGGTATTGAAAATTCAATCTTGATGGGATCTATTTGAATTAGGTTTGCCAGAACCGTGGTTGAGGATACAAAAGCTCCGGGGCTAACATAGCGAAGACCAATTTTACCATTAAATGGGGCTCTTATTTCAGCCTTTTGGATCTGGGCTTGGGTAAGATTAATATCGGATTTAATTCCCTCAAGCTTATTTAGGGCAATATCGTACTCCTGCTGGCTTATAGCATTTATTTCGAGGAGTCTTTTTTTGCGTACCTCATCATCTGCTGCAAGTTTCACATCAAGGTTTAGCTTTTGCAATCGGGCTTGGATTTCGCTATCGTTTATCTTAGCCAATAGTTGGCCTTGCTTCACAAAATCACCCTCTTTGAAGGATATTTCAGTAAGTTTTCCGGTAGATTCAGCTTTTAGCTCAACCTCTTCGTTTGCAGCAATTGTACCCGATACCGTTATTTGCTGAGAGAATGGTGACGGTTTTACAATTACGGCATCCACTGCCAGCTGATTTTTCCCCCTTTGCCCTTTGCCCTGCTCATTTGCCTGTTTCTTTCCGCATGATACAATGGTTACTCCTGCAAGTGCGAGAAGGGTTATGGATATAAATCGATTCATATATATGGTTAGATTTGTGAACGTTTGAATTTGATACTTTTTTAAGCGATTGGTTTACTCCTTAAATATTTTCAGAAAAAAGAGACTCAAAGATATATAGAACAAAGTAAATACATCGTATTCCAGTAAAATGATTTACATCAATGCAGCAAACAGTAAACAATATCTGATTAAAAAGGTTTAGCAAATAAAATAATCGGGTAATTTTGAAAGAAAAAGCTATGGAATCAGCATTAGGGTTTCTGAAGTCATTAAAGGGGAATAACAATCGCGATTGGTTTAACGAGAATAAGAGCTTATACCAAAAATCGAGCGATGAGTTTAAATCGTTTACAAGTTTACTTATTGCAGGAATCAATGAGTTTGACGATTCTGCTGGATCGGTTGACCCAAAGGATTGCATTTTTAGGATATACCGTGATGTTCGATTTTCGCACGATAAGGCCCCCTTCAAAACCAATTTTGGGGCGTATATCGCAAAAGGCGGAAGAAAGAGCCCTTATGCAGGGTACTATTTCCATCTCGATGCCGAGGCATCATTTGCTTCGGGAGGCATATACATGGCTCCTTCTGATGTGATGAAACGGATACGAGAGGATATTGACCTTTACCCCGAGGAATTTTTATCAATAGTTGATGACAAAAAGTTTAAAGAAACCTTTCAATTCTTTGAGGAAGAAAAATTAAAACGAGTTCCACAAGGATTTGATAAGGATTCTCCGGTTGTTGAATACCTTAAATTTAAACACATTACACCTTATCATAGTTTAAGCGAAAAAGATATTGCGGATAAAAATCTTTTGAAAAAAACTTTGGATATTTACAAATCGATGAAGCCCCTTGTGGATTTCTTAAATCGATCGATTCGGGGGATGAAAGAATAAAAGTGCTATATACTGTTGGAGAATAGCCAAAAAATTAATTTATAAAAGAGTTGTGCGCAACCTTCTTTACCCTAGGAATAGGATTCATTTCTAAGGCTAACGAGTGATGGGAGAAAAAGGGGTGGGAGAGTGAAAATAGAATTTTGGTAACTATTCAGCAGTAGTCGAATTAAATAAAAAACCACTGAGACTCCCGATACATCGGGATGGGCTGTTTCTCCGGGGTGAATGGTTACGCAAATACCCAACAGTTCAAAAAAGTTTGGCAGCCCTTTCCTACAAATTCTGATTCACTGCCAAACACTTGCTTTGTGTTATTCCGCCTACTTCATCGATAAATTTCTAATCCTCGACACATTTTTATAATTCGTTATTGCGTAATTTAGCAGAAAATTGGACTAATGAAAATTGCGATATCAGGTGAACTAGGAGGAGGAAAAACAGTATTAGGAAAACTTCTTTGTGAAAAGTTAGAGTGTAAATTAATTTCTATTGGAAGTATCCAGCGAGATCTTGCTGAAAAGCATGGTATGACTACAATTGATTTTAATAAATACATGGAAACTCATCCTGAAATCGACCAAGAGTGTGACAACAAAGTGGTTGAATATGGAAAGTCGGAATTTAATTTAATTTTAGACTCAAGACTGGCTTGGCATTTTGTCCCTCACGCTTTTAAAATACATTTGATTGTAAACATCGATATTGCTGCTTCAAGAATTTTCAACGATACGATTCGAAAAAACGAGCAAAATAGCGATATACTAGATACTATAAACAATATTAAAATTAGAAAAGCAAGTGAGCGTAAACGATTCAAAGAACAATATAATGTTGAGATTGACAATTATAGAAACTACGATATTATAATTGATACTTCATACATTACGCCTGAAAGGTTAGCTGATTTTGTTATTGAAAAGTTGGATAAATGGGGGAATAAAAAAGCGATACCAAAAATATGGTTATCGCCCAAGAATATTTTCCCGATGCAGAGTATTCGGGAGCACTCTACTAATTATGTTCAAAGCATAACAAAATCTATTCAGGAGAACGGATACAATGAATTAGAACCGATTAAAGTGATTCAATTAGACAATTGTTTTTTTTTATATGATGGACATAAACGCTGCTTTGCTGCTATAAAAACAGGAATGGATTTACTACCCGTTACTGTTATCAATACCGAAGAAAATACTTTACCTTATGGGCAACCGTTCAGTGAATACATTAAGGACAATTATTTATTGAAGAACGTCTATGATTGGGAGGATATTCACAATTTCCGGTTTGCAAAATATTTTCAATTTTAGATGTTGTAATTTCAATATTAAAAATAAGCATATATGGATTCAATTGAACAATACTTCCAAGAAGAATATATATTAGAAAAAAATCGAATCAAAGAGATTGAAGATTTGATTAAAGATGTTCTAAAAACATTAAGTTTTTGTGACGAGCATGGTTGGCCATACGAACTAGATGATAGCGGAGATAAAAAAAATGTTCTACTCAAAGATGGATACTCATATAGTACTAGCTCTATGATACTTTTTGTGGTTAGTAAATTTTTAAATAAGATTGATGAGAAATCTTCAATAATACCGAATATTAAATGGGAGTATAATAAAGAATTTAAGAAAGAACTCGATAAAGTAATAACTACAGAGAATTATAACAAGGATATTGATTATCTTATTTCAAGTTGTTCTAAAGAATTAGAAAAGGAAACTAATTATATTGTTAATTCAGGAACATTTGGGCCTAATGACCCATTAACTTTATCATGGTTAGCTGAAATAATTGCAAAAGAAGATATTAAGTTTGGTGTAGCAGTTAAAGAGAAATTCATTGAAATTGCAATCAATAATATTATTAAAGCATTTAAAGATCCACATGATGAAAAATCAGCGTTAGAACTAAAACCTGACAAGGGTGGAAAAAGCAGAAGATCTTCGAATCATATTTTTCCATTGTTGAGAATCATTCATTTATATAAAACATTAAAAAATCATCAATGTTTCTCGGAGAATGATACATTTAAATC
Source organism: Bacteroidales bacterium (assembly GCA_003818205.1). Lineage (GTDB taxonomy): Bacteria > Bacteroidota > Bacteroidia > Bacteroidales > Tenuifilaceae > UBA8529. The sequence continues at coordinate 9,066 of RPRQ01000060.1, forward strand.
AAATATAAAGGATATAAATGGCTATATACATTCAAAACTGTTTGAAAACCTTCAAAATAGAATTTATCAACAAATAAGTTATTCGGTTTTACAGAATAGCTTATTTGATACAGCTGAATTGGTACTTTCCATTGAAGGGCTAATTTTAATTGATGATAAAAGAAGTGTTGATGAAAATCTTTTAACTAAATCTTTTGAGATACTTAAGAATAATCAGAAAAACAATTTGTACTGGAGGCCTTTAAAGCCTTTTGTAACTTCACCTCAAGGAGATATTCTTTTACCTTTAAGTATTGAAATTGCTAATTCTTTGTTAAGAATATGTAAGCACCTTGAAATTAAGAAGAAATACTATTTTCATGATTTCTTCGAAATTTTCGAGAATTATACAAAATGGCTATTGTCAAATGTTTCGCAATGTAAAATTGGAGATGATGAATACCGAGGTTGGCGTTCAGAACATGTGCAAAAGCAAAATGTAATCCATCCTTGGGAAACCTCACAGGTTGTTACCTATTTAATGAATTACAAGAGTATGATTCAAGACCATATTGCTTATAAATCATTAAAAAAATCAGGACTTTCTTATGATGATAAATACATTAAAGAGGGTCAAGGAATTAATGTAAGTATTTGGGATAAAAGTTGGGATGTAGGTTTTGATTTTGGTTTCCAGAATTGTTATAAAGACATACAAGAGAAATTTATCAATGAGCGGACGAATAATGATGGAGATCCCCAATTCTCAATGCTTTTATATGGTCCCCCAGGGACTGGAAAATCATCCATTGCAGAACAATTAGCAGACACGCTAAACTGGAGATTTATTACTATTACACCGAGTGATTTTATTAAGCATGGTGAAGCGGATATTGAGGGTCGGGCAAAAAGTATTTTCAAAACATTGGAAGAACAAAAAGATTGTGTTATTCTATTTGATGAAATTGATCGATTAATTTTGGATAGGGACTCAAATTATTATTTTAACCAAGGAGATTTTTACCAATTTATGACCCCTAGCATGTTGGTTAAAATAAAAGATTTACGAACAAAAGAGCGTTCGATTTTTATTATAGCAACAAATTACGAGGAAAGAATCGATTCGGCTATAAAGCGTTCAGGTAGAATTGATGAAAAGTATCTGGTTAACACATTAACACATTCGCAAAGAATAGCTAAAATAAAGTTATTTTCAGGAGATAAAATCAAACTGAAAAACATAGAGAAAATAGCAAAGGAGACTGTTCTATACACATTTACAGAGTTAAAAACATTAATAAAAAGCGGATGTAAAAACAATGGCACTGAATCAACTATTGTAAAAGAACTTATAAAAGCAATAGATAGTCAAGAAGCAACAATAAAGTTATTAAATTATAAAAGAAGATTTCAAATCGAAAAAGAAATTTCAGGTGGTATAGAAAAATCTATTGAGTCATCGATTTTCCCATATCGGGAATTTTTGGGATTACTTTTTTTAAAGCTAGAAAGTCAGGAAGTTATAGATGAAGAAGAAGAAAAATTAATTAAGCGGGTTTTAAATCTCCCCGATTTTAATTTGCAAAAGAATTTCGGGAATGAATATAAAATTTCTGGGGAATTAGATAAATATTTTAAAAAAAATCAAGCATACCCAAAATGATTCAGCTGAACCCTCCAAATAAAGGAGAGATTGATCAAAGAATTGAGCAGCTTTCATCTTTATATACAGGTAAAGATGCAATTTATATTTCTGGTGCTATAACTACTGGAAAAAATTATGTAAGCTGGTATGTGAATCATGGTAAGCGAATTGAAAATGAAGTTGAATTTAATAAACAGCATTACAGTGTTGTAATTACAAAGAATCTTGATAATATTAAAGACTTTACTGCTAACTTAAGATTTAAAAGTAAAGATTTAATTATCGAACCCGCTTCTCTTGAAGTTGATGAGTGGACACAGCCGGATTATTTATACTATTGGGGGCAAGTAATTATCAAGTTTGTGAGAAAGATTGTATTTTTGGATGGTTGGAATTATTCCAATGGTTGCATCTTTGAATATTATATAGGTTTGAAGAACAACATTGAATTGGTAGATCAGAAATTTAAATTACTAAACCAAGTGAATGCAATTTCAAGAATAAAAGCATCAATACGGGAATACGAAAAGAGTAAAATCAACGTAGAGTTTCAAAAAACTTTATTACATGAAATTGAAAAAAATGAAAACTACAACCAGCAAACAAAAGTTTGATGTTCAAATAATTAAAACCGTTAAATTTAAAGATGAAGTATTAGATTATATTTCATCTGCTTTTAATGTTGCACAGTTTGCCAGTTATGCTCCTTATGATTTATCTCCCCGGTACTCTAAAATTTATGGCTTCAAACCGAATTATCATTTTCCAACTATAGAGAAAACACTCCAAGTACTTATAGACAATTCGCAGGATAAATCTATCAATGTTAGAACATTCAAGCCTGGTCTTTTAAAAGGTAATCCATTTTATTATGGAATAAAAGATGCAGCTGAAGCATACATTTTATTAAAAAAATCAGCAGCTGACGGTTTCTACACAATTGTAAACGAAACAATTGATATTAACGATGGGGGAGTATCAGGTGTTGTAATGAACGATATCATTGAGTTTTCACCTAATGATACTCCCAAATGTGTAGAAAAAGCAGGAGTTTGTTCATTACCTAGAAAAACAGGATTAAATCTGTTGAGTAAAGTATATGGTTTTTATCCTAATCTTAATTTTCAAAGTGATTTTAGGGTTGAATTTAGCATACATCCCAAAAGAAGAGGTTTTCGTAAAGAACATACCATAATATGGGAAGTTGAACAAGCCGAAGATTATCAAACAGAATTTCATATTTCGTGGCCAAATATCTTTAGCCGTTTTATTGGCGATAAGGCTTTCGGTTTGTTAATAGCAGATGAATTGGGCGCACAAGTGCCAAAGGCTATTCTACTTGCTCGAAACGTAGCCCCCTTTGCCTTTGGGAAAGAAACTGGCCTTTCAGAAATTTGGTTTAGAACCTGCCCTGCTGAAAAAACCCCTGGAAAGTACCCAACATATTATGGTTGGGCGGATCCTTTTAAAGTTCTAAATAGTGAAGAGCTATTAGCAAATGTTACATCTATTTTAGCTCAACAAAGTGTTGATGCCGTGTTTTCTGGTGCAGCGGTTCCTTCTAAAAGTGGTTTGCTTATCGAAGGTGTAAAAGGGTTTGGAGACGATTTTATGGTTGGGAAGGAATCACCTACAGCATTACCTAATGAATTAAAAGAACAAATAAGGAATGTCTATAATTCTTTAATTTCAAGGCTCGGAGAAATAAATTTCGAGTGGGTTTATGATGGAACGAATGTTTGGATAGTTCAATTATCGAAAAGCGGTATTTTATCAGATTCGAAAATAATTTATCCAGGCAAAGTAAGTCATTATAATAAGTTTAACGTGATAGATGGTCTTGACGCTTTAAGGGGAATGGTTAATTCAATAAATAAAAATGAAGGGATAGAGTTAGTGGGTAATATTGGAATTACAAGTCATTTTGGTGATATATTAAGAAATGCGCATATCCCATCTAAATTAACGTGAGTTCGATCTAAGAAATAGTGGTAATGCTCTAAAATGTAATTTGTTACAAATTTTTCATTTGGAATTGGAATGATGGAATAATGGGGTTTCTTCTAACATTTTTCTTCCCTGCCTACCAGCCAGGCAGGCGGCAGGCAGGCAATATTCCAATTAATCATTTCTGCAATACGGACATAACTCCGAAGCCCACCACGGCTAATACCCGTAACCATTGAGAATAATTTACTTCAATCTTTTGGATTCAGGATCGAGTAGATATTCAGATTCTGACGAGTGCCATCCTTTACAATGGCATTTTTTAGGGTTGCCTCCTTGGCAAAACCATTCTTTTCGAGAATACGAGCAGAAGCAGTATTCTTCTCGAAAACCTCAGCGTATAGCCTGTAAAGGTTCAGCTCATGGAATGCAGTACGAACTAGCTCACTAACTATCCATGTTCCAATCCCTTTGCCCCAGAATTCCTGCCCAATCCAATAGCCTATTTCACCATTCCCCCGATAAACATCATCTTTAAGAATTATACCCGCTGCTCCTATGGCCACGCCATTCATATCGATGGCAAACTCAGTAATGGGTGAGGCGCTCGAGACGAATTGAATGAACTGGAGGGCATCCTTCTCGGTGTAGGGGTATGGGAATCTGTCCCGCAGATTTTGCCAAATAAGCCGATTATTCGCATGTTTAGCAAGCGAAGTGCAATCGGATAGTTCGAAATGGCGAAGCGTTGGGTAATGCATTCTATTAGCTAATAATACTTAATAGCACGAATAATCTTATGCTCAAGTTTTTTATCTTTTATCTTATTATTCTTACCCAGGGCAACCTGATAGGTCTCCTTTTCAATCCAATTCCCTTGTCCATCGTACTGGTATTCGTAGAAGTAGCCCTGATCGGTTTTGGTTTGATAATCAAGCGATTCGAGCATAACCTCTCCGCTGGGATAGTACTGCCTCTCGATCGGTCCCGATTGGAAGGGTTTAGTGTAGTCGATGGGGTAAAGGTGAAGGCTCGAATATTGACCGGAGGGCTTTAGCAGCATAACCCTGATGATGTTGGCATTGGGTGAGTAGCTGATTCTTTCAATCATCGAAAAGGCGCCTTTATTATCCAAAACCCTTACTTCAATAGGCAGCCCAACTTTATCACAGAATACTTTGCTTATATATTCAAGAGTTCCATTTTTTATAAAACGAATTTCTGAAATATAGCCAGTTGTATCATTATAGATGATTGTTGTTTCATCTACCTTCCAACCAATCATATTAACGAAGAACCGCTGTGTTTTTTTTGTTAATTTTTGATTCTGGTTATACTCACATTTGGTTTCGCTCTGTTTGGCCTCTAGGCTGTTGAACTTTGCTTCGGATAAGAGATTCCCATTTTTATCGAAAAGCATTTTTATTTTAAAAGGTCGAGGGGGAACCTCCTTTATTTGTAGCTCATAGGTTTCTTCGATGCTTTCAATAGCAGAGCCTTTTGAATTATAGGGGTGATGGGTAAAGTAGATGCCGATGGTTGGCTGTGAATATGCGCAAATGGTTGAAGCGAAGAAAAAAGTTAGGGTAATTAGCTGTTTCATGAAAATTTGTAAATTATATTGTTTAGCGATACAAATTTAACTAACAATATCATAATTGATTACGCAGATTCCTTAAAATGATAATTTTGTAAACAAATTTTGATAAACAGAATGTAGTAGTGAGAAATAATTTGGTATGATTCCTAAAGGATGTATTGAGGAGTGTAGAGGCTGTAAGCATAGGGAGTGGAGCATGGAGGCGAGTTTAGAGCAGAAGTTCAATTTTTTGGTAAGTAAGCTCTCTGAATGGAAACATGCTCTTTCCCCTGTAATTTCTGCTCCCGATGCCCAGCGTTGGGGGTATCGTTTTAAAACCATGCTAAATGCAAAGTGGGATGAAAATGGATGGCATTTCGGGACGATATCGAGGGATGAGCTGATTGATATCCCTGAATGTCCGCTTCATAAAAACGAGGTGAATAGGGCTTTAGGGCTTTTAAGGGATACTTTACCTTCAGGGATTGATTTTCCATTGGCATTCTATGTTCAAGCATCGGCTCAGGTTGTGCTAATCGTTAAATCGAGAGGGGCAAGTAGTTATGCTTGGTTTACCGATTCGGTTAAAGATGAGTTAATTACCCTTGGAGTCAGAGGTTTGTGGGTACACTATAATCCATCGGCAGGAAGAAGGCTTTATGAGAAAACCCATTGGGAGTTACTTTTCGGAGAGAAAAGGTCAATTGATTCGAATGGGTTGCTATACGGACCAGGAACTTTTCAGCAGCTGATACCTAGCTTGTATAAGCAATCGCTCGATGAAGCCACAACATTTTTTAGTCCTACAATCAATCATGCAATTGTTGATCTTTACTGCGGAACGGGTACATCGATGAGTCGATGGGTTGCCCTTGGTGCAAGTGTTATGGGTGTTGAGGTTGGTGGCGAAGCGGTTGAGTGTGCGAAGCTAAATGCCCCTCAAGCAACAATTCTTCGTGGTGCTTGCAGGCAGAGGATTCCTCAGATTAGGGATTGGGTCATTCAGCAGAAAAATCAAAAGAGAGAAGTATATCTTTACGTAAACCCACCACGAACAGGAATCGAACAGGAGGTTTTAGATTGGATAGCAGGAGAGGGTAAACCAAATAAAATTGCATATCTTTCGTGTAGTGCAGGAACTCTATTTAAAAACCTAGCCGTATTAACCCAAAATGGTTATAAGGTTTGTAGATTAATACCCTACGATTTCTTTCCGCAAACAATTCATGTAGAATGTTTGGCGTTGATTGAAAAGGTTTAAAGCCCTTTGAGCATGAAGTGCTTTTAGATCATGACATATTTTTATTTGAATAAATATTTACCAAGGAGTAAAAGTGCGCAAAGAGTTAGTGTATTAATTTGTTTTATAGCTATTATCCCATTATTCGCTTTTACAAAAAAAGTGAAATTGACTATAAACGCTTAAATGATATTTAACGTGAGTTCGATCTAAGAAATAGTGGTAATGCTCTAAAATGTAATTTGTTACATATTTTTCATTTGGAATTGGAATGGTGGAATAATGGGGTTTCTTCTAACATTTTTCTTCCCTGTCTAACGGCAGGCGACAGGCAAGCAATATTGACTCCGCTGTCCGGCAGTTGCCGGATCGCTCCAGTTCCATTTTTCCCTGTCTACCGGCAGACAGGCACGATTCCAATTAATCGTTAAGGATATAATGATAATAAACAAGTAGTTAAGTTGCTTCTTACGTCGAGCTCACGTTATTTTTAAATACAAAATATTTTGAAAAATCATCTCAGCCGTTCAAGGCATTCTCTAATTTCCGAGAAGCAGTTCAGCATCTCCGTAGTAAGGAGTTACGCTATTTTTTCTGATAGTAATTCTGTAGCCTTTTTTTAAACACCCTATTGTTGGCGTCGTTAACGGCCTTAACCATTGCCTCAATTTTTTTAAATCGTACATTCGACTCCTCTGGGCTAATAGAATTTTGATCGCGAAAAACGATATAGCCTATCTTATACCCTGTATTATCGAGGGTCATGGAAACTGCAGCATTGTAATCGTCGAAGATGATAACCGAGGGCAGCGTATTGATGTTATAACGTAAAACGGCAGTAAGCACTTTGCTCTGGATATACTGAATCTGCTCCATGCCAAGATATTTTGCGCCTAACAATAGTCTAACGATATCAATTTGAGAAACATTTTGTTTTTTCTGATCAGCTCGGAACTGCTCATACTGTTTTTGGTGAGTGCTCAGAAAGAGTTCGATGAAACTAGCAGGAATACCCTGAAGGTCTTTTAAATCCTCCTCCGATTTACGTTTACTGTACTCTTTCTTTGCGGTTCTTTGATCGTAAGGAATGTAGAATTCCCACTTGTGCGTTCGCTTAAACGATTCGGTCATGGGTTTTGGTTTCCAATCGGAAATAGGTCGTTTCATGATAGGATCGGTGAGGTATAGCTGATTCGACTCAAGCGTGTAAATTAAGCAGTTAATGAAGTGAACATAACCCCCACCAATGCTTTTGTGTAGTGAAGCCCATAGGGTTTTGGGCTGATCCGTTTTGGTGGTATCGGACTGTATCATCTCTCTCTCGCCGATCCTTTGATCCTTTAGAAATTGTATAAACTCATTGTCGAGCGTAACCGGATAGTAAGTTGTTGACTGTTCGGTAGTATCGATAAATGGGTTCTTTCCGGTATGATAAAGCCCCCGAACATCCATTACATAATTGGTATCATTCGAAAGTTTTATATGAAGATTATAATCAAGCCCCCATTTCATCTCCGAAATCTTTGTCTGACCAGCATTTTGTGCACTAACTGATATAAATACTAGCACAAAAAGCATTGAGGTATAGAGGATTTTCATAGCCTGCAAGATTTTTATTTCATTGATAAAGTTAGGTAAAAATGGTCTTCCAAAACGCTAATTCGGATTTAATTCGTGTAATTTCTTAATGCACTAGCATTAATCACGATGTACTATTTCTAGCGAAAATGCAGGCAAACATACAGCAATGTATTCAGCCCCACCATCGTAAGGGGTGCTGTATTGAACCCACTCATCTTTTGCGATCAGAATACCTTGACCTGCTTTAATTTCGAAAATTTCAACCTTAGTTTTAACACAAAGAGTTCCTTTCAATACAACAGTATATTCGTTGAATTCTGGGCACTGACCAGGTTCAACCCATCCATCAGGGCTTTTCATTCGGGCAACGCTGACCTCTGTTGTTCCGCTATTAACTCTTCCAAAGTACTCCTCGATAATTTTTGGTTTATTGCCCGCAGCTTCAATTATCTGAGGCTTTTCAATAAGTTTAGCCATTTCAAATTGCGATTAATTAGTTGTAGCTAAGATATGAAATGGCTTTGATTACTACGAAAAACAATTTCGAAAAGCGAATGTTTCTCAAAAGGTTGTTTATTCAACTATATTTGTAAAAACGTATTATTATGCCCAATAAAATTATCGTTGCAGTAACCGGTGCGAGCGGTTCGGTTTATGCTAAGCATATACTCGATAAATTGTCTGCCTTAAAGGATGAGATTGCCGAGGTTTCTTTAATCTTTTCCGATAATGGGAGAAAAGTGTGGGAATACGAGGTGGGTGAAGTGAATATATATTCCAATAATATTCATCGATACTCAAACGACGATTTTTTTGCCCCTGTTGCATCGGGATCGGCAGGTTACGATAGTATGATAATTATTCCATGCACTATGGGAACATTAGGGCGAATTGCATCTGGAACTAGCGATGATTTAATTGCAAGAGCTGCTGATGTTATGCTGAAGGAACGAAAACAGCTTATCCTGGTAACCCGTGAAGCCCCATTGAACCTAATTCATATTGAGAACATGAGGGCGATTACCCTTGCTGGAGGCATTGTTTACCCTGCAAGCCCATCGTTTTATAGTAAGCCCGCTAGCAAAGAGGAGCTGGAGTTGACCTTGGTGGATAGGGTGCTCGATATTATGGGGCTAGATTCGGGTATCGCTCGATGGGGGAGCAACACTTAAAGGGATGTGTAGGCGAGGGTAGCTATACTTACCTTTGTACCCTCTACCTCAAGAACAGTGGTCGCACACTCCTCAAGGGTTGCCCCTGTGGTTACAATATCATCAACGATTAGTATATGTTTCCCCTTGAAATCGTTGGGGGTTTCCAATCGAAAAGCCTTTGAGACATTTTCAACCCGTTGTGTTCGAGTTTTACGGGTTTGCGTTTCGGTATAATTGTATCGGACAAGATTTATTGTTGATAATGGTATTCCCATACTCACCTGTAGGCCTTTGGCAATCTCCTCTGCCTGATTATATCCACGTTGCTTAAACCGTTTTAGATGTAATGGAACGGGAACGATAAGATCGATGTTTTTATAGGATTCAATCATCTTGAGCTCATTACCAAATTCTTTCCCTAAAGTAAATCCTACCTCTTTCTTTCCATTATATTTAAGTTGATGAAGGAGTTTTCGGTAGCGACTTCCCTTGGCAAAAAAGAAAAAGGAGCAAGCGTTTTGAACGAACGCCCGCCCCCAAAATATTTTTGCCACTGGATTCTCAGAATCAAGCCAATACTTAGTCCGAGGGATATGATAGAGGCATGAAGTGCAAATTGTTGACTCCCCCTTGGTTAGGTCGCTGTGGCAAACCATACAAAGGTTGGGATAGAATAGCCGGATAAAATCGGTAAGTATCCGGGTTAGTACCATGGCATCTATTTTTCTCTGGTCCAAAGAACCTGTTTGCCAATCATCGAGAAGCCGATATAGCCTTTTACATGTAGCTTATTATTGTCTTCCTCGAACCACATGAGGCATTTGTAGGTTTTACCCTCTTTAGGGTCATAAATTTTACCGTCCACCCATTCCTTGTCCTTATCGTTGTAAACAAACCCAGTTAGGATTGACAACCCTAAGGTTGGACGAGATTGAAGTTTTACATCTGGATTTTTGTAATCAACCTTTGGCTTACCATCACGGTTAGGCTCTTTTAGCCATGTAATGATGCCATTATATTTACCATTGGAATCCTTACTGATGGTTACCTTTGAATCGCCATACTGGGTAAGCCAAGTACCAACAACGCTATTCGCATCCTGAGCCGATGCAGACAACCAAAAGATGAAGCAAAGTGAAACTATAAGTAATCTTCTCATAACTTGGAATGTTAGGTTGGCAAGATAAATTAATTTGATAAATTAAACTACTGTTTAGCTTAATTTTGTGATTCTAGTATATAGGCAAAACTTGTACCCTACTTTAGTTCAACAATAAAGCAATCGGGGTAAATTTTCACGGCCTTCTCCTTAAAAGTTTCAGCTTCTTTTCTCGTATCGAAGTTGCCAACAAATAAGCGGTATATCTTTTCACCATTGGAAGTGCTTACTTGAACCCTAATCTCCCTTTTAAGGGAGTTCTTGATATCATTGGCAATTCGAAGCGTGTTAACCATCTCCCTGTAGCTGCCAATTTGAATGGTAAAGCCCTTGGGTTGCACGAGGTTTACCTTCAATTCATAGAGTTCATTTTCGGATGAAGGCTCTTGTTTATTCTCGGTGGTTTTTATCGTGGTGGATTGATTTTTAACCGTTTGTGTTGTTGTGCTAGATGGAGCTGCATTAAACTGTGATGGACCCTCAATCACCTCAATCTTAACCTTTGCGATGCCTGAAAATCCCAGTTTCTCCGCTGCTGATCGGCTTAAGTCTATGATTCTATCGGGGACAAATGGTCCTCGATCGTTCACCCGAACAATAACGCTTTGGCTATTGCTAAGATTTGTTACTTTCACAAGCGAGCCGAAGGGTAGATTAAGGTGTGCGCATGTTGCCTTTCGGAAGCTATAGCTTTCGCCGGAGGCGGTTGTCCTTCCCTCGAACTTCTCGGCATATACTGATGCGATACCCTCTTGGGTATAACCAGCCTGAGGATACCCCTTTAGCGTAAAAAGGCAAAATATTATCGAAATGAATGTAATTCGCATAGCTTATTGCTTTATATGTTATTATCCTTCACCCTTTTTTTGCCTAAATTACTGATATTATACATATAGCTGATGCTAACGCTCTGCACTATTGCCTTTGATTGATCGGGCATATCTTTATACGTATGTTTATATAAATCGCCATAACCGTATTGAATCCTTACATCAACCTGAATAACACCCCATTTGAATTCCTTGCTAAGCCCACCACCACCTATTAAGCCGAAATCGAATCGATTATCACGAAGCATATCGAGGGTGTACTTTTTTAGCACCATTGCACCCGAAGTGTCAACGCCTTGCCTTGCGTTTAGCATATAGGCAACAAAACACCCTGCCTGAGCGTGCAGATAAATTCCCACTATGTTGAATCGCATTTGAGTAAAAACCGGTATTTCAACATAGCTACCAACCTGTCGGATCTTGTATATTTCCTTATATGGCGTATTATAACCCCTATGGGTGAAGTTAACCTCACCCTGTAGGCCAAACCTTTTTTGGTCAAAGTATTTAATGATAATCCCAAATTCTGGTTTTTCGCCATAGTATGGGGTTGACTTTTGGGTAGGTTTAAACGAAATGGTTGACAAAGGGGAAAAACCTCCCTTAACCCCAATGAGTAGCTGCGACCAACCGATGGTTGGTATCAAGATAAGTAGAATAAAGAGATAGCGTCTAATCATTTTATTATTAAAAGTTAATCTTTTCCCTCAAGTTTGTCTTCAACCGAGCGAATTTTAGAATCCATTCTGCCCATTTCCCCCTTCCTAATATCGATATTTACTGTAACATAAACCCTCTCGCAATCCACCTCCAGAATTTTGTACGCCTCACTAATAACCTCTAATGCCTCGGGCAATGTTTCGGTTTCAATTAAAGTTCCCATTGCTGTAAGCCGATTTGAATACCCCGAACGACGGATATGCTTAATAATCTTCGTAACGTAGTGGCTTACGCTATTCCCTTTATCGGTGGGGAACATAGCAAAATTAAGTAGTACTGACATACCTATAGATTTATTACTTTACAAAATCGAATGTAATTTCACTCTCCCAATTCGCCCGTATATTGAGAATCCCTTTGTACTTACCCTCCTCATAGTAATACACCTTTTCGGGTTGAATCCCTTTTAGATACCACCCTGTATCCCATATTCCATTCTTATTTGAATCCTCGATAAACCGTAATGAATATTTTCCGGGATTAATAAAAGTGAAGGATACCTTTTCGCCTAGCTGAGCGGTTTTACGATCGATTACCCGATCTCTTTTCTCGCTTAGCAGTTCAATGATAGCGGCATTCCTAAAATTCAACAGGGTAATGTTCAGCACCCCGAAACTTTCGGGGTTAGCCCCTTTAAATTTAAGTTTAAGGGTATCGTTGCTTAAACCGTTTAATGATGTAAAAGCACCGGGTAGTACCTTTAAACCATAGGTAATATCGGAATTCCAAGGGTAGTTAATTCGGTAAATCCGAGGGTTTAAGGTGTCTTTAAAGATTTTAATGCTGTTAACTTTGGAGGAGTCGATATGGTTGTATATCGTTAATAAGCTATCATTTAAACTCTTCAATGGCTCAGGGAATGAAAGTTCTATAGGGGTTGTAGGTGAAACAACCTGTTCATTTCTGACGCTGTAATTCACTTTAAGAAAAACCTTTTTAACCTTTTCATCCTCCTTGTTGCCTTTTCTTCTTCGGGATTCTTCTTTCTCGGAATAAATCCATTTAATGGTATCCAATTTGGGCTGAAGATTCTGTAGCGAATCGGTTTTAAAGTACGAGACTTCCATTTTAAGGGTATCCAAAGCGTTGACTCGATCATTTGTAATCCAATAAATGAGCGAATCCTGAGGAGGATTGTACTCTTGTATAAACCAACTGCTATCGGTCTTGAAATTAAGAGGATTCAGGGTAATCTTACCTTCGGGCTTTTTAGTAAAAGCGAGTGATAGTTTTCTTCGTTGGTCTCTCGAAAAACCAGTTAACGCCTGTACTCTACTATTCTCCTTGAATAAGTATAAATTGATCACACGCTTTGCCAACCTGCTGGTATCGAGATTTGAGGGGTTTTTCAAAAGTTCGCTTTTCAACGTATCGTTCAGGAAGGCGATGTCCTCGGTAACCTGATCGAATTTGTAGTTGGAGTTGTTATCGTTTAATGCAAAAACTTTATAATCATTAGCTTGTAGATTGTTGAAAATGAAAAAACCATTTTTATCGGTTCTTGTGAGGTATCGAGGAAGGGCCTTAATAGGGAGCGAATCGTTCTGCTCATCGTACAGCATAACAAAAATATTCTCCTCGGGCTTCAGGGTAAAACAGTTAATTAATATACCCGAAACGGCCAACGAGTCGATAATATCACCTGTGGAGAAAGCATAAACAAAATTTTTAAGTGGATTTCCCTCGTTATTATCGGTAATAGCATCGGCAAAATAGACCGTGTAGGTCGTATTTTCCTTGAGGGGTTCTTTCAACTTAATTTCGAGACTTTTTCCTCGTTGAATGAATTCGGGTTTCTTGGTCATAGGAGGAGAAATGGCCAACTTTTTCTGAATATCCTTCAGCTGAATGTATTCATCGAATGTTAGCGTAAGTTTTTCACCCTTAAAGTTAACGGCATTCATTGCAGGTACACTTCGGATCAAAACGGGTGCAAGCGAATCCTTTGGCCCACCTGTGGGTGAAACAATTTTGGCACATTGTGGGAAAATCCCCATAATCAAAGTGATTATAAAAACTGCGGCAAATAGCTTTTTCAATGAATTACTATTTTAGTGTTTTCACAAACAGCAAAGTTATACCAATTTTCGTTCATACACCATGTTGGCATCACGAAACTTGGCGGAATCTTAATAATTGGACAAAAGAAAAGGGGATTATTTGGTCTATCAGAATTAAGCGATAATTTTGTTGTTCCTTTATAATTCTCATGATGCCTGAAAAATTTAACATCAGAAATAGCCTTTTATCACATTGGACTACTGACCTTATAGGCACTAGCTCATCGTTTTCGTTTAACCTCATCGTACACATTACGGCAGGTTTGCTTTTCAGCTTCAAGGTGTTAACTACACCCTACCTGTTACTCCTTTTCGGGGTTATCTCTCCAATCCTTTTTACTCTTTGTTTGTACTCAATTATTCGTAATGGAACAGGTCAGCTATTCAACGAACCGCTTCCATCGACATTTATTTCGCGTTCGGGGAATCGGGTGCTTATGACCTTTGACATATGCCTAATCATTGGCTTTGCGCTATTGATATACTTCGGGCCGCTTAACTATTTTCTATTTCGATTTCTTCAAACCGTTTTCTTCCCGTGTATGATGTTGGTTTTATTACGATTAGTTTTCCTAAGTAGCATGATTGAAAGGTACGATAATGAAGATGAGAGGATGATATAAGTAGTTATAGAATATTAGCGTCAGTTCGATGTAAGTACTAGCTTAACGGCTTGTTTATTATCATTATGGATTAATTGGAAGAATGGAATTTTGCCTGCCTGGTAGGCTGGGGGCGTGATTATTGAGAGTTGCAATTTTCATGCTCAAGTAAACGACATTGATTGATGAATAATAATAGATTTTGAAAATGGTTTATTACGTTAGTCCTTTTGAGTCCTCGACTCAATCCTCAATAAAAAGCCTTTCGATAGCTTCACCCTCTTTCAGATTCAGATGGTAGGTGTTTATTCCAAGTACCTTAGCACCAACGATATGCTGCTCTGTATCATCAATAAAAAGTGTTTCTTCAGCGTTAAGATTATTTTCATCTAAGATTATTTGGAAAGCCTCCCTATCGGGCTTTCGCATATGGATTTGGTGCGAGTAGTAAACCTTCTCGAAGAAGTGCGATAAATCCCTAACGCCATAAACATTATACAAATCGTTGTTGTAAACCTCATAATGTATTTGATTTGTATTGCTAAGCAGAAAAGTTCTGTATTGAGTGTGAATTTTTTCGATTAATTCCAAACGATGAACAGGAAAGTTAAGAAGCATGGCATTCCAGGCCTCGTCAATTTGCTGGTTTGTAAAAGGTTTTCCTGATAATTCTCTAACACCATCTCTAAATTTATCGGGAGTAACCAACCCTTTATCAAGCTGATCGAAAATACCCATCTGCTTTGCTTGGGTAAAGATTTCATCGAAGTTTTCGAATCCTAATTTTTTGAACGCATCAATGGTAAGATGATAGTCGATATTGAGGATTACACCGCCTAAATCGAAAATAATATTCTTAATATTCAAGTGCCTGTAAGGCAAAAAGGTGATTTTTTGCATAAAAACGTTATCAGCTGTTGAAATTTCGGGTACAAATATGTAATATTGCAGTCCAATTAAAAAACCCTTTGTGGTTTTTTTTGGGCCCATAGCTCAGTCGGTTAGAGCATCTGACTCATAATCAGAGGGTCGTTGGTTCGATACCAACTGGGCCCACAAGGTAAAGCCACTTACAAAGCACCGTAGGTGGCTTCTTTTTCTAGGAGCTGTTACCTGCCTGCCGGTAGGCAGGGCTCAGCTGCCCGCCCGGATGACACGGTCGGACGGGGTTTAGAGTTTTATCCGGCAATTGTCGGAGTAGGGGTCACTGGTTCGACTCCTTGTTTTTTTTTCTTTTAGATAGGAGCTGTTAGCTCAGTTGGTTTAGAGCATTACCTTGACAGGGTAGGGGTCACTGGTTCGATTCCAGTACAGCTCACAAATAAGAAGCCACTCGGGAGAGGGGCTTTTAATATAACCAGTAACAAAATAAATTTGCTTTATTAACAACATGTTAGTAACATTTT
This sequence comes from Bacteroidales bacterium, assembly GCA_003818205.1. Taxonomy (GTDB): domain Bacteria; phylum Bacteroidota; class Bacteroidia; order Bacteroidales; family Tenuifilaceae; genus UBA8529. The sequence continues at coordinate 24,968 of RPRQ01000060.1, forward strand.
GTTACAAAATACTTCTAAAAAAGTTTTGTGTCAACACTATAAATATCTAATCCACAACAAAAGAAAATCGCTGTTTAGGTTAATGAAGGAATTATCTCTCAAAGATTAACTCGGGTAAAATAATTTTAAACTCTTTCTCGTCTTCAGGACTTTTCCAGAATACAATAAAATTCACTTTTGCCTCTTTTAATTTAAACCCTTTTTGTTGCTCATCTTCAATGATAGTTTTAAAATGGTTGGAAAACTTGAGTACCGTTTCGCCTCTCATGTTTTGACATTCATTTTCATGTATAATCAATGAATCACCGCAATTTAATTGAGAGATGAGGTATTGTTTGCTTTTAAAGAAGCTGAGCTGAATATCATGGTGGGTTAAATGTTTAGCCAGTTGGCAAGGTGGCAAATAGGTTTCATTATCTTCTATTCGCATCAAATTATCGGCACTAATTTTATCGAGATAATTCCCGTTTAAATGAATGGTCAAATTTTGTTTTGCCCTTGTCATGGCCACGTACAACTGTCGTTTTGATTCATCCGTTCGAGGATTAAAATCGTCAAGTAGTAGAAAAATATTATCGAACTCCTTGCCTTTGGCTTTATGGATTGTTGATACAAAAATAGTTTCGCTATTCTGGCTGAAAAAATCTTCAAGTTTTGATTCTTTTATAAATACCTCTAAATCTGATATATATTTCCTCCCAGAGTTAGCTACTTCAAAATCTTTTATAATGTTTAAGCAGATCTCGATTTTTGAACTTTGTTTGAATCTTTTAATCAGCTCTTTTTTAGCATTATCCCATAATTCATCGCTGATTGTAAACACATCATCGTGCAATTTAAGTTCATTCAGGAAAAAACGAACTTCAACAAGATTGAATAAGCCAAAGCCATCATTCGTTTGAATTAGTTTAGCTTTCAATCCATTTTTTAATAGTAATCCTGTTGTTTCAATCGCTTCTTTATTGATTTGAGTTAAAACACACGTAGTTCCTGTTAAATCGGTTGTGAGAATATCTTTTACCAATGGGGCTATTAAATTATTAAATTTGTAATTGACTATTTTAATAATCCCTTTATCCGCTTGTTTAGCCGATATTGGCAATGTTTTTAATCTTTTATATATCTGTTTTACAAATCCATTGGTGAATTCAACTAGATTACTTTTACTTCTAAAGTTTTCAATGAGCTCGTATTTGGTAGCCTTTTTCTCTGTAATGAACTCTTCCAGAAATTTAGAATTTGCTCCTCGGAAGCCATAAATATTTTGATCATCATCACCAACCGCAATAACCCTCATCTCTTCATTTTGCTCCATCAGGGCATTTATTAATGCAAACTCATCGGCATTCATATCTTGAGCCTCGTCAATCACAAGAACTGTCTTAGTAATTCTATTCGCTTCAACTTCTTTGTTTTTTATTCTATCAATGGTGTTTTTAATTATTTCATCTGATTTTTCTAAACATCCAACTTTCCCTAAAAGGTCGAAGCAGTAAGAATGAAATGTTTTAATTTCAATATAATTAGCAGCATTACCAATGAGTTTAATCAATCTTTTTTTGAACTCTGTTGCAGCTGCTCTAGAAAAGGTAAGCATTAGTAGTTGCTCATGCTTAACATCTTCCATTAAAAGCAATGATGCTAGCTTGTGAACCAGCACTTTTGTTTTTCCGCTTCCCGGCCCTGCAGCAACAACAATGTATTTTGTTTTGTTATCTAAGATTATTTCTGATTGAGATAGTGATAAAGTACCAATCAACTCCCGAAATTTTGCAGGGGTAATGTTCTTTTTGATTTCGCCTTGACGTTTTCCAGGGAAATATTTGTTTAAGAAAGAAGTATAGTTCAGCTTGAAATAATCCTCAACAAATTTTAATGCCCCTTTGTAATCGAGAATCATTTTTTTAGCGTATTCTCCCACAATATGGATTTGCTCAACTTTGGTTTCATAAAACTGGCTCAGTTTCTTATAGTCTTCATTCTTATATTGAACTTTGTTGTCCTTCTCAAGCCTTTCGAGGGAAAGCCGATTGTACACTACTAAAAACCCACCTTCAATTTTAATCGCTTCGATTCGTGATAAATAGAATAAGGTATCCTCTATATCATCAATGGAAATGTTATTTTTAAATAGAGTTAGCGATTTCTCATATGCTTCTTTCAACTCGAGAATCGAAAATTCAACTAAAGCATCATTCTTTCCAACCTCCTTTTCAGTTAACTTTATATCGCTCTTTAGGTATAAATATTCAATAATGAAAGAGGCTAGTTCGCATCTTTTTCTTAATCGTTCAGCTAGAGTCTCTTTGGGTTGGCAGCATATAATCACCACATGATTCTTAGAGTACTCAAGATGACGCTGTTTAATCCAATTCTTGATAGCCCAAAAGTTAATGATTGTTTTGATCTTGTTGGGGGTTACATCCTTACACCCTTTTACTTCAATTTGTTCGTTTAACTCCTTTAGGTTGAACGTTTTTTCCTCCTCCTCAAAAAATGCAAGGAGATTTTTTTCAATTTGACTAAACGTTTCGACCATTGTTATTGAGTGATTTTTGTTTTCCCCTTTCTTTATGAAGGCCGTTAAATCTTTGGCATCCGCTAATATCTTTTCTTCACGAAGCAGATTTACAATTTGAATGACCTCCTCGCTCACAATTCCTAGATGGTCGGAGAGGTAGTCAATCCGCGACTCTCCCGTATCATCATTTGATTGTTTTCGGCTTTTATTCGAAAACAGTTTTTTTATTATTCGTATCCCCTTTTCCTTCTGACTCTCCTCGAATTTTGATGATTGGTTTATCTTATCAATGGCCTCCTGTGCTGTTTTTGTCAGAATACTATTTGCATATACTCTGGGCATGTTCTGCCTCCGTTTTATATACCCAGCCTCTTCAAGCGCGGCTATTGCTGTTTTTACTCTTGTTTCAATTTCAGCAATTGTATCGTCCCAACCCGCTTTTCGTGCAATTTCGAGCGCTGTGTTTGATACCTGTGATCGGAATCTTGTAATGCCCTTGATAGCTTTCCAAACCTGTTGAATTTCTTTAAGGCTAAGTTTCGTTTGGTTAAGGAGAAAAAAGTGTTTATCCAGGTCATCTTCATTAAATAGAACAAAGCAATCGGCGGTTATTTTTTCATCTCGACCTGCCCTGCCAGCTTCTTGTATATAATTTTCTAATGAGTCAGAAATATCGTAGTGAATAACCATTTCAACATCTTTCTTATCTACACCCATTCCAAATGCAGAGGTGGCAACGATTATTGAAATCTCACCAGATATAAAAGCATTTTGGTTCGCCTTTTTTTCTTTCACATCCATTTTTCCATGGTATGGTTTTGCATTTATACCATCGTTGTTCAATTTTTCTGCTAGCTTATATGCTCTGTATGTTCTCGAAACGTAAACAATTGTTGGACACGGTTTCCCTTCAATAAGGCCACGGAGCGTGTTGTACTTTTCTTCCTTGCTGTCATTCTCTAATACTTTGTATTGTAGGTTTGTTCTTGATGTTTTTGAGGAGAAAACTTCTAAATCGAGTGATAATTTTTCCTTAAAGTAGTCACGAATATCTTCAATAACTTTCTGTTTAGCGGTAGCAGTAAAGCAAGAAATGGGAATTGGATCCTCGAGATTCTTCTTCTCTTGAAGAGATTTGATAAAATCACCAATGTACAAGTAATCAACCCTGAAATCTTGACCCCAAGATGAAAAGCAGTGGGCTTCATCAATCACAAAGCGAACAATTTTTCTTCCTAATAGTAGTCTTTCAATAGTTTTTGAACGCAAAGATTCCGGTGAGATGTAAAGAAGAGAAACCGAACCATCTTCGACTCTTTCAAATGATTTTCCCCTTTCAATCGGATCGAGCGAACCATTTATTGTTGCAGCACTGGTTATGCCAATTATCTCCAGATTATCGACCTGATCTTTCATTAAAGCTTGCAACGGAGAAATCACAACGGTTAAACCTTTTGTCGCCTCCCCGCTCATCAATGCTGGAAGCTGGAATGTAATTGATTTACCCCCTCCGGTTGGGAATACCACCAAAATAGATTTGTTGTCAATTGCTGCCTTTACCGCATTCTCTTGTAAAGGCTCATTGGCATAAGTTCTAAAACTGTCAATCTTAATAAAAAATCTTTTAAGCCCTTTACGTACATCTAACGCTTGATCGCAATAAATACAGCCTTTCAGGCATGGATTGTTTCTTAGTAAGTACATTATTCTTTCAACTTTAGGGTAGTTCTTTAATACCCAAGGTGGTGTAATTGAATAACGATCGTTACAATGTATAAGAGCCAAACAATAAGCCAACTCAATGGGGTGCTGTACTACAAATTCTGTCAGATTTGAATTCTCACATATTTCTGCTCGAAACTTTTCTTGAATAAGCAATTCAAGATTTTTTGAGTTATCTATCCTGTAATCAATGAATTCAAAGAAGAAGCGAAACTCGCTTTTGTTACTTAGGAGTAAATAGAAAATCTGTTTTAGTACTTCATCGGTCTGTTTAAATGCTGAAATTTCTTCAAAAAGAAGATCCCTTGCTTTAATAGAATCATTCAGTGGATTATTGGAGTATTCGGGTTGCGGCTTATCATCTTTTTGTAAAGCATGATAAGGTCTTTTTGGAAAAAGTAGAGGAGAAAGATGTAGAGTATCAATAACTTTTATTGGACTAATCTTAGCCTCAACGATATGTTTCTGGATGTATTTTATATCGTGATTCAATATGTTATGACCACAAATGAATCTTACATCTTTTAAAAATTCAACGAATGCCGAACCAGAATTGGAATGAAACGAGCTTCCGTTGTTTTTAATGCCACCAATGTCGAGAATTCTTTGACTCTTCGGTTCAATTTCAGTATCAATAAATGCAATTGACTCCATTTTAGCGTAGATCTTAAAATAAAAGCGATGTAAAAAGATTATGTGTTTAAATGTAACTAATTTACACTTTAACAAAAGTAAATTTTTGCTTTATTTCAAAACAAAAGAGCGTGATTTATCAGATAACCTAAAAAAGTATTAGGTTGATCAGGTATGGCTATGAAGAAGTATTAGGAAGGATGAGTATTTCAGAATGATCTCCATCTAAGCAAACCAAGCCTCCACGCTAAATTTAATTAGAAAGAGCCTTTCTTAAAGTAAGTTAGGTAGTGTAACCGTTTAAATTACCTTTGCACCCCTGAAATAAAATTACTTTAAGAATATTTATGAAACGAATTGTTGAGTACCGAAGATTACTGAATATTGCACCTGAGACGGATTTGGGGGGCTTGAAAGCTAATTACAGAAATTTAATGAAGGAGTGGCATCCCGATAAGTTTAACGATGACCATGAGCGTAAAGCCGAGGCGGAGGATTTTAGTAAAAACATCATTGAGGCGTATCATTTTTTGGTGAGTATTTCGCCCGAAACTCAGGCATCCAACTTAGCGGAGTATATTCAAATAACTAATAATTCGATAATCGACAATTATACTTATAAAGGGCAAACGCTAGCAATTACCTTTCAGGATGGCAGCGTTTATGAGTATTTCGGAATACCAAAGAATATTTATAACAAGTTTCTGAATTCATCGGCTCAGGTTCGGTTTGCCCGAAGGCATATTTTCCATTCATATACTTATCGGATGGCAAGCAAGCAAACGGTTAGAGAGGCGGTTTAAAATACATTTTTACCTATCCAACACTGGTCTATTAGCAGAAAGAGCCACTCATTCGGGGAGGGCACTGAAAAACTGCCGATAAATTAAGGGCTTGTACAAATGTGTTTGTGCAAGCCCTTTTCTTTGCGATAATTGAAAAATATTAAACTCTTTGTCGTAAATATGCCATCCTCAGACCGT
>RPRQ01000061.1 GCA_003818205.1 Bacteroidales bacterium
TATATCCATAAGGTTTATTGCTAGCAGGTTGCTCTCCAGCAGAGCCTACGTCCTCTTAACCTTACTGACTAAAGTTAATCTCTATTTTCATTAAATTCACCAACTATTTTTGGCATCATTACCATGATATATATTAAATGGGCATACCTCTTCACAAACTATAACACTGTCAGAGTTTAGAACTCTAACAGTGTTATATTATCTCTTCTTACAGATTACTTGTATTAACTTTATTGGTTCTTGCCCAACCATATATTTAACGGGCTCTTCAATCTCTTTAAATTCAACTATTCCAAAATCCGAGAATTCTTTTATGGTAGAATCCTGATCATAAAAGAATACCTTTAATCCCTTTGATATTTCGTATCTGTCTTTACTTAAGAATCTACCGCTACCATATAAACTCATTGCCTTTGAGGCAATCACAAAAAACATCAATCCACCTACTTTTAATTGATTGTAACATGATTCAAGAAATGCTCGTCGTTCAGTTCTATTTAACAAATGAATTAATGCATAGCAAAAGATCCCTTCATACTGATCATTATCAAATGGCATTGATGCAACCGAGCCATGATGGAATTTGCAATTCAATCCATTTTCTTTTGCTATTTCGATGGCTGATTTAGAGATTTCTATTCCAGTAATCTCAAATCCATTATTGTAAAATATCTTTGTATTGCGACCATATCCACATCCAGGAATTAAAATTTTACGAATACTGTTTGACTTGAATAAATTCATTGCAGCAACTGCGGAATCGGATGGCTCAAATTTCCACATTGCTCCCTCGTTACTAAAACGTGACTCCCAATATTCGATCATACTAATTTAATGTGAGTTCGATATAAGAAATAGTGGTAATGCTTTAAAATGTAATTTGTTACAAATATTTCTTTTGGAATTGGAATGGTGCCTGCCTGCCGGTAGGCAGGGAACAGTGGAATAATGGGGTTTCTTCTAACATTTTTCTTTCAACATTCCATTTTTCCCTGCCTACCGGCAGGCAGGCATCATTGGCTACGCCGAACTAGCTTCGCTGAGCTCACTACGTTCGGTTCGCAAGCTCGGTTCCATTTCTCCCAATAAAGTAAAACACTGATAATATATCATTTAAGTTGTTTCTTACGTCGAACTGACGTTAATTTACTAATTTCTATGCAATGCCCGTTTCAATCCATTTTGCCCAATCGGGTCTATTATTCTTTTTTGCTCTATTAGCTGGCTTCATAAAGTCATACGAAACAGCAATGTGTTCTATCTTGATATTATCTGTATTATCTAGAATGCAATATCTAGCCAAAGGTGAAAAATTTTCCATCCTGTGAGGAATAGGCAATTCATCATCGTATGCAGGTAAACCAACGCTACCAGGGTTTATAATTAACTTTTTTTCAGTTTTTACAACTCTAGGACTATGGCTATGACCACAGAAAACTATATGCTCAGCAATTCCTTTCAATATCCCATCCAAGGTATGAGTACCTTTAATTCCAACATAACCAGGATTCAGCTGTTCTACTAAATATTCCATGTCGTTAGCAGGTGTCCCATGAAAGAGTATAATACTATCGTTAATACGCCTTATTTTGGGTAATTCCGTGAGCCAATTAATAGCATCAGCATTTAATTCTTGCAAAACAAAACCTAATGTTTGATTCCCATTACCATGCTGGTTCTCAACAATATTTCGATCCTGATTACCACATAAACTTATAATATTATTCTTTGATATCAGATCGAATGTACCTTTTGGGTCTAATGGGCCATATAAGCTATCGCCTAAATCATAAATAGAAGTAATACCCTTTTGACCAATATCGCTAAGAACAGCCTCTAACGCCCATGAATTCCCATGTATATCTGATGTGATTGCAATCCTCATATTTTAAAATATCTATTATTCAGCTATGATTTCACCAATAAGATAAAGTTTAGCCTTTCCGCTAATCTCAACCCGTTCATTCAAATACTTGCAATTCAAATACCCTTTACGTTCCGAGAGCTGTATTGCAGATAATTCATTCTTTCCTAGTTTTTTAGCCCAGTATGGAGTAAGCGTTGTATGTGCTGAGCCGGTAACCGGATCCTCGTTAATACCGGATTGTGGTGCAAAAAACCGTGATACAAAATCAACGCTATTCCCCTTAGCTGTAACAATCACACCACGAGCATTCAATTTTGAAATCGCATCAAAATTTGGTGATAATTTATTGATTTGATCCTCATTCTCGAAAACAAGCATATAATCCGTTTTCCCTTTTAGCGCCTCAATGGGTTTAAATTTAAAACCTATGGTTAATTCTTCAAATAGTTCGATGCGTTCATAAACATCGGTTGGGAAATTCAGGGTTAAATAATCACTCTGCTTGCTAACCGTTAATCCACCACTTCGTAGGGAATAGAATTGAATTTCATTCCCATTATGATTCTCGTAGCTAAATAGAACAAAGGCTGCTGCAAGAGTTGCATGTCCACAAAGGTCAACTTCAACCGTTGGGGTAAACCACCTAATATGATATTGCTCGTTCTGCTTAACGAAGAATGCCGTTTCGGCAAGGTTATTCTCCATAGCAATTTTCTGAAGAAGTTCATCGCTCAACCATTCTTTAAGAGGACAAACAGCAGCGGGATTTCCTCCAAATACCTTATCGGTAAATGCATCAACTTGATAGATTCTTTGATTCATATTTATATTTGATAATCGATTTAATTATTGATACTTGCTACCCTATTACTCATATTATCACAATCCAAGCAATATCCACGATGTACGCATATCGTTCCGCCGCAATTCTTGCAACTCCATTTGATTTTGTCAAGTTGAATAAAATTGCTTAACCCTGATTCCTTGATTAAAAGGAGATTATCAATAATACTCATTTTGTACTTTGTCCGATACCGCTTATCAAGCTGTTTTATTCTTGAGCATGGGTATTTCTCGCAATCGTAACAAAACTTAGAGGTAGTTTTTAATAGATGTTCGCAGTTTTTTATGCTACAAGCCACACAATGCTTTGGCTTTTTAGTATCGGAACCCCAGCAGCCTTCGCATTTGTTTTTTGTTCTTAGGTAAGCTAAGCAAACCCCACAATTAATTCCACATGGTGCAATCAACTGGGTGTTAGGTGTATTCTTGGACTCCATATCGTTAGCAAATAAAAATTGACCCAGCCACAGCTACACCAATACCTAGTATAGCAGAAAATATGCTTATTGGGATTAATGCTTTTTTATCCCTCTGAGAAACAATAATCATAACTGGAATCGTGGCTAGTTCGCCAATTATCAATCCTTTGAACCAAGGTTGAATATCCCAATGAACGAATGGTATAATCAACCCAAGAACAACCCAATGGCTAAATGCCGACCAGCAAGCCCTTTTATCCAATTTTTGGATAATCATTGGAATTACATCTATTAATCCTGCTGCAACGCCTATGATTAATGCAATTAAAATGCTTTTCATGCAATACGTTTTTGATTACTCTCAACTTCTAATTAATTCTTTAAAATTAAAAAAGAATTTAAGAAACTGTTTAAATATTTGATGATAAACTTTCTTCATACAAAGAAAAATCACTGATTATAATAGAGGGGTCATCCTTTTCTCAAAGGAGTATACCACACCTACGGTGTTTAGGATAAACTAAGAATCTCCTTTATACCGAGATATCACGCCTAACGGTGTCTTCATCTACAGCTACCAATACATTAAGCCCAGAAGGCTGAAACATCGGTAACCTACAAGCGTACTACCCCGGAGGGGTGATTTTGTTAATACCCTTAATGTCTATCTTTTTACAAATATTTCATCCCATTGCTATAATTATTAAACTTTAATCAGTTTCTAAAAGAATGCAAAAACAGGAGCTTTATAACTCTTTTCTGATAATTAAACCTCTGAAAAAAAATGAGGTCTAATAGAATAATTTAATGAAAATCAATGTTTTACAATACTTACCCTAAATAATATCTCAAATGAAACAGCTATTTCAATCAATCTCAATTATTATTTTATTATTTTCAATCATCTCTGTATCAGGTCAAAACAAAGGGTTGAAGACAATAACAGAGAAAGAGCTACGCTACCATATGGATTTCCTAGGAGCAAGCGAATTCAGGGGCAGAGAAACGCCTTCCACCGAACTCGAAATTGCAACCCTATATCTTGGAAATTGGTGTAAAAATGTAGGACTTAAACCATTTCTACCTAATGGTTCATTCTACCAATCAATTCCAATAAGCGTTACCAAGGTTTCAACAGCCAATTCAAGGTTAAGAGTAATTACAGAAAAAGGTGAGGAAACATATTACTATGAAGAATCTTTTGGTGGAAATTTCTACACATCAGGCTCATGTTACGGTGATGCTATTTTTGTTGGTTTGGGTTTAGTGAATAAAGAAAAAGGTTGGGACGATTTAAAAGATCTAGATCTTTTTGGTAAAGTAGTTATACTTCTCGATGAACAACTACCTGATAATCAATTTGCATTGGGTTTTACCTATTCGTATAGGCTTGAATCAAGAATTAGAGCCATTAGGGATAAGGGAGCTGCTGCAGTACTTTCTATCGTAAACATGGATCGGGAGAAGAAGAAAGCCGAAGGTCAAGTTATCTTTGCAGATATTCCTAGTGGCAGAATGCCCATTCAATACGATTCTCAAAGAAGGGGCATACCAGCTCCGCTAGCTAAAACCACAGATAGCCCTTTAAGACCAAATTTACCGTTTTTTCAAGCAGAGATAAGCCACGATGTTGCTTCTGCAATTTTAAGGGTTCCAAAAAGCGAGATTGCAGGAATGTTTGAAAGTGTAAGTAAAGGGGTTCAAGTTCCATGCAAGGTAATACCCAAAACGTTGGTTAATCTAAATATTGAGGTTAAAACGACACCTGCTACAACACGTAACGTACTTGCCCTTGTTGAAGGTTCAGATCCTGTTTTAAAGAACGAATACATCGTAATCTGTGCGCACCACGATCATCTTGGAATTAGTGATGGTGAAATAATTGCAGGTGCCGACGATAATGCAACAGGAACTGTTGCCCTTATGGAGATTGCTCAAGCACTGCTTACTGAAAAACCTAAACAATCGGTTATCATTGCATGGTTTACAGGTGAGGAAAGAGGGTATATTGGTTCGCATTACTTCATCAATAATTTATCCATCCCTGTCGAGAAGATTAATACTTGCCTCAATATGGATATGCTCGGCAGGAACAACCCCGATAGCTTATACTTAGTGGGTTCTGATTTGCTCAGCACAGAGCTTGACGCATCAATTCATAAAACCAATAAGCAATTTGGAATTAATTTGGGATTTAACTACAAGTATTCCAACCTAATTCATCCTCAAAGAGTTTATTTCAGGAGCGACCAATACCCACATATTCGTTTTGGTATCCCTTCTGTTTGGTTCTTCTGTGGGTTCACCCATGATTACCACACACCGAATGATATTCTAGAATTTATCGATTACAAAAAGATGCTAAAAATAACCAAACTAGTTTATCTCACTGCAATGGAGGTTGGCAGTAAACCGAAATTACTAAAGCTTGATGTTAACCCCGAGGTAACCTCAAGGGGTAAGCATAATCTACAAACCAAAAGTTTGTATGAAAATGTGAAATAACCTACTCACCCCCGACCCCTTCTTTCAGGAAAGGTGAAAGGTTCTTGTGCAAAGCAAATGCCCTATCCATTGCATCTGTGTATTTTATTGCTTAGTTTTGAATTACCAAAAAATGGGCATTTCGGATATAGTTGCATTTATAAGGGTAATAATAAACTTTAGGTTAATTATACAAGCTGCTTTACACATAAGAACCAAAATCTAAAGAAATATATTTATGTATTTATTTTTTGATACCGAAACAACAGGATTACCAAGAAATTGGAAAGCACCTGTAACAGACCTAAATAATTGGCCAAGGCTTGTTCAGCTGGCATTCCTGTACTATGATGAAAAAGGGAACAAGGTTTCTGGAGGTGATTTTATAATTAAACCTGAAGGCTTTACAATCCCTGCTGATGCTTCTCGCATTCACGGAATATCAACAGAAAAAGCCCTAAAAGAAGGAGAGTCATTATCAGCTGTTTTAAAGCATTTTCATTCATTAATAGATCAGGCTGAAGTTCTTGTAGCACACAATATAAGCTTTGACGAAAAAATTGTAGGAGCAGAATTTTTAAGGGTAAGGATGCAAAACATTATTCCCTCTAAAAGAAAGATTTGTACAATGCAAAGCACTACAAATTTTTGTGCATTGGCTGGACCTTACGGTTATAAATGGCCTAAATTATCGGAGTTACACTACAAACTATTCAGGACAGGGTTTGACGAAGCACATAATGCTGCTGTTGATATAAATGCTACTGCAAAGTGTTTCTGGGAGCTAAAGAGAATTGGGAAAATATAAGGTGATTCACTCCTTACCATTTGTTAGGTTAATCGAGATATAGGGTTTCAGGAAGAGTTAATATGTTCAAATTATAAACACAAAATCCCTTATAACAAGGGCTTTTTCTATATTCTATTCCAACAATAATGGCATAATTACATTTTATAACTCACTTTAAAATCCCAGTAGCAGTAACTATTTAATCCCATTCTTAATAAAAAAAGCGGTATACTTTTTATCAGAACCCTGGATATGGTTCTTAATCCAATCCTTTAAAAATGATGTGATCTCGAATGATAATACAACTTTTCCCTTTTTTACCTTCTCTTCTACTTCTGCTACTTTCGATATAAAAAAATCATGCTCTTTTTTATGACTTGGATAATCGGGATAATTAAACTGCTTCATATACTTCTCTTCATAATCGAAGTGCATTTGAGTGTAATCCTTCATTCCTTTTAACAGAATCGAAATATTTTCGTCATTCGTTCGATGACTTACCTGTTCATAAAATCCGTTTATCAATTCTATCAGCTTTTTGTGCTGTTCATCTATAGAATTGATTTTTACACTTAAACTTTCAGTCCAGTTTAGAAAAGCCATAATTACTGTGCTTTAGGTTATACTAAATTCAATATTTTAAATCATTATTAACCGAGAAAGAATCTAAATTCAGTAGGTCGCAGCGATGCTGCTTCTGGCTGAAATATAATCATCTATTCTACAAATAGTTCGCAGCAATGCTGCTTTTAAAGTCGCAGAGCGACGACCTATTTGTAGTAACTTTTATTAACCCGCCTTATTGACTTAGCGGTCCAGCAGTTGCCAGGCAACGAAGTCAATAATTCGGGTAAACCCGAAAATCAAGCCCCATTAGGCCTGCCTGCCGGTAAGCAGGGTAGGCAGGGGTGACCTATACATTGAATGTAGTAATATCAAGTATTTCATGAATTATATAATATTTTAGTCGGTCAGTAGTGATTTTAAATATTTAGCTTTCAGCTAATTTTACATCTTTTCCGGCACATCAATTCCCAGTAGCCACATGCTCATACGAATGGTATCGCCTACAATTTTTGAAAGCGATAATCTTAACGCCTGAATCTCTTTATTCTCCTCCTTAATGATTGGATGATCGTGGTAGAATTGGTTATACTCCTTGGTCAACTCGTAGGCATAGTTGGCAATAACCGAGGGGCTAAAATCCTTACCTGCCTGCTCAACGATTATCGGAAATTCGCTAATCAGCTTAACCAGCTCAACCTCCTTAACGGTTGAAAAGCCTTGGCTTGAGATCGAATCCGAAACCGCTAGCCCCATCTCCTGTGCCTTACGAAGCACTGAGCAGATACGAGCGTGAGTATATTGAATAAATGGTCCTGTGTTCCCATTAAAATCTATTGACTCACGAGGATTAAAGGTCATATTCTTCTTAGGATCAACCTTTAGAATGAAATACTTTAACGCTCCAAGCCCAACCATATTGCAGATTGATGCAACCTCTGATTCGCTTAACCCATCGAGTTTGCCAAGTTCGGCAGACATCTCATGAGCGGTAGAAATCATCTCTTCAACCAGATCATCGGCATCAACCACAGTTCCTTCGCGCGATTTCATTTTGCCCTCAGGCAATTGAACCATCCCGTAGGATAGGTGAAAAAGGCTATCGCTCCACTTATAACCTAACTTCTTTAAAACTAGCTTAAGCACCTGAAAATGGTACTCCTGCTCGTTTCCAACAACATAGATATGCTCATCGAGATGATGCTCATCGAAACGTTGGGTTGCGGTACCAATATCCTGAGTGATGTAAACAGAAGTTCCATCGGAACGCATCAGTAATTTTTCATCTAAACCATCAGCCGTTAAATCGACCCAAATTGAGCCATCGGCTCTACGAGCAAAAACACCTTTATCTAAACCCTCTGCAACGATTGCTTTTCCGAGTAGATAGGTCTGCGATTCATAGTAGGTTTTATCGAAACTAATACCCAAAGCATTATAGGTTCTCTCAAAACCATCGTAAACCCAACGGTTCATCCTCTCCCACAAAGAATAAACCTCTGAGTCCTTAGCCTCCCACTTGCGAAGCATCTCTTGGGTTGCAAGCATCAAAGGGGCTTTGGCTTTCGCCTCATCCTCGGTTAACCCTTCTGATTTCAGTTTCTCAATTTCCGCTTTATACTCCTTATCAAACCTTACATAGTAATCACCAACCAGATGATCTCCCTTTTTCCCAGATGATTCTGGGGTCTCACCATTACCGAACCGCTGCCATGCAAGCATCGATTTGCAGATATGAATTCCCCGATCGTTTACAAGGTTTACTCTTTTTACGTTGTTACCATTCTTCTCAAGTATTCGGGAGATAGAGAAACCGAGCAGGTTATTCCTGATATGCCCAAGATGCAAGGGTTTATTGGTATTTGGCGATGAGAACTCAACCATAACGGTTCTGTTGGATGAACCTTTTGGTTTGAAGCCATAATCCCTGCTCGATGCAATACCATTCAACATCTCAGCCCAATACTCACTCGATAGCGAAAGGTTGAGGAAACCTTTAATTACATTGAATTTTGTTATGAGTTTGTTATTCTCTAAAAGGTATTGTCCGATTTCCTGTGAGGTTGCCTCGGGGTTCTTTTTCGATACCTTAAGCAAAGGAAAGGCGACCAACGTGTAGTCGCCTTCGAATTCCTTACGTGTCTTTTGTATCTGTATTTGAGAGTCATCGGGTGTTACGCCGTATAACTTCTCAACTGCTTTTTTAGCTTCAACCTGTAAAAATAGTTCTGTTGACATCCTAGCTCTGGATATAAATTTGATGTATAATACCTTACAAAATTTATAGATTTGGAATAATGGAATATTGGAATGATGAAAGAGTTATATACTCAAATTTTTTCCATTTTTCCATCATTCCATTTATCCATTTATATTGCAAAAAGCGTAACTATTCAGCAGTAATCGAATTGAACAAAAACCACGGAGGCACAGAGAGCACGGAGAACCACAACTTGTCCCGATTTATCGGGAGAGGCAATTATAAAAAACGGCTGAGTATCAAAATGCAAAAGAATCACTAACACGAAAAACATAAATATTTTCTCTGTGAAACTCTGTGCCCTCCGTTTCTCCGTGGTGAATAGTTACCTAAAAGCAATAAAATATCATTTTACTAACACATCGTATTAAAAACAAGGGCACTAAACTCCCGCCTCGTTACGTCCGTGGCAAGCTTTGTATTTCTTACCACTTCCGCATGGACATTGGTCGTTACGACCAACCTTCTTCTCAACCCGAATGGGTTCGTGCCTTTGCTCCTGAGTATTTGAACCGGCTTGAAGAGCATCGGTACGGCTGGTTTCGTATCTACTCATATCCAATTTACGATGCTGCCTTGCCTCCTGTACTTGGCTTGGGTCGCGAGTTGGAATGTAGGCTTTCACGAGAATCGATGCAACATCGCGGTTCATCTTATCGAGCATCGTTTTGAATAGCTCGTACGCTTCAAACTTGTAGATTAACAAAGGGTCTTTCTGCTCGTAAGCAGCATTCTGAACGCTCTGCTTAAGCTCATCCATCTCACGGAGATGCTCCTTCCAATAATCGTCAACCACCATTAAGCTGATGGATTTACTGAATGAACGGATCAGCTCCTTCGCTCCTGTTTCGTAGGATTTTTTTAGGTTTGTAACAATCTGATAAACCTTTTGTCCATCGGAGATTGGAACAACGATATTCTCGTATAATGCCGATTGTTTCTCGTAAACCTCTTTGATAACGGGATATGCCTGATTGGCAATGATCGCCGTTTTACGTTGGTACGAATCAATGGCCGATTTATATATTTGCTCCGTTAGCTCTTCGGGGTTGATCTGAAGAAATTCCTTCTCGTCAATGGGCGATTCGATGGATAGGTTACGGATCAGCTCAAGGTTGAAATCCTCAAACTGCATATTGCCATGGCAATCGTTAACCACCGCTTGGCAAACATCGTAAAGCATATTCGCAACATCCACATCAACCCGCTCACCGAATAGCGCATGGCGACGACGGGTGTAGATAACCTCACGCTGCGAGTTCATCACATCATCGTACTCAAGCAAGCGCTTACGGGTTCCAAAGTTGTTCTCCTCCACCTTTTTCTGAGCACGTTCAATGGACTTAGAAATCATGGAGTGCTGAATAACCTCCCCCTCTTTCAGTCCAAGCCTATCCATAATATTGGCAATACGGTCGGAACCGAAAAGCCTCATCAGCTCATCCTCAAGTGATACGAAAAACTGTGAGGTACCAGGATCGCCCTGACGACCTGCACGACCACGGAGCTGACGGTCAACACGGCGTGATTCATGTCGTTCCGTACCGATAATGGCCAAACCACCCGCTTCTTTAACCTCGGGGGCTAACTTAATATCGGTACCACGACCTGCCATATTGGTAGCAATGGTAACCGTTTTTGCTCTACCCGCTTCGGCAACGATGTCCGCTTCACGTTGGTGTAATTTTGCGTTGAGCACGTTATGCTTAATGCCCTTGATTTTGAGCATTCTGCTTAGCAACTCCGAAACCTCAACCGATGTTGTACCAACAAGCACAGGGCGATTGTTATTAATGAGGTTTACAATTTCATCGATAACCGCACTGTATTTTTCGCGCTTGGTTTTGTAAACCAAGTCTTCCATATCCTTACGAACAACCTTTCTATTGGTAGGAACAACAACCACATCGAGCTTATAGATTGTCCAAAACTCACCCGCTTCGGTTTCAGCAGTACCGGTCATACCCGAAAGCTTATGGTACATCCTAAAGAAGTTTTGAAGCGTTATAGTTGCAAAGGTTTGCGAAGCATCCTCAACTTTTACCCTCTCCTTTGCCTCAATCGCTTGGTGTAAGCCATCGGAGTAGCGCCTTCCTTCGAGAACACGACCTGTTTGCTCATCAACAATCTTAACCTTGTTGTCCATCACCACGTACTCAATGTCTTTCTCGAACATGGCGTATGCCTTGAGCAGCTGATGAACGGTATGAACCCGCTCCGATTTAATTGAATAATCGCGAAGTAGGGTCTCCTTTGTGGCAAGTTTTTCTGAATGACTTATATTCGATTTTTCAAGTTCAGCAACCTCGCTTCCAATATCGGGAAGAACGAAGAATTTTGAATCCTCCGAGGAGGTTGTAATGAGGTCGATACCCTTATCGGTCAGCTCAACTGAGTTCAGTTTCTCATCAATAACAAAGTGCAAATCATCGGTTACGATGTGCATATTCTTGTTATTCTCCTGCATGTAGAAGTTCTCCGTCTTGTGCATCAGGGCTTTCATCCCCTGTTCGCTTAAGTATTTGATTAAGGGTTTATACTTGGGCATCCCCTTATGCGCCCGAAGTAGCAGTTTACCGCCCTCTTCAAGTTTCTCCTCGCTTATCAACTTTTTGGCATCGGCAAGGAGCTGAGTTACTAAATTACGCTGTGCATTAACAAGTTTCTCTACCTTTGGCTTAAACTCATCGAACATCTGAATATCGCCCTTTGGTACAGGGCCAGAAATGATAAGCGGTGTACGAGCATCATCGATAAGTACGGAGTCAACCTCATCCACAATGGCGAAGTGATGCTTTCGCTGAACAAGATCTTCGGGAGAAATGGACATATTGTCACGTAGGTAATCGAAGCCGTACTCGTTATTTGTTCCAAACGTAATGTCGGCAAGATATGCCTTACGACGTGCCTCTGAGTTGGGTTGATGCCTATCGATACAGTCAACCGATAAGCCGTTGAATTCATAGATTGGACCCATCCACTCGGAATCACGACGAGCCAAGTAGTCGTTAACGGTAACAATATGAACCCCCTTACCCGCTAAAGCGTTTAGGAATACAGGAAGTGTTGCAACAAGGGTTTTTCCTTCACCAGTTCCCATTTCGGCAATCTTTCCTTGATGAAGCACAACCCCTCCGAGCAGCTGAACATCGTAGTGAACCATGTCCCATACAATCTCGTTCCCACCTGCCATCCAATGGTTTTTATATATTGCTTTATCGCCCTCAATGGTTACAAAATCCTTTTTAGCGGCTAAATCCCTGTCGAAATCATTGGCAGTAACTACAATCGTTTCATTCTCCTTGAAACGACGAGCAGTTTCCTTAACAATCGAAAACGCATCGGGTAATATTTCGTTTAGAATCTCCTCGATCTTGGTATCTATTTGCTTCGCTATTTTATCTATCTCGGTATAAACTCGTTCCTTCTCATCAAAGTCAACCCCTTCTAAGTCCATCCTAGCCTTCATCTCAGCCACCCTACCTTCCTCCTCAGCGATATAATCGCGAATTTTCTTCTTCAATCGCATGGTTTCGCTGCGCAGCTCATCGTGGGTAAGCTCTACAAAACGAGGGTATGCTTCTTTTATCTGATCTACTATTGGCATCAACTCTTTTAGGTCACGATCGGTCTTGGTTCCAAAGAGCTTTGCAATTATACCATCTATAATTCCCATTACTTTGATATTATTTTTTACAATTTTTTTTGAACGAGCAAATTTAACCGTTTTTTTTCGATTTGCTAGAAGGTTATTCATTCTCAAATACTATGCAAAATAAAAAAGGGCGCATTTTACTGCGCCCAGATGATTTTTTAATGACAAAAAACCGAATACTAATACTAATTCTGCTAAAATGTCATTTAATTAATCGTAACCATTCACCACGGAGACACGCCTGCCTGCCGCCTGCCTACCGGTAGGCAGGGTAGGCAGGGAGAGCATGGAGAACCACAACTTGTCCCGATTTATCGGGAGAGGCACTTAAAAAAAACGACTGAGTATCAAAATGCAAAAGAATCTTTAACACGAAAAACATAAATATTTTCTCTGTGAAACTCTGTGCCCCCTGCCTACCGGCAGGCAGGTCCGTGTCTCCGTGGTTTTTGTTCAATTCGATTACTGCTGAATAGTTACAATTAATCTTATAAATTACGCTTTCGCCTTTAACGTTGCATCAACAAAAACGCGAAGTTTTAACTCTCTATCTAGCAGTAAAAGCCCATCGCCCTTACCCCCTACTAAGCGAAGATTATCGACAATGGTTTGTGCATTGGCTTCCTCTTCTACCTGCTCGTCAACATACCACTGTAACATGCTTTTTGTTGCGTGATCTTTCTCCTCAATGGCAACATCCATAAGGTTGTTGATCAATGATGTAACATGCGCTTCGTGTTTTTGAACTTCTTCGAATGCAGCAAGAGGACCGTCCCATTTCTTTGGGACATCGGCAATTGTCGTAAGAATGGGTGCTCCACCACGCTCAACGAGGTAATCAAAAAACTTTAGGGCATGAGAAACCTCCTCCTGCCACTGTATTCGCATCCAATTCGCAAAACCGCTCAACCCTATGGATGAGTAGTAGGCCGACATGGATAAATACAGGTAAGCAGACCAAAGTTCAGCGTTTATCTGCTTGTTAATTGTTTCTTCAACTCTTTTAGCTATCATGGTTTTAAATTTATGTTTAATATTTTAACTATTGCTATACAACAAAAATACTTAAAATTAGTTTAACCCGAACTTCTTTTAGCTAAAATCGAGGTTAAGATCTTGCTTCAATTTCACCAACGATGGGTTTTTCTGAATCATGAACTTAAATTTATCATCGTTTGTATATGGTTTGCTGTTCTGCGTTTGCTGCTCTTCGATAGTTTCCATAATATTAATCAACTTGCTCTTATACTGATTGCGAAGGAAGAGAACTAAATCGGGTTTTATTTCGAGAAACAGATCTACCTGCAGCTGACTTTCAAGTACAATACCTATCTGAAATTCATTAATCAGCTGTGGAAGATATGTTTGAATTATACTGCTATGGTTAGGGTTCGACTCCTTGATTCTATTGGCAAATAGCAGCCAATTATCCTTTAAATTATCCTCGCTGATATCAGGAACGACCTCGTCGATATCGGGGGTAGAATCGGAGTCGTTTAGGGTTAAATCGATTTCAGTATTATTCTTTTCAGGTTGAACAGGCTGAGGTGTTCCATTTACTGCGCCTTTAATAGAAAAAGATTTAGGACCGACTGTTCTTACCTGTGGTTTTGCAATTGGCTCATTAACCGATGAATCAATGGGTTGAACGGGTGCGATTTTCTTGACCTCTGGTTCTTTGGTTATCGCTTCTACAGCTGAGCTGCTATCTTTTTTTTTTTCCTGATTAAGACCGCAAAGTTTAATCAGCATCAGCTCAACATGGAGTCGTTGGTTGGTACTCTGTCGGAATGTAACATCGCACTGATTGGTTAAATCAAGCGCACCGATTAAAAATTCAGGGGGACAAGTCGCCGACATGGATTTATACCTTTCGGCAATGGCTGCCCCAACCTCAAGGAGCGACAGGGTTTGATTGTCCTTACATACTAATAGATTTCGGATATGGATGCTCAGCCCCGAAACAAACTGCTGCGCATCAAAACCCTTGGAGAGCAGCTCATCGAATATTCGAAGGGTATCAGCAAAATCGCCCTTGATAAAATCATCGGTCAGCTTAAAGTAGTACTGATAGTCGAGAACATTTAGGTTCTCGATTACATTGGCATAGGTGATGTTATTATCGCTAAAGCTTACCACCTGATCGAAAATCGAAAGGGCATCGCGCATCGCACCATCAGCCTTTTGTGCAATAACATTTAAAGCCTCAACCTCATATTTTACATTCTCGGTTTTTGCAATGAATTCTAAATAGGTAACGGTATCCTCTACCCTAATTCTATTGAAATCATAAATCTGACAGCGAGACAGGATTGTAGGTAAAATCTTATGCTTCTCGGTGGTTGCAAGTATAAATATAGCATGAGCAGGAGGCTCTTCGAGCGTTTTAAGAAACGCATTAAACGCCGATTGGGATAGCATGTGAACCTCATCGATAATATATACGCTGTACTTGCTAATCTGCGGAGGAATACGCACTTGCTCAATCAACTTTCTAATACCCTCTACAGAGTTGTTGGAAGCGGCATCGAGCTCATGAATATTAAACGATCGGGATGAATTAAACGAAACACAGCTCTCACACTCATTACACGCTTCAATCTGTGAATTTAGGTTTAAACAGTTAATGGTTTTTGCAAAAATTCGAGCACAGGTTGTTTTGCCAACACCCCTTGGACCACAGAAAAGGTAAGCTTGCGCTAAATGCTTCCGTTGAATGGCATTCTTAAGGGTGGTGGTTATAGATAGCTGCCCAACTACGCTATTAAATAGCGATGGGCGGTATTTACGAGCCGAAACAATAAAGTTCTCCATAGTTTGATTTAATACACAAAAGAAAGCGATAACATCATACAAAAATAGTAAAATTGGGTTTAGCCCACTAGCTTTATTATCGAGGAAATGGTATTTGACTGTATTATAAATGGTTAAGTTATTAACAGGTTATTAGGAGGATGAGAAGTACTTAAAGTGCCCTTGAGTGCCTAGAATGCCTAGAGTACTAAATTTTAGAGATTGATTCGGGTACTTAGAATACTATAAAAAGTATAAATGACTTGAAGTACTCGAAGTACTCTAGGCACTCTAAGTACTTATGTTAAAATAGGTCAACCGAAATATTCTGAATGAATGCGGTATAGGTAGTTTCCCTACCGATTTTAGTTTCTGAGAGAAGCATTAAAACATTAATTTCGTTACCGCTTTGTGTGGTAATGTTGATCTCTCGACGCTGCCCAACCACTTTCTCCTTTTCAGGGCTAAGGTACGCATCGAGGAATTCATCCTTACCATCGATATCGTTAGGGAAAAGAATACGAATATTCTGACCAATTATTTTGCTCTTGGTGGTTTCGAATAGCTGCTCAGCAGCATTATTGAAGAAGTTTACAACGCCATCCTTATCGGTAATAATCACCGCATCGAGGAAGCCCTCTAGAATTTTCTCGTTTCGGATCTTAACCTTTTCAATCTCCTTAAACTGATTTTTAACCTCTTCGCGGGCTTCACGGAGTTTACGATTGAGCTCTATCTCATTCTGACGAAGCTGCTCCTCTTGCACCATTAAGCGTTCGGTTTGCACTTTGGTTTCACGCTCCATCGTTTTTTCGCGGGTAATATCGTTGGCAATAAAGATAATCTTAGCCATTTCTTCATACATATCCTTTACAACGGAGAATGTTGCTCTAAGCCATTTGTCTTCACCATTACTTGTTAAAACTCTGATTGCCCCTTCGTAAGGGATATCGTGCGCTATGTCATCCCAAATTCGTTCTATCTGCTTGCGATCGCTGTCGGGGGTAAAGTCGTATATCGATTTTTTCTTCGCATCATGAATGTTATAGCCCGTTGCTTGTAAGAATTTCTCGTTCGCCTCAATCAAATCTCCTGTAGGAGTAAACTCGGCTTTTATACTAGAAAGTATGAGGGCATTGATTTGCCCTTCGTAATCGAGGCTTTGCTTTTTCTGATCGGTCGTATCGATGGCGAGGAATAGCACCTTTTCGACACCGCCATGCTGGTTACGAACGCAAGTATAGGTAGCAATGGTCCATAAATCCTTACCGCTACGGGTTACATGCTTCATATCCCCTTCAAAATGTTTTCCCCCCTTTGCGAGGTTCTTCCACAGCTCATCGAACCAGACCCTATCCTTTTTATTGATAAACATGGAAATGTGCTTTCCCTCTACCTCGCTATTGCTACTATATTCAAGTTTATTAAGGAAACGGGTATTGGCATAAAGCAGGATGCCGGTTGTGTCGTACTCTGCCCGAATAAGCGTATGGTTAACAGAGTTGGTAAAGCTGACGAATTTTTCAGCCTGACTTGCTGCCTCCTCTTGTGTAGCTTGAAGTTCCTCCATATTCTGTCGCATCTGCTCTTCCTGCGTGGATAGAGTTTCGGCTTGTAGCTGCGATTCCTGGAGAAGTTTAGAGGTTCTAAGATTTATCTTAACGGTGGCAATGGTTGATGCGATGCTTTCTGCTACCTTTTCAATAAAATCGATCTGGAATTGTTCAAAGTAGCTGAATGATGCAATTTCAAGAACTCCATGAATCTCCTCACGCACTTTAAGGGGGACGATAATAACACATCGTGGATTAGCCTTCCCTAGGCCTGATGTAACACTTAGGTAGCTATCAGGAACTTTTTTTAGAAAAATGGTTTGGCCCTCAAGAACGCATGTCCCAACCAATCCTTCGCCCCATTCTACACGCTGATCGGCAAACTTCCTCCGTTCATAGGCATAGCAAGCGGTTTGGAGTAGGTGTTTATCGCCTGGATCATGATCCTCTAAAAGGTAAATACTCCCTTGATTTGCATCGATATATTTAACGAGGTTTCTAATAATCTGATAAGAAAGCTCCTCCATGTTATCGTTGTCCGAGCGAAGTATTTCGCCAAATTTCGCCATTCCCTCAGCTACCCAATTTCGCTGCTCATCCTCTTTCCTTCTGGCTGCTTCCTCCTGCTTGCTTACCTTTATGCTATCGCGAAGGCTAACAATCGATCGGCCAAGCACATCAGACTCATCGAGCTGATAATCGGCATCGATATCACCGCTTTTTAACTTTTCAACAAAACGGTATAGCTTCCGTTGGCGCGATTGTTCTAGTTCAAGGGTATTGGTTATTTGGGTCTTAAATATGGCGCTGTTCTTGAATAGAAAATATGAGAAAACACCGATAATTATTGGTATTAAATCCAAAAAATAAAGAATGGGAGTAATCCTATGCAATTCAACCACACCAACGATTGTTAATGCAATTTTGTAGTAAATCGACTCAATAAAGAGTATGATAAGAAGCATTACCAACCCTGCTGTAAACCCGATAAGGGTATTTTTTATAACAAAGGATTTTGAGTATTCACGATCCATAATAGTCGAAAATTTGACTAAAAATAGATATTTTTTGTTTCTTAAACTGCGATATGTCTCTTTTTTTTAAAGAACTATACCATTTGAAGTATTTCTAAATTGAGGTGTGGTGTTCTTCTATTTTTACTATATTAATGATTATCAATGTTTTAACCGTATTGCAAGCTGAATGTTTAAGGCTATACTAGTGTGGCTTAATTACAAACGAAGCGATATCCTCAATAGGAAGAATCTTGTCAGCTGCGCCAAGTTTAATGGCCTCCTTGGGCATCCCAAAAACTACGCAGCTTTTCTCATCTTGAGCTATGGTTTTTGCTCCAGCCTCCTTCATCTCAAGCAATCCCTTTGCACCATCACCGCCCATTCCAGTCATAATTATGCCAATGGCATTCGCTCCAGCGTATTTGGCGGTACTTCTGAAAAGAACATCAACCGAGGGTCGGTGGCGGTTCACCAATGGGCCCTCCTTGACCTCAACGAAGTACCTTGCACCGCTTCGTTTCAACAGCGTATGAAAGTTACCCGGAGCGATTAATGCTTGTCCTTGAAGTACGCTATCGCCATCAGCAGCTTCCTTAACGGTTATTTTGCAAATGTCGTTTAATCGTTTTGCGAATGATGTGGTGAATTTCTCGGGCATATGCTGAACGATAACAACACCAGGGCAGTCGATAGGTAAGCCTTGCAAAAAGGTTAAAATCGCTTCGGTTCCACCCGTTGATGCGCCAACGGCAATGACTATTTCGGTTGTTTTAATCATGCTATGGCTTGCTGGAGTATGAGGAAGCATCACATCTGCCGAGAGCTTTGGTTGAACCTGAAGTATTTCAACAATCTTTTTTCGTTTTATCTTCGCTTCAGCGGCTGCTCTGATTGCATCGCATATCCTTATATGCGACTCCTCGATGAACTGCTTGGTGTTCATCTGCGGTTTAGTAATAATCTCAACAGCCCCAAACTCTAATGCCTTTAAACCGGTTTGTGTACCCGCCTCTGTTAAACTCGATATTATCACTACAGGAATTGGATGCTGCGACATTATCTTTTTAAGGAATGTCAACCCATCCATTTTAGGCATCTCCACATCTAGCGTAATGACATCAGGCACTTCCTCGGCAATTTTTTTTGCCGCAAAAAAAGGGTCTGATGCAGTTCCCATAACCTCTAACAACGGATCATCCGAAATGATCTGCGTTAAAGTTTGTCGGACAACCGCTGAGTCGTCAACAATTAGTACCCTAATTTTTTTGGACATGTCAAACCATTATATTTACAGTTCTTTCGATAAAGCGATGCCTTACTTCACCAGTACTCGTATTATACTCGATTTTGCGGCCCAATTTCCCACCCACACTTTTTGCAAGAACTGGTATCCTGAGACGTTCAAGCATTTCTAAGGCAATGACTATATTTCGCTCACCGATATTAAACTGTTTAATTGAGCTATCGATTACCTCGCCGCCTCCAAATACTTTTGCAACAACGCCACCATTCTTGGAACCCAGCTGATAGAGTTTCTCAAGCAACTTCTCATTGGCGATATTACCATACTTGGGGCTAGCGAGTCCATTCCCATTCCAAAGCGGAAGCATAAAGTGATTAATGCCTCCTATTTTCAAGATAGGATCGTACAGGCACACCGAAACGCACGAGCCAAGGATTGTAGTAACCAGCGAAGGTGAACTACTAGCATATAGTGTTGATGGATAAAGAAAATGCTGCTGATAGCTATTCATTTAAATACCATTAAAACTTATCAAAGTCATTAAAAAAGGCTTCATTCGCATCGGATGCAAAACCCTCAGAGGCTTCATTAGATTCTGGAATATATAATGTAAAGCTAGCCCCTTTACCCAATTCGCTCTCAATCTCGATTCTGCCTTTTAATAGATCTATAATTGCTTTGGATACCGATAACCCAAGTCCATGCCCACGGTTAACGGAGTTTATACCTGAATCGAGACGGTTAAATCGGTCGAAAATAATTGTGTGATTCTCTTTTGAAATACCAATACCATGGTCTTTAACTTGCAATATCAAGTTATTATCTTTATTGCATAGCTTTACATCAACTTGACCATTCTCGTAGCTGAACGTTATGGCGTTGCGAATGAGGTTTGAAAAAATCAGCTTCAGCTTTTCGGGGTCGGTTTTAAACACGAAAGGCTTATCCCCATCGAGCGATTCGCAGTGTATAACATTTACAGTAAGGTGTTTTTTCTTCGATTCGTACTTGAAGGATTCTATAACGCTATCGATGAGGTTCTTGATATCAACCGTGAATATCTCGGGGTAAATATCTCCAGCCTCAATTTTAGCCGCAACGAATATATTCCGGAACTGAAAATCGAGGCTAAAAGCCTCGGAATGTATAAGCGCAATCATTGAAAAAACCCTCTTCCAATTCTCCTTCTCAACCGAAAGAATTGCTTTTGATAGGCCAAGTATAGATGTAAACGGATTGATGATTTCGTTGGTTATATTTGAAACGAAATGGCTTTTTAGCGCCTCCGATTCCTCAAGTTTTTTATTCACAAGGATTAACTCATCGTTGAGGTTTTTCAATTCCCGTAGCGCTTTTTTATTCCCCTCAAACCGCTTCTTCAGCTCGGCTAATAGTTCTTCGTCAGATAAATGCTTGCCCATGGGTTGGTATAGTTAGTTAATAGGTTTAGTGCTGGCTATCATCTAAATTTTCTGAAATATTGTTGGTTTTATTTGACGTAAAGGGAGATCCATATTCATAATTGACTCCGAGTGCCCAAGAAAGAAATAGCCACCAGTATTAATCTTTGTACAAATCTTGCCGATTACCTTCTCCTGAGTATTACGATCGAAGTATATTAATACATTCCGACAGAAGACGATATCAAAAGAATCGAAAACACTATAGCTATTCTCCATAAAATTTAACCGCTCAAACCGAATCTTATTCCTAAGCAACGAGCTCATTTTCACTGAGGGATTGTCACGATCTTTGCTCTTCAAGAAGTATTTCTGTTTTAGATAGTAAGGAATACCCTCTACCCTTTCATCCTTATAAACCGCATCAATGGCCTTTTGAAGTATTTTTGTGGAAATATCGGTGCCGAGTATAGAGAAGTCGAAGGTTGGGTTTTTCTCCAAAAACTCGAGCAGCACTATAGCTATGGTGTATGGCTCTTCACCACTTGAACATCCTGCGCTCCAAATTTTGATATTCCGATGCTTAGAGCTAGATAGCAACTCGGGGAGTACCGTTGAGGTTAGGAAATCGAAATGGATAGGTTCCCTAAAAAAATCGGTCTTATTGGTGCTAACCACATCGAGCATGTGGATAATCTCGGTATTCATACCCTCTTTGCTGAATATATAGCTGCAATACTCCTTAAACGAAGTCATCCTCAGTTCCTTTAGTCTTTTCTGAAGACGACTTTGTAACATAATCCGTTTAACAGGAGGCATTTTTATACCGCTTTCATTGTAAATGAAGCTACTCAGCTTACTAAACTCTTCCTGATTAAGCTCAGCCTTGAATATTTCGTTGATTAGAGGATCACCCATTCACTTTTTGTTAGTATCATTCGTGAGCAGCTAGATATTATGCTGAACAACCATTTAACCCAATAATTTTCGGAAATTCTTTCAATTTATTTCCTCTATGCCGAAGCTATCGATAGCTCCAAGAGTGGTTGATAAGCATTCGAATCCAGCCAAAGTTAAGAATCAATCCTTTAGAAACGAAGAATGGACAAATGCCATATAAATAGTCGATTTCAACCATTCGGTAATAAATAAACTAGCGCATTTAGCAACTAAATATCAACTACTCAATTTCTACAATAGCTGTAGAACCTTCTGTTTCTTTCGTTTTATCGTGCATATTGCTGAGCTCATCGCTGGAGAATACGGCATCCATATTGAGAATCATAATAAACTTTTCATCTACATTAACAACGCCTTCGATAAATTCGGATCGGTAACGGCTACCAATGCTCGGAGCAGGCATAATACTGCTGCTATCAAATTCCAGAACGGCTTGAACCGAATCAACAAGCGCACCAACATGGATTGATTCGCCATCCAAGTCGATATCCAAAACAATAATACAGGTATTGGTGGTGTATTCAGTTGGGGGCATTCCGAATTTGATTCGAGTATCAATAACGGGTAAAACCGTTCCTCGAAGGTTAATAACTCCCTTCATGTACTCTGGAGCCCGAGGAACCTCCGTAATCTTGGTCATCTCAAGAATATTTAAAACCTTTCCTACATGCGCCGCAAACTCCTCATCGCCAAGTTTAAACGAAAGAAAAGAGTTGATTTTTGAAAGATCTTCGTTGTTCATGATTATTCCTCCTAGTATTATTTATTTCCACTATTTACGTTCATTGTATAATCCTCTATTCGAGAGAAAAGTTTAATTATCTTATTGGTATCCAATACAAGGGCTATCGATCCATCACCCAGAATAGTTGCTCCCGATATCATCTCCTGCTTCTTGTAGTGCTTTCCGAGCGGTTTCAGAACGGCCTGATACTCTCCAACCACTGAGTCAACCACCAAACCTACCCGATTCTCCTCAAAGTTCACCACAATTACCTGCTCAACAGGAAGAGGGCTATCCGAAAGTTCAAATTCCTTTCTGATGTTGAAGAATGAAACCTGCTTACCTTCAAGTACGAGTACATTGTTGAACTTATCGTAAAGCTGCTCACGTTCAACAGCGTATATCTTATCAACAGCCGACAATGGAAGCACATAGTGGGTTTCGTCAACCTTAACGAGTAGCCCATCGATAATCGATAGCGTTAGCGGTAGTTTAATTATGATAGTAGTTCCAACACCATACTCCGATTCTATCTCAACTTCTCCCCTGATGTCGGCAATTTTTCGCTTAACAACATCCATGCCTACACCTCGACCCGAGACATCGGTAACCTTCTTCGCAGTCGAGAATCCGGGCAAGAAAACTAGATCGAGAATTTCCTTATTCGAAAGCTTCTTATCTGGAGGTATAATGCCTTTACTTATCGCTTTTTCTCTTATCTGGTCGGGGTCTATCCCTGCACCGTCGTCACTTATCTGTATATGCACATTTGCGCCTGAATAAAAGGCTTTTAGGGTAATTTTACCCTGTTTGGGTTTACCTTTCTGCAATCGAAGGTGCGTATCCTCTATTCCATGATCGAGGCTATTACGGATGATGTGCATTAAAGGATCGGATAAGCTCTCGATTATCGTTTTGTCCAGCTCGGTATCTGCACCTTCGGTAATAAATACCACATCCTTTTTAAGATCGTTCGAAAGGTCGCGAACTAACCGCTGAAAACGGGTTAGCATGTGCTCTATAGGAATAAGAACGATGCTGAAAGCGGTATCGCGTAGCTGTCGCGAGAGCTTTTGCACATTCTCTGAAATACTTATGAGCTCAGGGGTGTTATTATGCTCTGCAAAAAGCGATAACCGTGCTTGAGTTGTTACAAGTTCAGATACAAGGTTCATCAAAGAATCTAACTTCTCCGATGAAACCCGAATGCTTGAAATTGATGCATCCTTTAATCCAACCTTTTCCTTTTTTATTGTGGCTGCCTTGGATTGAAGGAATCGTTTTTTGGCCGCTTCAGCTACCTTCATTGTAGCTGCAATACCTATATCCTTATGGATTTTTGCAATCCGGGTTAACTCGGATGTAAAAAAATCATCGGTTAAAATATCCTCCTCTGATACTCGCTGAATCTCTATCTTCGATTCACCTTCTACGAATATAAAAACATCGTTTAATGTAGCAACATCGGCACTCGTAACAAGAATTATCTCCCAGTAGGTATAGCACTTTAAAGGATCAAGCTCAATGAGCATGGGAATCCTGTTAAGGTGAGCAAAAACCAACGCCTTCCCAAGAGTATGAATCTCATCGATTAGGTAGAGCGGGTTTGTTCCATTTTTAAATATCTCGTTTATCGGCTCAAACCGAATATAATAGGTAAACTCCTCTTTTGCCAGATCAGGAATAATATCTTGATTAGCTGATTTCTCAACAGTTTCAACAACAGTTTCAGCGTTGATTATCTTTGAAACTCTTGCAATAAGCGAGTTATGGAGCGTAATGAAATCAGGATCGCTGTAGTTACTCTCATCCAGTAATTGTTTCAAGTGATCAACAGAGGCAAAGGTTACATCAAGCACATCCCTTGACAGCTTAAGCTTCTTGTTACGAATCAGATCGTAAACGGTCTCAAGGTTATGGGTGTAGCGATCGATTAGCTCGAAGCCAAACATGCTGCTATTCCCTTTAAGAGTATGCATTACGCGGAACACCTGTTGTATCAGACCAGCATCCTCGGAGTTTTGCTCAAGCAATAGAAGTGCTTTCTCCAACCCTTCGATTAAATCTGCGGCCTCTTCAATGAATTTTTGCTTAAAGTTGTCCATCTTATTCTATCTTATGACCTTATTCAACGCCCCTATTAGCTTAGCAGGTACAAAAGGCTTAATAATCCAGCCTGTTGCTCCAGCCTCTTTTGCTTCCATCTTTCGTGAAGCTTGCGACTCGGTGGTAAGAAATAGGATTGGGATTCGCTGATAAAAAGGCATATTTCGAACCTCTCTAATCAGCTCTATTCCATCCATTTCTGGCATGTGTAAGTCGGTAATTATAAGATCTATCTCCTTGCCATCGAGAAACTTGAGGGCATCCTTTCCATCGACAGCGATTAATACATTATAACCTTCGTTTTCGAGCGTAAAACTGACAACTTCACGAATACTTTCCGAGTCGTCAACAATAAGAATTGTCTTGGCCATAATTCAGTAATATGATTATTTATTATTAACTAGTTCGGAGAAACCCGCATGTTCAAGTAGGAGCTTATGCTCATCGGAAAGGTTAATTTGAAAATTAACCTTTTTCGATTTTCTTTCAGCAGTCCATTTAAAGGAGTACAGAAGCTGAATGATTCCCATGTCTATCGCTTCAACATCATTTAACCTCACATCAAAAACTTGATATTTATCGAAGTTTTGAACCATAAGCAGCTTGATTGCCCCAACTTCGTCAAGCGAAAGGTTTTTGGAAAGGTGAATTGTTACCTTTTTTATCCCACTCTCGGTTGATGGTATAACCTTAAAAAGTTGTTTCTTATCTTTTTCCATTGTATTATTTTTGTCTAAAACAGTTCAACCTCATCAGAATTTTTCCCTTTTTCCCTTTCGTCCTCAATCAGTAATTCATGATCGGATTGGAAAACTATCCGATCATGAATTTTATGCTCGGTTTCCATTGTGTATAGGCTTTTTATAGATTTAAGGTTTTCGCTACGATTCGATTTATCGTAATCGGCACCGCTAAGCTTGATATGAATATGATTCAGATCAGATATTATACTGGTAATCGATTTTTCAAAAAAATCGTAGTATCGAATTCGCTTAATCGAATCCTTGATCTCTAAAACGGAATTACTGCTCTGATTCTTTATATGATCAAGAAGCTGATTAATACTATCGCCCTTGTTTTCAACCTGCTTTAAAATTGAATTAATGCTATCGCCCGCCTTTTTAACCGTTTCATTATTTATAACCGACTCATCCAGCTGCTTTACTCTAACGATGAATTCGCTCTCAATGTTAAGGATATCATTTAAAATTCTTTGAATAACCACTTCGAACTGATGAATATCCTTATAAACCTCATCGAGGTTAGATTTAATATTAATGCTCTCGGATATATTGGCGATAATATTGCTAGACTCTGAATAGCACTTACTCGATTCAATCAGCTTAACAAGGCTATTCGCTACGCTATTAAGGGGGATGCTAATGGTTTTTATTTGCTTATGGTATGAGTTGCTTCTTTCAATGAAGTTCGACAGTATTTGCTCCGAATTATTTAACCTGTTGAGCATTACTGCTAATTGCAAATCCTCGGTATTCTCCTGAGAGCTATTCAACCTCGTACAGATCGAAGTAATGCCAATCATATCATCCCCTATTTCAAGAAACCTGCTTGTAATTTTCTCAATAGCAAGCTGATACTCTTTGTTCGCGCTAACGAGTATTGCTGCTTGCAAACCTGCAATATCCTTTACCTTCTGAAATATTTGTGATTCCTTAACCGAGTCGGAGCATTCCCTATCGTATAGCTCCTGAAGTTCAGGTAGAATCTTGCTATGGCTTTTCTGGATATGTTCAATTTTTTGCCTAATAATATCCTGATACTGCAGATTGGTGATAATATCGGAAATATTTTTTGAACTATTCTCTGTTTTTGAGGTTAGTTCAGGAATTTGGAGCTTCACCTCCTCGTGCTTTTCGGCAAAAAAGATAATGGTATAATGAATGTTATTCAGTAAATTCTCAAAGTCATTGCTATTGGTGTGAGTAAAAGATTCCTGCCCGTTTAATATCCTAGATATTTCTGATTCTAAAGCTATTATCAGCTGCTCACTTGACAAGCAGCTCACTCTATACTCATTCAGCGAATTGCTATTGCCATTAAGCATTCCAACCCAATTAATATTCTTCTTTTCGTTATAATCAAGATCGTTAAGGTTGATATTTGCTATTAAAAATTTTAAGGTTGAAAGGTTCTGTTTAAGGTTCTTAATAGGTATAAATAGCTGCTCAAGATATGACTTGATAAGGCTTAAATTGGTATTGATGGTGCTTAAATTCTGATGGGAATGGCTTTGAATCTTTTTTAAGTCCTTGTATAGCGTTTGGAGTTCAACAAACAGGTTACGATTACTCTTCTCTGAGAGTAAATTAAATATTTCGTTGGCATTATCGGCTATTCCCTTTGATTGGTTGTAAAATTTCTTAAAATCGGTTGATAAACCTAAAAAGTCATCAGATGAGCATTTATGGAGATCGATAATCTGTTCATCAATACCTGTGAATGTTGATGAAATATCGCTAATGGAGATATCGTTAAAAAGTAATGCTTGTCCTTTCTTCATGACAAAAAAATTATTTTTTAACAATCAGCTCGTTGATCTAAACAGTTTGCTAATCGTTTTGGTAAATGTTAATGGTAAAAACGCCTTTGCCTAGAAGATAAAATCCCTTAGCCTTGACAAAAACAATGGGATTTCAATTGGTTTCGAGAAAAAATCAGCCGCACCTAAATCCCTGCATAAATCGATATTCTCCTTCGTATTGACTGCTGAAACCACTATAACAGGTATTTCAGAGGTCGAAGGGAAAGCCTTCAGCTTTTCAAGAATATCAAATCCGCTCACCTGAGGCATTAAAAGATCGAGTAGAATAATATCAGGTTTATATTTCTCAATACTTGCATACGCCTCTTTGGCATTTAAGGCCGTGTAAGTTTTATAACCTTCCTCCTGAAGAATCGCCTCCAACAAAACGAGGTTGGTAGAAGAATCGTCAACAATTAGGATCGAGTTTGAATTTTTGCTATCCATCGATGAAAGGGTTTAATAAAATAATTACGTTTTTGTTCAAAGCTATTGAAATAACAATCAACTTCAAATTTATAATTGATTTGTTTACCAAAGAAGAAATTATACTATATATTACTCTAAGCTGATGGTGATATTAATCATCAATTAAAACGAGGATGATTCAATCAATGAATCATGATTATTATTAAATTTACAAAAACCTATCAAGAATGGAAAGTCCAACTGTTAATCCTAATGATATGTCTGACATAGCAAATCCATTAAGCCATTCTTTATCAGATTCGGAGCTTAACCTGCTTAACATGAACTGCAATCTTGTTGAATACGCTCAACGGGATACAATCATAAAGCAGAACTCAAGGGCATCACACATTATTTTCATTAACTCAGGTTTAGTAAAGATTTCCAAAGAGATGCGGAAGGGGAAGAATTTAATGCTGAACATCGAGGGTGCAAATAAGTTTATCGGAAGCAGTTCGGTTTTTGGAAGCGATTATTACAACTACTCCGTTACTGCGCTCGAACCTACGGTTGTTTCTTTTATCGACTCTAAAATTTTTAAAGAGATTATTGCCAAAAACGGAGCATTAGGGTTGGAGCTGATTGCGCAAATCAGCAGGGATAATATTCTTATGACTGAGAAACTATCGAGCTTACTATACAAGCAGCTGCCCGGTAGGGTTGCCGATATTATTATCTACTTCTCAGAAACTATCTATAAAAGCGAAACCTTTACCTTTCCTCTTACCCGACAAGAACTCGCTGAGCTTGCGGGTACTACTAAAGAGAGTATAATCAGAACCCTTTCGGAATTTAAGCATGATAAGATTATTAGCATCGAACGAAATACCATCTCTATTCTAAGCCCTAAAATTATTCAAACCCTAAGCAGGTTAGGATAATACTTTAAATGTCGAGTGCATTGTATTATATTTGCGCTAACAACCCGAACCACAAGCTATGGAATACCGGATTCTGATTGTAGATGATATTTTTATTAACCGTGTGCTTTTAAAGGAAGTGGTTAAAAGGTTTGCAATAAAGTGCTTTGAGTCACAGAATGGCAAGGAGGCTATCGAAATTCTTCAACGAGAGGATATTGATGTTATTCTTATGGATATTGAAATGCCAGTTATGAATGGCGTTGAGACCACCAGGTATATCCGCGAGAATTTTGATTACCCCAAGAAAAGAACCCCGATCATAGCCCTTACGGCTTATAACCCTGATGTTTTCTTTAGCGATTACAATGACATAGGGTTCAATCAGCTGATTACAAAACCCTACTCCATGGAGGGGTTGAAAAACACCATTGATGAAGTTTGTGGTAAAAAAAATACTTAATTAACGTGAGTTCGATCTAAGAAATAGTGGTAATGCTCTAAAATGTAATTTGTTACAAATTTTTCATTTGGAATTGGGATGGTGACTGCCGACCCTGCCTACTAATGGTGCTAACTTAAGGATAAATTTAATGAGTATTGAACACCGAACAAGGAATAATGAATGTCGAAGTAGTTGATTTACTTCGTAATTCGAAATTCGTTGTTCTATTGTTCGTTATTTATTTTTCTTATGTTAACTCCATTACCCTGCCTACCGGCAGGCAGGCATCATTCCATTTCTTGCTATTATACCCCAATTAATCATTAAGGATATAATGATAATAAACAAGTAGTTAAGTTGATTCTTACATCGAGCTAACATTAATTAACCCCCTTGCACAAAGTTGTGGACAAAACACAATTCTAACCTAACGATGCTTGTTTTGCTAATTTATGGTTTGACATTGTAGATACAACGGGCTACAATCTAAAAGAGGCTGAAAATTTAAGGTATTACACATTGATAATTTTGGGTATATATGCCAAAATTATCAAACCTCTGTGTTCTCTCCCGATTTCATCGGGACAAGTTGTGCTTCTCAATAACAATAAACATTGTAACTGCTCAGGTACATTTTCAGATAACCATTTTTTTTCATAGGCAAATGTAAACTAAAGTTATAAAGACTGTTACTCGCTTTTATCTCTCGCAAAGCCGCAAAGTCCGCAAAGAAAGAAAAAACGTATTCGTTTTTTCCCTTTGCGAGCTATTGGATTGTAATTCGAATAATTTCATTTTTGGTATATATGCCAAAAATAGTTGGTAAAAAGTATCTGTAGCGTTTATATTTAATGGTGTACAGGAAAGTTTATTGAAATTCGTTTCAATAAACTTTTTTGTTATGTTAAAAACGAAGAAAAA
>RPRQ01000062.1 GCA_003818205.1 Bacteroidales bacterium
AGGTCGCAGCGATGCTGCTTCTAGCTAAAATGTAATCGTCTATTCTACAAATAGTTCGCAGCAATGCTGCTTTTCTATAGTCGCATAGCGACGACCTATTTGTAGTAATTAGAGAAAAATCAAGTTCAAGCCCCATTAGGGGCGACCTATACATAGAATGTAGTAATATCAAGCATTTCATGAATTGTATAGTATTTTAGTCGGTCAGTAGTGAAAAAGAATAATAGTTGACACAGACAAAACAATAACGAAGGAATACGATCAATCGATTAACCAACAAGTTAATAATTCGAATTAAGGGTTGAAATGTCAATTATGTTACAAATAGTAATATGTTAGATACCAGTAATATGCAAAATATTATCTTAGTGAAACTTTGTATCTTTGAGTCTTTGTGGCATTTTTTATTTTGCCACGAAGGGACTAAAGCACTAAGGCTCACAAAGTTTTTATTATTTTATAGAACCTCAACCCTTAATTCGCATTAATAATCAAATTATAGTAACTTTTCACCACGGAGACACACCTTCCTGCTGCCTGCCTCAGTTCGGCGGGCAGATCCGTGGTTTTTTTATTTTTTCTAATGCTGAATAGCTACAAATTATCAAAAGAACAGCATCTTAACCGCAAAAGCCAAAACAGCTACCAGCAGAAACCATCTTATAAAACTTACTCCCCGCTTCACCGCAATGTGAGTGGCAACCCATGCTCCGAACATGCTCCCAACTCCAAGAATAAAACCCAAAAGGAAATTAACCTGCTTATTGTAAATAAATACTCCTAATGCAACAATTGTAAATACCAGAACAATAAATACTTTTATGGCATTCGCCTTCAATAGATCATAACCCGCTCCAAGAACCAACCCCGTAAGCAAAAAGAAGCCAACCCCGACCTGAATGAAACCGCCATAAAAACCAATTGCGAAAAATATGATAAAACTTAAGGTGCTGGGGTTTGATTTGACCTTACCAGCATGCTCATTTACCCACTTTTCAGGTTTGAAAAGAATAATTAAAAACATTACTACTAGCAAAACACCAATAATCCTATTCATCAATTGAGCATCAAGATTCACGGCCATCATTGACCCAAAAAAAACCCCGATTATTGAGGGTATGGTAAGCCAAAGCCCATCCTTCCATTCAAATACTTTCTTCTGTTTAAAACCACCGACACCAACAATACTTTGCAGTAGAATAGCAATGCGATTCGTTCCATTGGCTACACCAGCATCAAGCCCCATGAAAATAAGTACGGGAAGGGTAAGCAACGAACCACTACCCGCTAGGGTATTGATAAAACCGGCGATAAATCCAACAACTACAACAAGGAGGTATAAAATCAAATCCATTAACTTACTTCCTATCTTTCTTTTTATAATACCTAATAAAATCGACAACCTCATAGGTTATCCCTTTGTTATCGCATAGCGCAACCACCTTATCTTTTATCTCAACCACCCTGCTATAGGTCAACCACCCCAGCTGAACCCGTTTCCTTCTTCCCGATTTCTTAAAAAAAGTGATGTATGCAGGTCCTATCTTAACCTTTTTAATTGAGTCCCATAAAATATAATCTTTTGAGCCATTTCTAATCCCAAACTTAAAAACAATACCATTATCATTGGCTTTAACAAATATATTGGTTTTAAAAGCGACCCATGCAAAGTAAATATACAAAGCAATATAACTGGCAGCAATAAGGAAGAACCACTCTAGTGAACTTTTCAGGGTCAGGAAAATTGCTAAAGATGTAATCGTAAAACCTAGGCAAACGATTGCCCCAAAAATCAACAGCCTAATGATTCTTGGCTTTTTGCTCGAATATTCATTCAGATCGATATAGAAATTTACCATTTACTAAATTTTAGATAACCCACAATGGATTACAAAGTTACTAAAAACAATCTAATGCTTATCAATTTTTCAAATCCTATTACTTTTATCTAATTTATTTAAAAAAAGTGCTATTTTATGCAGGGTGTATAATATAGTTTTCTATCTTAGTGGTAACTACTTTTTTATAATTAACGTCAGTTCAACGTAATAAATAATTTAAATGCCCTATTATCAGTATTTTATTTTTTGGGTTAAAATGGAACCGAGCTTGCGAACCGAACGTAGTGAGCTCAGCGTAGCTAGTTCGGCGAAGCCAATGATGCCTACCTGCCGCCTGCCTGCCGGTAGGCAGGGTAGGCAGGGAAAAATGGAATATTGCCTGCCTGCATAGCTTCAGCGGAGCAAAGTCGGCAGACAGCAATGAAGAAAGTTAGAAGTAACCCCATTATTGACTTCGTCGTCCGGCAGTTGCCGGATCGCTCCAGTTCCATTATTCCCTGCCTACCGGCTAGACAGTCTTCCAAAAACATAATATTTGTATTAAAGCACTAATAAATAATGATATAATAAGCATTCTTATATCGAACTCATGTTAATTAAACAAAAAATAGCATATCATTACATCTCAAATAATAATAAAGCATCGAAAATATTCTTCATCGTTTCAAATTCTATAATATTGAATATGAAAAAACTATCGTTTTTAGTACTAATAATGGCAATTGTGATCACGTCATTTTCACAGAATTATAGAATTAATCACTATACGGTAAAACAAGGACTATCGCAAAGTGTAATCTACTCTCTTCTTCAAGATAGTCGCGGTTTTATCTGGGTGGGCACACAGGATGGGTTAAATCGATTTGATGGGTATAGCTTTATTAAATATATCCAAACTCCTTCTGATACAAACTCACTTTCAGATAATTGGGTTTACTCAATCAGCGAGGATAGCAATGGGAATTTATGGATTGGTACTCGAAGAGGTTTATGTATGTACAACTATGCGTTAAATAATTTTTGCAGATACCCACACAAGCCAGAATATCAGAACGATCCATACATAGATAATGTATATGGTTGTGCGGTTTCAAAAGCGGGTAAAATCTACACGAACACTCCTCCATTAGTCAATATATTTGACCCAAAGAGTAAGAAACTTACTCATTACATGAATTCAATAGGTGCAAATCAAAACGTAGAGGAGCGATCATTACCAATTATCATTGATAAGGAGGGCTTTATATGGGCAGCAACTACATCTGGATTAGCTCAATTCGATCCAAAAACCGAGAAGTTTACAAACTTCCAAAATAGCCCATCCAATAAAAACTCAATCAGCAATAACA
The DNA here is from genome assembly GCA_003818205.1 of Bacteroidales bacterium. GTDB lineage: Bacteria > Bacteroidota > Bacteroidia > Bacteroidales > Tenuifilaceae > UBA8529. Next base: position 3,191 of record RPRQ01000062.1, read on the forward strand.
GTATTCTAGCCCTTTTTGAAGATAACCAGAATCGTATTTGGATTGGCACTAAGAGTGGTATTGATGTTCTCGATAAGAGTGATAATCATTTTTATCGAAATCCTATTGTGCTAAATAACAATTCAGTAGAGGTAAGATCAATAGTTCAAGATCAAAAAGGGTTCTATTGGGCAGGAACACAAGGAAGTGGAATGTTGAAACTATCATACGAAAACAATAAGATTACAATACTGAACCAAATAACTAGCAAGGATGAGCTAAGCCCCAGCTATCTCAACAATAGCTTTGTTAACTCTATGTTTATCGATCAATCACAGAATTTATGGATTGGGACATTAAATGGGCTTGATAAAACCGATTTAAAGGATCCAAAATTTAAACTCTTTAGAAAATCGTCTGAATCAAACTCCATTGACCTACTCGATAACGTTATTGCATCAATTTATAAAGATAAAAAAGGCAATATTTGGGTAGGAAATTGGGGTAAAGGGTTGAATATTGTTGATAGAAAAACGAATAAAGCACAACACTTTTCAACATCATTATCGGGGAAAAATCATTTGGTCAATGATTTTGTTCATGTAATCTTCGAATACAATGAAAATGAGATTTGGATTGGTACTCAGGATGGAATTTATGTTTTTCAAGACAACCAGTTTGTTAGCTTAAATAAATACTACAAAACAAATCAAATACCCGACTTTGCTGGGAATCGCACCGTTTGCATGCTCAAAGATAAGTTCAACAATGTTTGGATAGGTACGCAAGGAGGTCTTTACTACCTAGATATGAAGAATAAAGAATTCAAGTGCTTTACTTCTTCAGGAGTAAAAGGGGAAAAGGTAAGCGATAATCTTATCTATTCGTTAGCCCTTGATTATAATTATAATCTTTGGATTGCAACCAAGAATGGGTTAGATAAGTATAGCTACGAAAGCGATCAGATAGAAAACTTTACTCGAGACGAGAAATCCAATAATACGTTATGCGATAACTACATCGTTTCACTTTGCTACACACCCGACTCGACACTTTGGATTGGAACAAAAAATGGCATTAACAGGCTGAATATCAAAAATAATATTTTCAAATACTATGCCGAAGCGGATGGTTTAGCCTCAAACATCGTTTATGAGATTGTTGAAGATGATTTTGGAAACATGTGGTTTGCAACCGGCAAAGGTTTATCTGAGCTAAAAAAAGGTAATGAGAAAATCAAAACATTTACAGAAGAGGATGGTTTACAGGGTGCTGAGTTCAACCTAAGAGCAAGTCATAAAAGTAAGGATGGTGAGATTTTCTTTGGAGGGATGAATGGGTTCAACTCTTTTAACCCTCATGAAATATCTGAAAACAAATTTGTCCCTTCGATTGAGTTTACATCTTTCCAGAAATTAAACAAGAAAGGAACAGAAAACGTTCATGTTGCAAGTAAAGATACAGTAGTACTAAATTATGGCGACATTTCCTTTAACGTAGAATTCTCGGCACTTGAATATACTAGTTCAAATAAAAATCGATATGTATATAAACTCGACGGCACATCAAATTCTTGGATTGACATAGGAAACAAACGAGTTCTAACCTTCTCAAGTTTATCTCCTAATAAATACCAACTTTGGATCAAAGGAAGTAATAATGATGGAATATGGAATGAGAAAGGTTCATTCATTATTATTGAAGTGCTACCACCTTGGTGGCGAAGCAATATTGCATATGCCATTTACTTTCTCTCTATAATCTTCTCTGTCATTATTTTCATCAAATACCGGGAACGGAGTTTAATTGAACAAAAAAGGGTACTTGAACAAAAAGTAACTGAACGAACCGAAGAGGTTGAACAACAGAAGAATGAAATCGTAGATAAAAACCACGAGCTAGAACAACAGAATTCCGAGATATTAGCACAGCGCGATACCCTATCGATGCAGAACGAGAAGATATCAAAACAAAACAAACAAATACGGGATAGTATACAGTACGCTAGCAGAATTCAATCAGCACTTTTACCCTCCACAACAACATTAAGTCAGAATAACTTAGAACACTTTCTAATTTTTAGACCAAAAGATATCGTGAGCGGTGATTTTTATTGGATTAAGCAAACCACTGAACATTTACTAATTGCCGTAGCAGATTGCACTGGACATGGAGTACCCGGTGCATTTATGAGTATGCTTGGCAATGCGTTCCTAAACGAGATAATTAATCACAGCGAAATCACACAAGCAAATCAGGTACTTGAACGATTGAGGGATTTAATAATTTTATCATTAGAGCAATCGGGCGACGATTCTGTTACCCGTGATGGTATGGATATTTCTTTCTGCGATATCAATTTAAAAACAAAAGAAATTCAATTTGCGGGCGCTTATAACTCAATGTACATTTTAAGGAATGGCGAACTCATTGAAGTAAAGGCTAACAGATTCCCCGTTGGTCACTACTACAAAGGCTTACAACCATTTGTTAATTCAAATATTCAACTTCAAAAAGGGGATGTCATCTATATGCTTACCGATGGTATTCTTGATCAGTTTGGAGGAGAAAATGGTGGTAAATACAGCGCAAAAAGATTTAGAAACTTACTATTAGACATCCATCAATTACCAATGGATCAGCAAAAGGAGAGCGTAGAGATGAGCCTTGATAAATGGATGAATAATAAGTATGAGCAGATTGATGATATAACCATGTTGGGGTTTAAACTAAGATAACGTGAGTTCGATTTAAGAAATGATAGTAATACTCTAACTTGTAATTTGTTACAAGTTTATCATTTGGTATTGGAATGATGGAATAGTGGAATAATGGGGTTTTTTCTAACTTTTTTCTTCCAATATTCCATTTTTCCATCATTCCATTTCTTCCCTCAAAGTAAAATACTGATAACATAGCACTTAAATTGTTTCTTACATCGAACTGACGTTAAGATAGAAAATTTCATACCATAAAAAAGCCTCGCGATTGCGAGGCTTTTTTATCACTTGCTACCATGCATATAGCGGAAAATCCTTCATCAGCTTATTAACATCAGCCCTTACCTCACCGATAACTTTTTCGTCATCGGGGTTAGAAAGAACCCGATCAATTAGGTCAACAATAGCTGCCATATGATTATCCTTTAACCCACGAGTTGTAATGGCGGGTGAGCCAACACGAATACCAGAAGTTTGGAAAGGTGAACGGCTATCGAAAGGAACCATATTTTTGTTTATGGTTATATCTGCTTTTACAAGAGTATTTTCAGCCTTTTTTCCTGTTAACTCAGGAAATTTTGTTCGGAGATCGATTAGCATCAAATGGTTATCGGTACCACCTGAAACCACCTTATAACCTTTTGCAGTGAATGCCTTAGCCAAAGTTGAAGCATTTTTCTTAACCTGTGACTGATACTCCTTGTACTCAGGCCTTAACGCCTCACCGAACGATACTGCCTTCGAAGCAATAACATGCTCCAATGGACCACCCTGAATACCAGGGAAAACGCTGCTGTTGATAATCTGCGACATCATCTTAACCTCGCCTTTTGGTGTGGTCAAGCCCCATGGATTCGCAAAATCTTTACCCATTAAGATGATACCACCACGTGGTCCACGAAGGGTTTTGTGGGTAGTAGATGTTACGATATGGGCATATTTAACTGGATTTTCAAGCAATCCAGCAGCGATAAGCCCTGCAGGGTGAGCCATATCCACCATGAAAAGGGCACCCACCTTATCGGCAATCGCACGCATACGCTTATAATCCCACTCCCTTGAATATGCCGAAGCGCCACCAACCAAAAGTTTTGGCTTATGCTCAATGGCCATTCTCTCCATCATATCGTAATCAACCTGACCCGTCTCCTCTTTTACGCCATAGGAAACAGCCTTAAACCATAATCCAGAAAAGTTAACCGGCGATCCGTGTGAAAGGTGTCCGCCATGCGATAGGTCAAGTCCAAGGAATGTATCACCAGGTTTTAGTACTGCAAGGAAAACAGCCATATTCGCCTGTGCGCCTGAGTGTGGCTGAACGTTTGCATATTCAGCACCAAATAATTCTTTTAGCCTGTCAATAGCAATCTGCTCTGTTTGATCAACAACCTCGCAGCCACCATAATATCTAGCACCAGGATAACCCTCGGCATACTTATTGGTTAAAACCGAACCCATTGCCTCAAGCACCTGAGTGCTAACAAAGTTCTCAGAGGCAATTAACTCTATACCGTGCATCTGACGTTGACGTTCCTTCTCTATCAGATCAAATATTTGTGTGTCTCGTACCATAGATGTATTTAGTTGAAATTTGACGCAAAAGTATAACTTTTGAATTGGAATAATGATATTTTAATTTGAAATATTATAACTATTCAGCTACAGATAAAGAAACATGGAGACTCAGAGGGCAAAGAGAATCACTAAACTCTTCGATTTTTTAGTAAGAAACTGTTACTAAAAAACACCTTCTATTATAGCATAATGCAAGCGAGTTTACTAGATTCATCTTGTCAGATTTCCTGAACGATTATTAATTTTGAAATACGCTGTACAATCTTAAATTGAACATTACTAGGTTTAGATTTATACAGTGCTTGTAAAAGTACAATTCGAAAAGTTAAATTATCTCTTATTTAAAAGAACTCTGTGTTCTCAGTGTCTCCGTGGTAAGATTTACTACTCTGAGAATTGAACCAAAACATTCCTGTAAGCTGAAAAAATCTTCGATTTCGAAACAAACCCAATATACCCACCATTATCCAATACGGGTAGATTCCACGAATCAGAATCCTCAAACTTTCTCATCACCTCATTCATGGAGTCGTTGATATTTATATACTCAGGTGGTAGCGAGATATAATCCCTCACAAAGGTATTGTCGTACATATCGACATTAAACATTATATCCCTAATCTCATTTAGAAGTACTATCCCCACAAATTTCTTGTTCTCATCAACTACTGGGAAAATATTACGTTTCGATTGACTAATGGCTTTTACTAAAGCACCAAGAGAGTCGTTGGGGTCAACCGAAGTAAAATCTTTTTCAATAAGATCCTCCAGTTGAAGAAGCGTTAAAACAGCCTTATCCTTATGATGGGTTAAAAGTTCTCCCCTTGCGGCAAGTCGTTTTGTATATATTGAGTGCGGCTCGAAGTATAATATTGTTATAAACGATATCGTTGAAGCGATCATCAGCGGGATAAAGAGCGCATAGCCACCTGTAATCTCGGCAATCAGGAAAATAGCGGTTAGCGGAGCGTGCATTACACCTGCCATCATCCCTGCCATACCCACCAAAACAAAATTACTCTCCGATACCTGAAAGAAAACGAATTGGTTAATAATCTTGGCAACAAAATAGCCTGCAACGCCTCCCATAAATAGCGTTGGGGCAAATATGCCCCCCACCCCACCAGCACCCGTGGTAGTTGCTGTCGCTACAACCTTTGTGGCTAGCAGTACAATTAATGCGGCAAGGAGTAGCCAATATTCATTTTGAAACGTTGCAAAAGGGCTATTAATAAACAGTTCCGATGAACGTCCATCAAGGAGTAACTGCAGCGTATCATAACCTTCACCGTATAACGGAGGAAAAATAAAGATAAGAATACCAAGCATTAAACTACCTATTATCCACTTCTTATAGGGGTTTGTAATCTTTGCATAACGACCTTCTACCTTCATTAGCATTCGGGTAAAATACACCGAAACCAAACCACAAAAAACGCCCAAAATGATATACCAAATAATATTATGTAGATAGAAAGGATGAGTTACTTGATAATCAAAAACCACACCTTTCCCTAGTATAAAGTACGAAACTGATGCGGCGGAAACTGATGAGATTAATAAAGGCACAATCGAGCTCATGGTTAAATCGAGCAGCAAAACCTCCAATGTAAACACCAACCCTGCAAGCGGTGCTTTAAAAATTGAAGCAATTGCGCCTGCAGCACCACAACCTACAAGCAATGTTAAGGTTCGGTAGTTCAGCCTAAAGAATTGCCCTACATTCGAGCCTATGGCCGAACCTGTCATAACGATTGGCGCTTCGGCTCCAACCGAACCTCCAAAGCCAATGGTAATGGTACTAGCAACCATTGAGCTATAGGTATTATGCCGTTTTATCTTACTCCCCCTTTTGGAGATAGAGTAAAGAATTTTAGTTACCCCATGACCAATGTTATCCTTCACGAAGTAACGGACATACATCACAGTAATAATAATCCCCATTCCAGGCAACGCCAGGTAGAGCAGGTTATACGACCCCTGACTCACTAAATCCTGAATAAAATCATGCAGAAAATGTACCGTATTCTTTAACAATACAGCTGCAAGACCGCTTAACACCCCTACAACAAAGCTCAAAATCAGTATTAAGCGTCGTTGGCCTAAACTACGACTTTTTATAAGCAAATAGGAGAATACGTTTTGAAAGGACCTCATTAAACAAATTTATAATCGCAAAGTTACCCACAATAACGTCAGTTCGACATAAGAAACTATTTAAATGCAATATTATCAGTATTTTACTTTATTGGAGAAAAATGGAACCGAGCTTGCGAACCGATCCGGCAGTTGCCGGATCACTCCAGTTCCATTATTCCAGTCTTCCAAAAACATAATGTTAGTATTAAAGCACTAATAAATAGCGATATAACATGCATTGTTATATCGAATTCACGGTACAATATAATTCAATCCTTAGCTCTATCCAAAAAAGATTACTTCACCCCTAATTTCAATTAGTTTAAAAAAGAAGTAATAAAAGATTTCCAACAATTAATCCATTTTTTTTTGTTAATATTACAAAACATCTATATTTGAAGTATCATTGTTTGTTTAACTGCAAGTATTACATTCATATTTAACACCAATTAGCCTATAAAACTCGTTACAGCAATTGCAGTTTGTTTATTTAATCTCATTTATTTTCAGAAATTTAGCAATATTTCAGAATGATTGAAATAGAAAAGTTTTGCTTGGATAACGGCTTGCGTGTAATTGTCCACAACGACAATAGCACCCCCATTGTATCGTTCAACCTGCTATATGATGTTGGCTCAAAGGATGAGAACCCCAACCGTACAGGATTTGCTCACCTTTTCGAGCACCTTATGTTTGGAGGCTCAGCTAATATCCCTGTTTTCGATGAGCATTTAGAACGAACTGGAGGTGAAAATAACGCCTTTACCAATAACGATTTCACCAATTACTACATAACAATACCCAAAGAAAATCTTGAAACGGCTTTTTGGCTCGATAGCGACAGAATGATGAGCCTTGCCTTCTCAAAAAAAAGTTTAGATGTTCAACGGAATGTTGTTGTTGAAGAATTCAATCAGCGATACCTAAATCAACCCTACGGCGATGTTTGGCTACTACTCAGACCACTTGCATACACAATGCACCCTTACGGTTGGCCAACCATTGGTAAAAACGTTGACCATATCAAAAACGTAACCCTTACCGATGTCAAAGAGTTTTTCTATAAGCATTACGCTCCAAACAATGCCATACTCAGCGTTACAGGTCCGGTTAATACTAAAGAGATAATGAACCTATCGAAAAAATGGTTCGGTGAAATAGATAAGCGCCCCATCGCTTTGCGCAACCTACCTAAAGAACCAAAGCAACTTGAATCGCGAAAACTTGAGGTTGAAAGGGATGTACCCTTCAACTCTATTTACAAGGTTTTTCACATGAACAGTCGAAAGCATGAAGACTTCCAAGCAACCGATTTAATCTCAGACCTCCTCTCGAACGGAAAATCATCGAGGCTATACCAGAAACTCGTCAAGGAACACAACCTATTCAGCGATATTAACGCCTATATTACAGGCGACATTGAAGAGGGATTATTTGTTATTACAGGGAGGCTCTTCAAGGATACCACCTTCAAAATCGCTGAAATGGCCATCAATAATGAGCTCGAATCAATCAAGAACACGTCCATTGATGGCTATGAGCTTGAAAAGGTTAAAAATAAATTCGAATCTAACTTTAAGTTTGGTGAAGCCAATCCGTTGGACAAAGCGATGAACATTGCATTTTATGAACTCTTAGGCAATGCCAACGAAATTAACCTTGAGGTTGAGAAATACCGAGAAGTATCTGCCGAAAAGGTCAAAGCGGTTGCATCAAAAATCTTTACCGAAACGAACTGCTCAACGCTTTACTACAAAGCTAAAAGCAATGGAAGTTCATCAGCAGAATAAAATTTTTAATACCCAACAGATGTTAAACAGAAAATCCCCGCCCACAAGGCAAATTCCCAATAAAATTAACATTACCAAAGCTGAAGAGATTACTCTTTCCAATGGAGTACGATTACTCGTTATCGATGTAGGCTCTGAGGATGTGTGCAGGCTAGACTTCAACTTCTTTGCGGGCTCAAGGTATCAGCAAAAAAGGATCGAGTCGAGGGCTACCTTGGCGATGTTAACAGAGGGCACAGCGGGTCTAACCTCACATCAGATTGCTGAAAAATTCGACTACTACGGTAGCTTTTGCGAGCATGCCACCGATAGAGATTTCGGGAAGGTTACGCTGTTATCGCTCAACAAATACCTTGACCAATCCCTTCAAGTACTCGAAAAGGTAATAAAACGTCCATCTTTCCCTGAGAAAGAATTGGAAACATATAGAATTAAAGGGAAGCAATCGCTAATCGTTGAGCTCGAAAAAGTTACCACCCTAGCAAGGCAAGATTTCTTCAAAGGGCTATTTGGCAACACGCACCCCTATGGGGTTTACGCCGAACCACAGGATTACCTAGACCTGCAAAGAAATCATCTCATTGACTTTCACCATAAATTCATCACAGCCAACCGATGCACAATTGTTCTTTCAGGAAAAATTGGAAATGATGAGCTTAATACCGTAATAAAACACTTCGGCGAATCGAACTGGGGTGCAGAATCAACAGTACTAGTTGATTTCCCAACAATTAGCACACCTGTTCAAAAGAAATTCTTCTCACTAAAAGCCGATGCCGTTCAATCAGCAATCAGAATTGGCCGACAGCTGGTTGACCGTAAACATCCCGATTACTGCGGCTTGGTCGTGTTGAATACCATTCTTGGAGGATACTTCGGCTCAAGATTGATGAAGAATATCAGAGAGGATAAGGGCTATACCTATGGAATATCATCATCCATACTAACCCTAAAGGAACTATGCGTATTAGTTATCGGCACCGAGGTTGGTGCCGAGTTCACATTCCCCGCTCTAAAAGAAATATATGCCGAAATTGATCGTTTAAAGGTTGAACCCGTAAGCGAAGCGGAGCTAGACCTGGTAAGAAATTACCTGCTCGGCGAGCTGCTCCGCTCATTCGATGGTGCCTTTGCAATTGCCGATAGCATAACAAGCCTTTTTGAGTACAACGACTTAGATTACCATTTCTTCGAAAAAACTATTGAAACGATAAAAACTATTACCCCCGAGCAGCTAATGAATCTTGCAAATGTCTATCTTCGCAGTAACGATTTAACGGAGTGCGTTGCAGGACCTGTTAGTAACTTAAATTAATTGGTTATGAACCGTAAGTTTTTGGTATTAATCATTTTTAACTTTGCGTTAACAATGATTTCCTATTCTCAAATAATTTACGAGCAACCGCAACGCCCTACATTTGAATATATTACCACCCTTGACATAGCCACAGGGCGTCCAACCCTTTACTGGACACCACCACCTCACAACCCGCTATACCCCGATCCTATAGGCTATATTATTTATAAAAAGTTTGTGGATCCATTACATCCGCTAGGAATATACGAAGCGATTGATTCGGTTCTTGTCCCTGCAACATCTTATACCGATAACTCAACTTCCTTTAACGATGGAAGAGTAACCTACACCATTGCTTCAAAAGGGCCAACCAAGCCAAGCCAAACACAAGACCCTCACTCCAACATATTTATTGACCCCAACAAAACCTTTTACGATAGCTGCAATAATGCAATAACCCTTTTTTGGGATAGATATCTGGGGTGGGGAAATAGAATAAAAAAATACGACGTATATATGAGCAACAATCCTGCTATTGCATCGTTCGTACTCCAATTAAGTCTTCCTAGCACAACCAACACAGCGCGCTTTTCAAATATTACTCAAAACCAAGACTACTACTTCTACATTGTAGCAACAAAAGACACAACAAGTATTGGCGGGCTTCCATACACCACCAAATCTAACCTGTTCTATAAACGAACAGCAATGCCAGTTCATCCAACGAGCATGACCGTTGATTCTATCATGGCCGAGGACGACAGAAATAACATATACTTCAAAATAGACCCAAGCACCGAATTAGCTAATTTTCAAGTAGTCCGTTGGGAGCACCCTGATTCTACAGAAAGTATTTTTAGCAGAAAGATACTGCACCCCTTTAGCGACAAGTATAAAACATTCTACTCCGACACCAGCGATAGTTGGGCTGCCCGTACCCGCCCCTTCTACTATAAGATTGACGCGCTGAACAGCTGCCCCAAAATAGTTAAAGTTACAAACCATGCCAACTCCATAACGCCCAATATAGTTGCCGAAAATAACATGCAGAATAGGATTGAGTGGGATGAACTTTTCATCGATAGAGCCATACCCGAACGAAGCGATAACTACGCCCGATACCGAGTAATACGATACGCCTATAAAGCAACCCCATTACCTCCCGTCTATCTTCCCGAAACCGACCAAACAGAACTCATCGACGATGTTAGCGAACTTTCCGGAGATCCCGACCCATATTCAATTAAATTCTGCTACCAGATCGAAGCATTCGAAAGGAATCTGCTTGGGCAGATCGCCATGTTCAGTAAATCGAGAATACAATGCGTTGACATTATCCCTGGAGTTGTTATGCCCAATGCGATTATGCCAGCCGATTACACAACAGGTTTCGATAAAACTCGTAACATCCTAGCCCCAACAATAACCTTTAGAGCAAACTATACGCTTAGCATATATAATCGATGGGGGAGCTTGATATTCAGTAGCGAAAACATGGGTTGGGACGGACACATGCCCGATGGTCAACTGGCCAGAGAAGGAACCTACATCTACCGACTAGTTGTTCACACCGTGGGAAACCGTGATGTAATCAAGGAGGGCAGTTTTGTCGTAGTATATAAATAGCAACATAACCCATTTCATTAAAAGCTTACCTATACCTACCATTGCGCTAAGTTTTTTTGTTACTTTTACAGGACAAATGCAAACCTAAATAAGGGCATTTAAATAAATGTATTTTGCACATTGATGAATATATGAACCTTCAACAGGAAGAAGAGAAAAGATTAATCCAAGAGCATTACGAAGATTTACTCAAAAATTGCACTCGATGTAATTCCGATGAGGATAAAGCCCTTATCCAAAAAGCATTCAACCTTGCCAACGAGGCCCACAAAGGGGTTAGACGAAAATCTGGCGAGCCATACATCATACACCCTATCGCTGTAGCCAAAATAGTAACTTCTGAAATTGGCCTTGGAGCCAAATCCATCGCTTGCGCCCTGCTACACGATGTTGTTGAGGATACCGACTACACCGTTGAAGACATGGAGCGTATTTTCGGGAAGAAAATTGCATCAATCATCGATGGGTTAACAAAAATATCAGGGGTTTTCGACGCTAACTCATCATTACAGGCCGAAAACTTCCGGAAAATGCTACTTACCCTTGCCGATGACATTAGGGTAATACTCATTAAGCTAGCCGATAGGCTGCACAACATGCGTACGCTCGACTCTCTTGCACCTCATAAGCAGATGAAAATTGCCGGAGAAACCATATACCTATACGCACCCCTTGCCCATCGGCTTGGACTCTACGCAATAAAAATTGAACTTGAAGATTTAAGCCTCAAATACCGATTCCCCCAAGTATTCGAAGAGATAAAGAACCGGATTGCCGATAGCGAGAAGAAACGGATTCAGCTAATCAACCACTTTTCTCTTCCCATTATAAAAAAACTCGCAGATAACAGCATCGATTTCGAAATAACAGGACGCCCAAAGTCAATCTACTCCATTTGGAAGAAAATTCAATCGAAAAACGTAACCTTCGAGGATATTTACGATCTACTCGCTATTCGAATCATTTTCAAACCATACCCTCACATCCCTGAAAAAACCCAATGCTGGCACATATACTCGCTAATAACAGACATATACAAGCCCAAGCCCGACCGTATTCGCGATTGGGTGAGCACCCCGAAAGCAAATGGCTACGAAGCCTTACACTGTACGGTAATGGGACCAAACGGCCATTGGATTGAGGTTCAAATTCGTACCCAAAGGATGGACGATATTGCAGAGCGTGGATTTGCTGCACATTGGAAGTATAAAGAGATAGACGCATCGAGCCAAGAGAATGAACTCGACAAATGGGTAAAGCGCATCAAAGAGATGCTCGAAAACCCACAGGCTAACGCCCTTGACTTCCTCGATGAGTTTAAGCTCAACCTCTTTTCATCAGAAATCATCGTATTTACACCGAAAGGGGACACCAAAACGCTGCCCAAAGGAGCAACAACCCTTGATTTCGCTTACGAAATCCACTCCGAAATTGGAAATAAAGCCATAGGGGCGAAGGTTAACCACAAGCTGGTACCCCTAAGCTACGAGCTGAATAGCGGCGATCAGATTGAAATAATAACTGCCACTACCCAAAAACCATCATGGGAATCGTTGAATTACGTAATTACCGCTAAAGCAAAACTTGCCATAAAATCAGCCTTAAAGGCAGAAACAAAAAACAGGCTTGAAAAAGGGAAGGGGCTTGTTGAAAAGAAACTAGCAGAGCTTGGAATCACTCCGTCATCCCGTGTTTTCAAAAAGATACTCCCCGCTTATGAAGTTCTCTCGAAAGATGAACTTTACAGCAAGGTGGGCTCAAGCCTTATATCCCTTGACGACCTCAAGAAAATTTTAAAAAAGAACACCAAAAGCAAGTGGATTAAATACTGGGGGTTACAATTTGCAAGCAACCCCTTACGCAAAAAAGTTGTTGAAGAGAATGACGACTTCGACGATGAAGAGACCATTCAACCACACCCCAAAATCGACTTAAAACTACCGTACCTTTTAAGGGAGACTCAGGATGAAAATGCCCCATCGTATATTGTCGCAAAATGCTGTAACCCTATCCCTGGCGATGAGGTAATAGGCTCAATTACCCCTGAAGAAAACGTAATAATTCACAAAGCAACCTGCGTTGAAGCCATTCGCATCATGTCGCAGCATGGCGATAGGATAGTTTCAGCGAAATGGACTACCCACAAAGTGCTGTCGTTTCTTGCACGTATTGAGGTTAGAGGAATGGATCGTGTCGGCATATTAAGCGAACTCATAAAGGTCATATCCGATGAGCTGAGGGTAAACATCCGAAAACTTCATATCGATAGCCACGATGGCATTTTCGAAAGCATTATCGACCTTTACGTCCATAACATTAGCGACCTTAACAACCTTGTAATGAATGTTATGAAAATAAAAGGGATCGACTCGGTTAAACGGGTTGAGAAATTTGACGATTAAACCTTTTTTTATTATCCTTGTTAATAAGATTATACACATTAATTTAGGCTAAACTAAAGATATTACGCCTCAAACAACCCAAACATACTATGACCTGCAACAGCACTAGAGAAACAGTTAAAAAACTTTTTACAGATTACCTTGAACGTAAAGGTCATCGGAAAACGCCTGAGCGCTTCTCTATTCTTGAAGAGATATACACACACGAGGGGCATTTCGACATTGAAACCTTATATATCTACATGAAGAACAAGAAGTATAGGGTTAGCCGTGCAACGCTTTACAACACCATTGAACTACTACTTGATTGCGGTCTGGTTGTTAAGCATCAATTCGGTAAAAATATCGCTCAGTTTGAAAAGGCTTATGAGTGCAAGCAGCACGATCATCTTATATGCACCCATTGTGGAAAAGTAATTGAATTCTGCGATCCACGTATTCAGGAGATAAAAAACACAGCCGGAAAGACTATGAACTTTAAAATATCCCACCACTCCTTATACTTTTACGGAACATGCCTCGACTGCACGAATGAATTAGAAAGTAATGCATAGAATATGCTTAAGCAACAACCTTTAACCGATGCAATAGATCATCGGTTTTCTTTTTCTTATTCAAGCAGTGATCGCTTTTTTAAATACAAACTGTTGATAACTTAAATATCCAGAGGATTAAAAAAATCGTACCTTTAAGAAGTCATATTATTGTCCTTTCTTTAAAGGGCATTTTTATTGTTACAACAAAGAAATTTCAAAACAACAGTTTAATGAAAGCAGATGTATTACTAGGCCTTCAGTGGGGTGACGAGGGCAAGGGAAAGGTAGTGGATGTACTTACCACAAGCTATGATGTAATTGCTCGTTTCCAAGGCGGGCCAAATGCGGGTCACTCCCTAGAATTCAACAACATCAAACACGTCCTACACACAATCCCTTCGGGAGTTTTCCATAAGGATAAGATTAACATCATTGGCAATGGTGTTGTAATTGATCCAATAATATTTGCATCCGAAATCGAGGCGTTAACAAAAATGGGAGTCAGCCTTGAAGCAACGCTTAAAATATCAAAAAAAGCTCATCTAATCCTCCCATCACACCGCGAATTGGATGCAGCATCAGAAGCATCAAAGGGCAAAGCAAAGATTGGCTCTACACTTAAAGGCATCGGCCCTACCTACATGGATAAAACGGGTCGAAATGGCCTAAGGATTGGTGATATCATAAGGGTTGATTTTTACGAAAGATATAATAGCCTTAAAAACAAGCATAAGGACATCCTAAAGCAGTACAACTACAATAGTAACATTGAGCAGCACGAGGAGGCTTGGTTCAAGGGCATTGAGGTAATAAAACGATTTGAACTAATCGATTCAGAGGTAGAAATCAACCAGCTGCTCAATAAAGGTAAACGATTCTTAGCAGAGGGTGCACAGGGTTCATTGCTCGATATCGACTTCGGCTCTTACCCTTACGTTACCTCATCGAATACTGTTTGTGCGGGAGCATGTACGGGTTTAGGTATCGCCCCATCTAGAATTGGAGAAGTGCTTGGCATTTTTAAAGCATATTGCACAAGGGTTGGCTCAGGACCATTTCCAACCGAACAGGAAAATGCCACTGGAGAAGAAATGCGGAAAATTGGCGTTGAATTCGGTGCAACCACCGGGCGCCCCCGCAGATGTGGCTGGCTTGATTTAGTCGCCTTAAAGTATGCCATCATGCTTAATGGTGTTACTGCTCTTATTATGACTAAGGCTGACGTTTTAGACTCCTTCGATAGCATCATGATTGCAACAGCCTACAAGGTGAATGGCAAAATCACCAATACCATGCCTTTTGAGATTGATGTACCCATTGAGCCTATTTACAAAGAATTTAAAGGTTGGAAATCGGACATTACCAATTTGAAGAACGAGAGCGAACTACCCATTTTACTCTTAGAGTATATTAAGTTTATTGAATCTGAAACGGGTGTGCCAATTACAATTGTATCGGTTGGTCCTAGCAGGGATGCAACTATAATTAGAAAATGAATAAGAGGCGGAAAATATCCGTCTCTTTTCTTTCATTCATTTCGATCTAGTTTTTTATCAAAACCAATGATTGATTATCCTGTCTCGATACATCAAAAAGAAAATCAACTAAATTATTAAACTCCTTAGCATCGTACTTACCCCTATTTTGCTGATACTTTCTTATAACAATTACTTTATCTCCATCAACGCTTGCTGATGTGGAATATAAGCCAAATTTGTTTGAAATGGTTTTTGTCTTGGGTAGAAACTCTATGCTAAAACCTCTAGGAAGGCTATATTTCAAAGTATCGATATGGGTATAACTTTCATCAATAAAAACCTTTGTTAATCTCTTTTTTGATTTACTGGGTACAGACAACTTCTGAACAAACGGGTTAAAAGGAACAAATAGCCTTCGACCAGTTTGAGACGCAAAACCTTTCACCTTAAATGACAACGTTTCACTTGCATTTATATCAGAACTATCTTCAACATGATATTCATACTCGTTGAATATAATCCCTGGTATTCGATATTTTCGTTGAATTATTTCTGCCTGCTCCTTTTTACTTGACCAAATTTCAGGCATTAGATTTTCAAGTTCTGCACCTGATACGGAAGTTTTCATTTTTCCACTGCCATCTCCTAGACTATCCAGTTTAAAAACAATAGTTCTTGCCTGAACATTCTTATCGGCAATAGCACCCGGTGTATTAACGAGTCTACTTTCTAGTCCGTTCACTAGCAAAACCTTCTGACCCTGCTTTACGTGCGAAACATACCCAAATGGATCATTTTGACTTGTACACTCTAACCAAATCGTATCCTTATCAATGGGAACACATACAATGATATGATCTGTTTGGGAAATACTAGGAAAATCTTTAAAATTTATCCTAGTATTACCAACACCAATCTCGCAATAATATGACTTAATCCCAATAGTGTCAAGCAAAGAGGATGTGTAGTTAGACAATGCTTTACAGTCGCCATATCCATTTTTTTCCACATCAGACGCAGGAAAAGGTTGAAATCCTCCAATCCCTAACTGGATCCCAACATATCTAGTCTGAGATTGCATATACTTATATACAATTCGAACCTTCTCTTTGACATCTGTTACTCCTTTAACCAAATTCTGAATATCCGTTTTTGCTTTTCGCGATAAATCCTGCCTTCCTATTAGTAAACGACTTACCCATTCACCATAACTCTGCCAACTTTGCATATTACCAAGTTTACCCTCAAATACAAACTCATTTGGAGACATAAAAACTGCAGGCAGAAAATCA
Source organism: Bacteroidales bacterium (assembly GCA_003818205.1). Classification (GTDB taxonomy): domain Bacteria; phylum Bacteroidota; class Bacteroidia; order Bacteroidales; family Tenuifilaceae; genus UBA8529. Next base: position 20,025 of record RPRQ01000062.1, read on the forward strand.
AATGCATTAGGTGAGTAAGGCTCCTTTTCAATAGCCTTTAGATTAGTTACCTCCCACACTTTACTATAATTCTCATCCTTTTCCTCAATTGGGGGTGAAATATTAAACGATTTACACCTAATCATATTTGAATCGGACAAGGTAACTCTGAGAGAACTATTCTCTACTGCCATTCGATATCTCAACTGAGGGTACCATGTTGGTAATAAAAGAATATTATTTTCAACAATTTTAGACTCATACTCAACCGTATATGGGTATGTTAACGGATATATCTGAAGATACTTCATTCTACTATCGTCATACAGGGTAAAAGATGGCATTATACTTACATCACTAAAATCATATATATAATACTTCTTCACTACCTTTCCAAAATCGTTATAAAGGATCACTTTAATGGACTCAATCCTTGAGTTTCTATCATAATACTCACGAAACTCTGCAAAATCTTTTCCTTGCTCGTTGAGCACGGTTACTACTTTATTAATAGTAGTAATCTGCTTATCCAAACTAAGTATCCTCACATCTGTTGCATAGCGCCGAATAACTACATCTGCATTACGTTTCAGAGAATCTGGAATATCAGAAGATTTCCACTGCGAATAGGCAGCTACTGAAGCAAATAATAATGAAACAAAACAGAGTATTTTTTTCATTTTAAACCAAATAATGAAATATTTAAATCTTTTTAAGCACAACCTGTTCGTTCTGTTTCTTAATAACCTCATCAAAAAAACCTCTTAAGGTAGGATAGTTCTCAGAAACATATAGAGTATTTTGAATTGTTAACTTACACATAACAACCAATTCATCATCCTTTACTTGATATGACATAACGAACTTTGCCTTGTTTTCAGGCATCGAAAAAGCTGCATTCACAGGGACTTCTTCTACCTTAAACCCTGCTGGTATTTTATACTTTACTATAATTGTTTCATCACGAGGGTAAGTAAAATTCACCGGGAATTTACGTTCAACCTTAACGAATGGATTCTTCCCAATACCAAAACCACTCATTGGAGAAAAATAAATAATATCTAAACCGGTTTGAGAAGAGTTTTCCATCTTAATTTCATAATGCTCTTTTACATCGGGGCTACCATTTTCTCCAAACTTAATCTTTAAACTATCAATTGTTGCATTGTTTAAAATCTTATTAATTTCCTCTTTTCGACGCTTTAAACTATCGTCACCCTTTACCGACTCTGCTAAGCTAAGTGCGAAGTAATCTTTGTAATTAACATCAACAGTACCTGTAATATCTGAATTTTCATTTATTTTCAGCATGGCATAAACTGATTTTCGAGAAATTGTCTTTGAGTTTAAATCAACCCAAGCTCCCTTCTTACTATCAATCAACCGTGCCTGTCCATTTAAACATTCAGTTGGTAGCAATAAGTAGGTATTAAACGATGAGGTAGCATCACAGTACACCATTTTATCTGCAACTTTAACACCAGCAATAACATGATTAAATCCGGTTACAGTCTTTTGCCATTCAAAAACTTGACCATGGAAACGTGTACTTAAGGCAATTGGGTAAGCCTCAAATCCAACTTCACGTAACGCTACAATCAGGTTAAGGTTTAAATCAGAAGAACTTCCAACGCCATTGAGATAAGCAGTTTTCACCCCATCGCTTGAATACAATCTATAATTATCGTTCCATTTGATCTTACTCTTAATAAAAGCGATGACTTTAAGTAATCTTTCTTCAGGCTTTTCAACAGAGCCTACGTATGCTTTCAATTCATCGCTCAAATAATTTCCATTATCAAGTTGCCTGCCAAAATCAGCATTATCAAGCAGTTTATCATTAATGTCCTCCCAACTTAAGGCGTAGTTTTTTTGTGTTTCGCCGGGGAATCTTTTCACAGCAAGTTCAAATACTACTTTGGTTAAATAGTTGTCAATATCATCAACATACGATTCATCGTTTAACGCACTTACATTCTGAGCGGTATAAGTTTTTATGGATTCAGCATATCTTACCTCGTCTCTTTGTGTTTTAGGGTAAGATGTTCCACTTACCATTTCATAAACTTTAGTAACAAATACGATAGTCCTAGTTTGCTCATCATTAGTCACAGAAACATTCTCATAACCAGTAATATGGGAATTATACTGATAGTATTCGGGTATGCCAACAGTATATCTACTTAAAAGAACCGGAATAGAATGCTGAAATGCCCATGGTTGTAAGTTGTATATATAATCAGAAATTATTTCATACTTATATTCAATTATTGAACCCGCAACAACTTTTGGAAATACAACTTTTACAATTGTTCGGTTATCATTCTTTTTATCTTCGAAGATGGAGCTTTTCTCTACCTTATCCTTTTGCAATTTTCCATCCACTAGGTTATAGGTAAAACCTTTGAATTCAGTTAATCTCTCCATAAATTCTGATTCATGATACAATGATATTTTAACATTCGCCCAGTCTAAACCATCCTTATTCAGAACCTTTAACCTTATCCTCCGCTCAATCTTTAAGCGAAATCTCCGGTCGGTTGTGTTGTACTCAAACTTAGTTTCTCCAATATCGAATAGTATAACTGCCGCAGCATTTGAATCAATTGGACATACTTTCATCTCCATTTCAGCCATAGAGATATTTCCGAACTTCTCATCAATCTTCGGGCTTTGAGCAAACATACTTAAGGTAAGCATATTGCAAAATAAAAAAAGTACTCTTGTTTTCATCCATTCAGAATATTTAATTTACTATAAAATAACAAATATAACTTCCATTAATTAAAGGGATTGAAGAATAAACCTAATGGTTTGTAAAAGACAAATTACTTATTAGTGCTCAGCTAAACTGACCAACCAAAGGGTAACCCTAAAAATAAAAACACTCATAGTTTATAAATATCTTGTCAAAACCATAATCTCAACTTTTGAATAAATTTATTAATTTTAACTATGGTGAAAATTATTGTTTATATTTCAATGTTGTTTAGTATGGCAATCTAACACTATAGTATTCTTTGGGCTATACTAGGTTAATCACTTTCCTACGTCGGGTACTTGGACACATTATAAAAAAAACAATATTGGTTTATATTTTAAAGCTACTAAGAAAAAATCAATATTCAAAACAACATAATAAAAAAACGCCCTTCATCAGGGCGCTTTTTATTTTTACGGTATAACGTTAAATCTATTTCTTAATATTAGGAAGTTCAAGTCCATAACCTTTTTTCCTATCCTCAGTTTTTAGCAAGAAAGCAAAAAGCAGAGCCAATAATCCAAGGCTTGTAAAAATCATCATTGGAAGCATGTAGTTATAAAACGAGAAAACATTATTGAATTTAGATACCTTTTCCCCTTTATTCGTTACAAACTTCTCAATTTTACCTTTATCCGAGAATGAATACTGAGTAACACGTATTTCGTTCTTCTTAATAGCTTTCTTCAACGACTTCTTAGAAATATAATCCGTACTGATAGTATCCTGTGCAGCAGTAACAACAGAAGTGATATCGCCTTTATCATTTTTAATAAACTCTAAAACCTTAACATCATCATTTCTGCGACTTATTTCGCCTACGGTTTTAACTTCATACACAACATTATCAGATGCAACTACTTGTGTAATCTGATCTCCTGTGGTTGTTGTAAATCCAGTACCCATAACAGCGAAGTAACCGATAAAACAGTACTTATTCAGCACCCATCCAATTAAAGCGGGTACGCCCATTAAACCCCAGTTTTGAACCCAGAAAACGAGCGAATAGGCTGTTCCGAGCTGTTTTTCAGGGATAATTTTAGGTACCGATGGCCACATGGCTGAAGGAACAAGAGAGAAACCAATACCAAGAACAAGAATGAGTAGAATTGCAAAAATCCAATGTGTAAGGAATGGAATTGTAAAAAAGGTATGAACAAAAATTAGAAGAATTGCTCCAACAATCATTATTGTTGCACCCTTGCCTTTTCTATCATAAAGGTTTCCGAAGAAAGGGGTAAGAATTATTGTGCCAAAGGGTAGCATTGCCGGTATTAATCCAGCCCAATCCTCGTTGATATGGAATTTCTGAACCATTAAATCGGTTGCATACTTAAGGAATGGGAATACAGCAGAATAGAACAATACGCATAGAATTGCGATGTACCACCATCCTTTATTCGAAACAATGTTCCAGATATCAGAAATACGAAATGCTTCCTCATCATCAACAGTGTTATTGGCTTTATCAAAGGCAACCTGAGATGCATCTAGTTTCTTATCCATAAATGTATAGATAAAGAAAGCTATAAGACCAATACAAAGCATTATAAGGCAAACCAGAATCGGAGTAGAAACGTTATTAAACGCTTTTGCTAGCGGAAGTGAAGTTGATAAAGCTAAAGCAGTACCCAAACGAGCAGTAGCCATCTCCAATCCCATAGCCAATGCAAGTTCTTTACCTTTAAACCATTTCACGATTATTTTTGACACTGTAATCCCTGCTATCTCAACACCAACCCCAAAAATGGCAAAGCCTAAACCAGCCATTAATACTTGAGCGTTAAAATCCCAGAAAAGAATATGCCAGGTTTGACCATCAAGCGCATGAGTTGATACAGCCCAATATTTAAGGGTAGTACCTGCAACCATAATCATTGCAGCCATTAAACCAGTAAAACGAACGCCCATCTTGTCGAGGATAATACCCCCAACGATAAGCATCAGCAAGAATACGTTAAACCAACCATAAGCGCTGGTGAAAAATCCATATTCTGAACTATCCCAATGTAATTGTCCTTCGAGTAAGCCTTTCAAAGGGGCCATTACGTCTGTTAAATAATAACCACAGAGCATTGTAAAAGAGACAACCGCAAGCGCAGTCCACCGTGCTGCTGCAGAATCTCTTAATGTTTGTCTAAGTTGTTCCATTTTTAATATTTTAGAATTTATTGAGTTTTTAAGGTTCGGTTGCAAATAAAACTAAAAAAAGGGATTATTCCTATGAGGTTTTCCCATGTAACCAATATTTATCAAAAAAAAGAAGCAATGGACTACCATTGCTTCTTTTTAAAAAATCAAATCGTTATTTTGAGTCAAAAATCCAGAGTTCAGTCTTGTCAACCTCCTCTTTCCCTTCGTTTATCTTCTCAATCTCAGCAAATGCCTTACTATATGACTCGTATGCTCCGATTGAAACCAACTTGAATCCATTTGGGGAATCAATGATTTTAGCATTTGTATAGCCCATTTTCACAACCTCCTGTAACCAGCTGTCAGCATTGGTAGGCACTTTAAAACTACCAATAATAACATTGAAATGGAATTGATCAAGCACCTCCTGAACCCTTCTCAAAGAGTCCTGAACTGCAGCCTCCCGAGCAGCAATAGCTGCCTGTACCTTACTGATACTATCTTGCTTCAGCTGCCATGCAGCTAGAGTATCAACTTTCTTAGAATCTTTCTTGTTAAAGAAACGACATCCGCTAACAAGCAGCGATATAAGTAAAATAGGCAGTAATATTCTTTTCATAGGTTTTGGGTATATTTTTAAACTACCAAATTACAAAAAAAAGTATATAAAGCCTTATTATTGACCAAAATAATTAGTTATGGCTAAATAATACTCTTGCGTAAAAACTATACATCGTTGTATTCCTGCACTTTACATTAACCCGAAAATGGATTTTTCTTATTAAAATCGGGTCTATACAAATCGGAGCTGTCTATATCCTGAATCCATCCCTTAAAGCCTAAAACTTCTAATTTACTCACCACTTTTAAATACTCGCTTTTACTAATCTTACGGTTTAAAGGGAATGTATTACAAACTTTTTCAGTAGGGTAATACTGCGACATCAGCGAAATATGAAGAGATGGTGATATTTCATCAGCAATAAATTCAAGCACGCTCACGCTATCATCAGTTGAACCTGGCAGGACCAAATGCCTAACAACCATTCCGCTTTCGATTAATCCATCATCCCCTAAAAGAATAGTTGAACCTTTTTGCCGATACATTTCACGTAATGCCTTTGAGGCAACCTCAAAATAATCTGTAACACCTGAATATTCTCTAGCAAGATCGTTGCTGAAGTACTTAAAATCGGGTAAATATACATCTACGATACCCTCAAGAACCCTTAGCGTCGAAACGCTATCGTAACCATTGGAATTATAAACAATGATTGGTTTATAACGCCTAAGCCTTAATTCATCAACAATTCTCAACATCTGAGGTATTTGATGCGAAGGGGATACAAACCCTAACAGATTAACCCCTTTGTTAAGGATCTCAATAATCCGATCAGCGGCAGTTTCAACACTCATAAGCCATGATTCTTCAAAACCATCATTCTGGCTTATCTGGTAATTCTGACAATACACACATCGAAGATTACAGTGTGCGAAAAACACATTGCAAATTCCCTTGTTGCCTGAAATAATAGGTTCCTCCCCATTATGCAGAAAAATGCTTGAAATCATTGGATGATCTGTAGTATTGCAAAACCCTAACTCCAACGAATCTTTACGAACATCGCATTTACGAGGACAACAGCTACAACCTTCCTTATAAGTTAACATTGACATTCCGAATTGATATATACTTACAAAAGTACAATTCATCATACAAAGAAAGTCGCTTAACCATTATTTAATGATTGTTTTTTCGCCGCAATTTCTTAGATTTGGATTTTAGTAGGCACTAGGTGTAATACTTTTCGCAAGTAACAACTTAATTGATTCAAACCATGAAGACCATTATTGATTTATTCGAGGAGAGCGTGAATAAATTTTTCAATAACCCATTTATATGGGAAAAGGAAAACAACGAGTTTAAGGCCACGTCATACAAAGAATCTAGAGAGGAAGTATATCGACTTGCAGCGGGTCTATTAAGTTTAGGTGTCAAGAAGAATGATAAAATAGCCCTCCTCTCCGAAGGACGAAAGTTATGGGTGCTCAGCGAACTTGCTATTTTATACACGGGAGCAATCAACATCCCTCTTTCCATAAAGCTTGATGGTCCTGATTTACTATTCAGACTTGAGCACTCCGAAACGAGTATAATATTCGTTTCGGGAAATCAATCGCTTAAAATCGAATCGATAAGAGAGAAGTTGCCGTTAGTAAAAAAAATCATCTACCTTGACAACAAAGATAAACTAAGTGAAAATGACATATTTATCGGAGACTTACTTAAACTAGGTAATGAATTTCTAATAAACAATAGGCAAAAGCTAATTGATGCCTGCAAGGAGGTTAAGCCCAATGATTTCGCAAATATCAGCTATACATCAGGAACAACAGCTGATCCGAAAGGGATAATTCTATCACACAGAAATTATACGGCAAACGTTGAGCAAGCACTTACCCTGATGGATATCCCTGAGCAATACCGAACACTCATTATTCTACCATTAGATCACTGCTTTGGCCACGTTGCTGGTATTTACTCCTTCATGTCTATGGGAGCAAGCATTGGCACCGTTCAAACAGGGAAAACGCCCCTTGATACCCTAAAAAACATTCCTGTAAACATTAAGGAGCTAAAACCGAATCTATTGCTAAGCGTTCCTGCTCTTGCAAAAAATTTCAAGAAGAACATCGAGGCAAGCATTAAATCGAAGGGTTCTACAATCGAAAAACTATTCAATCATGCCCTTAAAATTTCTTATAGTTACAACAAGGAGGGGTGGAATAAAGGGAAAGGATTTACAATATTTTATAAGCCATTAATTTGGCTCTACGATAAAATACTTTTTAAAAAGGTACGTGAAGGGTTGGGTGGAAAACTCGATTTCTTCATTGGCGGCGGAGCACTTCTTGATATAGAATTACAACGATTTTTCTATGCTATTGGCATTCCTATGTTTCAGGGTTATGGCTTATCCGAAGCAACTCCTATTATCAGTTCAAATTCTCTAAGAAAGCATAAACTTGGTTCATCAGGGCATCTTGTAAAATACCTTGAACTAAAAATCTGCGATGAGAATGGCAAAGAACTTCCTGTTGGAGAAAAGGGAGAAATAGTTGTTAAAGGAGAAAACGTAATGGTTGGCTACTGGAAGAATCCGAAAGCCACATCCGAGACCATTAAAAATGGTTGGCTTCATACCGGTGACATGGGGTATATGGATAAGGATGGTTTTCTTTATGTGCTAGGGAGATTCAAGAGTTTACTCATTGCTAGTGATGGCGAAAAATATAGCCCAGAAGGCATTGAAGAGTCATTAGTTCAACATTCCAAATTAATAGATCAAGTTATACTATATAATAACCAAAATCCTTACACAACTGCATTACTTGTTACATCTAAAGAGTCATTAAAGAGAGTCTTGACAGAAAAACAGATAGAACACGATACCGTTGAGGCCGAAGAAGAAGCCATTAAACTGCTTATTGGTGAAATTAACAAGTACAAAGCAGGCGGCGAATTGAGTGAAGAATTTCCTGACAGATGGCTACCCGCTTCTTTCGCTATACTCGAAGAAGGGTTTACAGAACAAAACGGACTAGTAAATAGCACAATGAAAGTGGTGCGAGGTAAAGTGGAAGAAAAGTATAAGGATAGAATCGAACATCTATACACTCCTGAAGGGAAAAATCATCTGAATGAGAAGAATCGTGAGATTATCCGTAATCTGCTATCAAACTAGTTGTAACCAATTTCAAACTAACCATAGACCATGAGCAGGAATTTTGAATTTGTTCTATTTGATATGATAGGAACAACTATAAAAGATTCATATAATGGAGAATCTCTAATACTTGATTGTTTCTACAACTCGTTTTGCTCGAATGGGTTTCAAATAAGTTATGAACAGATAAATCAACAAAGAGGAAGGAGTAAAAAAGAGGCGATTAAGAATATTTTAATAGGCTCAGATCATAAAATTGATTTGATCGACAAGATTTATCTTGATTTTATGGGTTCGTTGAATAAATCATTAGATTGCTTTACCGAGATGAATGGCGCATCAGTAATATTTGAACTATTAAAAGAAAAGGGAATTAAAATTGGATTGGGAAGCGGTTTACCGTTGGATTTTATGTACGGAATAATTAAACAAGTAAACTGGCAAATAGATAGCTTTGATTACATTGGTAGTTCAGAAGAACTAGGTAAAGGGCGACCGAATCCAATCATGATTTTAGATTTAATGGTAAAATTTAAGATAGCAGATAAAACTAAGGTACTAAAGATAGGTGATACTATTGTTGATATACAAGAAGGTAAAAATGCAGGAGTAATAACAGCAGGAGTATTAACCGGTTCACAAAAGAGAGAAGAACTAGAAAAGTTCCAACCTGATTATATTTTTTCCGACATAAGTGAGATTAAAACTTTAATATAAAAACAGGCTCTACAACCCTGCACATATTATATTGTGGTTTTACAGCAAATATAATTAACGTGAGTTCGATGTAAGAAACAATTTAAGTTATGTTATCAGTATTTTACTTTGAGGGGAGAAATGAAACCGAGCTTGCGAACCGAACGGAGTGAGTTCAGCGCAGCTAGTTCGGCATAACCGGCATAATACTGAAAAATGGTTGGTAGAAACATCTGAAAGTCTTTGTTCGTATTGGATTGGGAAAAGTTACATGAAACTAGTTTCATGTAACTTTTAAGTATTTTGAAATCGAAATAAAAAAT
>RPRQ01000063.1 GCA_003818205.1 Bacteroidales bacterium
CCATGTTTCCCAAAAGAATTCATGCCGTAACGGTTGAGGGGTTGATGCTTAAACTGCTGATCTTCATATTTGCTTTTACCTTTCAAAAAACAATTTTATAAGTAGCAACTTGAGTTAATTAATGAATTGGTTGTTAATTATCGAAATCATCTTCTTGGTCACATTTAATCCGAAAACCTGTTTTGCTTTATGTGTTGGATTAAACGATTCTATTCTACCAATAAGATTTGGACTGAATACATCAAGTAATAAATTCCATCCCTCAGCAACCGTCTCAACCCATTCGGTCTCGGAACGAAGAGTTATGCAAGGTTTTTTTAATAGAAATGCCTCTTTTTGAATTCCTCCTGAATCGGTTATGATTCGAGTTGAAGCCTCCTGAAGTTTTATAAAATCAAGATAACCCAATGGTTTTGTTAATACAAAATTGGATGGAATGGTTATACCATTTTTTTCAACGATCGATTTTGTCCTAGGATGAATAGGAAATACTACAGTCCCGCGTAAATCAATTAGTTTACTGAGTATTGTTGATAGCGTTAATGGATCATCTACATTATATGGGCGATGTAGGGTAAGCAAAGAAAAATGTTGATTATGTAGGCCTAACGATTCCATTATCATTGAACTCTTGGCTTTTTCAGAACCCCAGCTGAGTGAATCGACCATAATGTCACCCGTTAAAAATGCCTTGGACGACAGTCCCTCCTTCTCCATATTGATCATAGCCGTTTGGGTCGGTGCAAATAGGTAATCAGAAGTATGATCGGCTACAACCCGATTAATCTCTTCGGGCATTGAACGATTGAAACTACGCAAACCTGCCTCAACATGTAAACAAGGAATGCCCAATTTTACAGTGGCTAAGGCTCCAGCTAGTGTTGAGTTCGTATCACCAAATACAACAACCAACTGGGGTTGCTCTTTTATTAAAATCGTCTCAATGGAAGAGATCATCTGGCTGGTCTGTTGTCCATGAGTTCCACCATTAATATTCAAATTAAAATCGGGTTGAGGAATTTCGAGATCACGGAAGAAGAGATCGGACATTTCAGAATCGAAATGTTGACCAGTATGAATAATCAATTCAGTGTGAAACTTCCTTAACTCTCTAGAAAAAGAACCTAATTTAATAAATTGTGGGCGAGCACCGACAATGGTAATTACTTTCATTCTGATTCCTATTATTACTGCTTTCTTATTATTATCAAACCCCTTTTAATGACATTTTTATATTCTGCATAATCAGTTCTTTTGCCCATAAAAGTATTGAATTATTCCATCTTTGAGGGTGCACGGTAATCATAGCTTGGTTTGGGAAATCCCCATTCTCTATGCTTTTGATAATATCTTTGGTATGCCAGAAAGAATAGTTGAGAGTTGATTGAGGTTTGTTCAGGGCTCTTGGTTCTAAGCTGGAAGTTCTGAGTTTTGTGTTCTGATTCTAACTTTATCTCTTACACTTACTTTATCGCCATCCCAACATCGTCCTGTATCGGTAAGGTATAGAACTTTACTAAAATCAATATCAAAATAGGGTTCACCAATTAATCCAAGTTTTTTATAATCGTATTTATTCCAGATATCCCTATTATCGTACTTAGACAAAGGGCTCCCGTGCATACAGATAGTTTTTACTGGATAGAACGTTCTGAAGTATTCCAGGTTTTTACAAAATTCAACGTATGCACCATCAATTAACCGTTCCTTAAACTCTGAACTCTGAACTTCTTGTGTCCATTGTTTCATAGTGGTAACCTATCTCATGACCTAAATCAGCAATCTTCCTTATAATTTCTGGTTTATTACTCTCTTTTACAATTCTGAAGTAGTAGATTCCTTTTATTCCAAGTGCATTCTCTATCCGCGCTGTAACCAAAGAGTTGTGCGCAAGTTGATCAACATCATGGCGAAGAATTATAACCTTTTCTAATGGTTTTTTAAGGTATTGCTCAAAGGTTTGAAAGGAGTATCCCTCAGTAACAAGTTTTTTAAAAAGGTGAGAATAACGCTTATGAGTGAAGTCCATTTATTTAAAGTCGGGGTTCTCTTTCATGGTTTTTATACTACTAGGAAAGTTCTCAATAAACCAGATTAAAAATTCTGTGGGGTTGATACTATCCTTTAAAAATTTGTTGCGTTTGTTTTCCCACCATTTTTTTAGCCCGGGAATCAATAGAAGGGTATTAACTTTTTGAATCAACAGATCGAACTCTTCCGGTTGATACGAGTAACACAAATCATATGGATCCTCCAGCATGTTAGGAACCGAAAGTTTATGTGCAAAGGTATTGCATTTTAGAGCAGGCGTTCCAAGTATTGCTGCCTCTGAAGTCATTGTTTGGCTATCACCTACATAAAGAGTTGCGTAGTATAATAGGTGATGAATCTTTTCAGGAGAAATCTTAAGAGCGTACTCTTCGAGTTCTGGCTCAATTTCTCGCTCAGTAGTAATTAAAACCCTACCAAATGGTTTTAATGCTTCAACAATTTTCAACTTTTGTTCTGTTTTCAATCCATGAGCACCAATATCGTGATATGCTTTAACTGCGACAAACCTTAGTACAAAAAAAGTATCATCCTGCTTAATCCCTAACTCGTTTAATACAAAAGGATTTGGAGTAAAATAGTTTGGATGTAAATAAAAAAGTTCATGTGTCCCCTTATACGTAATGTCCTTATTCCTTTTTCTATCGTGCTTTAAGGCTTCTGGTGACAAAATTGTATGAGCAAAAGGGTGTGCTAAGCATGAAAATAGAACCACTGCATTTGCATCATCGTCATCTAACACAATGGAGAACATCCTCGTAAACCTCGAAACATGGGTAATGGTAATAGAGGAGCCAACGGCAATTTGAATTTTTTCTTTTCTTACAATACGGAGAAGATTGTAATTATATTTCAGCTGAGAAAGTCCTTTAAGTAAAATATGATCAAACTTTTTTCCAAGAGAAAGATAGGGAATGTTATATATTTTTAAAAGTTCAATAGCACTAGGAATTTCTTTAACCGTCACAACTACTTTATAACCATTTTCCTTTAATTTACCGATAGTGTTTCGATAAAGATGAACATGTGCTGGATGACCTATGTCAAAAAGAATATTCATGTTAAATTTAATCTTTTAATAACCTTGCAATAATTGTCGACCCTGCATGTACCTGCTCCCCTTCACGAACAAGTATTTCGCAATTTCGAGGAATAACGAGATCGGCCTGTGAGCCCCACCGTATTTTACCAAAAATATCCCCTCGCTTTAGAATTTCTCCCTCTTTCGACATTACAATACAACGGTTTACTCCTCGAGCAGCAATTTGCACAACTCCTGCTTTAATACCATCCTCCCTTTCAAACACCGTTGTATTTCGTTCATTGGTAAGGGTACTCTCTGGGGTATTCAACCCAATTGATGTTCCTGGAGTATGTTTAACCATTATCACCTTGCCATCAATTGGCGTTCTGTTGTAATGAACATCAAACAGTGTCATTGCAATCCCGATAAGGTAACACGGCTGTTCAAGAATATCTGTTTTCGTTATCTCCTGAATACTTGCAATTCGCTTTTTCTTAATGGTAACCGGGATTTGATTTGCCTCAAGCTCTTTTATATAAATTACCCGACCGTCGGCAGGAGAAACAATATCGTTGGCCTCGCCGGGAATTACACGAACTGGATTTCGAAAGAACCGATAAAAGAATAGAAGAATAAATAGAATTAGGACTACCGTGCCACAAACAAAAGGCACTAATAGCCAAAACGGCAAGCTAATGAATTTGTAAATGGCAATATTTATTAGCGATGAAACAAAAGCCAAAGCAATATTATCGGTATATAAAAACTTACGGTTAAACCCCCCTTTGGCTACCCAAAAGATAAACATTGCTGTTGACAGCAAAATTGTTGATAGCACTACAACAAGTATTTCCATTATTTGTATTGTTTAAGTTATCATTTTCTTTTAGTTGCAATATAAACAGAAAGAACAAAAAACATAATGCTTGGTTTTAAATCGCTCCACGAAAAGAACGCATCAACCTTTTTCCCTTTAAAAGATGAAAAGTATTGTTTTAATGTGAGTTTCCCTTTAAGCATTGCTATTGCTGAAAAAAGGGTGTCGGTTAAATAGTTAACCCAATTCACACCAATTCTATACTGATTAGAATAAACATTATCTATCCCATTTAAGTAATTATAAATCATTATGGCATAGTCAATACCACAAGCACGAGCTAACCCAACCCACAACCAAGTTCTTGCATTAATCTCTATTAGTTTATACTGTTTGTCCCTAGGATCAAGCAAATACTCAACTTCACAAACACCTGTATATCTTATTTCCTTTAGTAACCTTCTGCTTGGTTCAAGAAGTTCATTACACTCTACACTTCGAGCAAAAGTTGCTGTACCAAATCGAATTGGATGCTCCCTAACCTTCTCACCAATCCAGTGGGTTTTAATTTCTCCATTAATACAAAATGCAGTAAATGAAAGGGTTTTGTTAGTCCCATCAAAGGGAATATACTCCTGAGTAAAAGTTTCGGCAATAAGAAAAACCCTTTCAATTGCCGTTAAATGTTCCTTAAGATCAACAGGAGTATTAGAGAAAAAAACCTTTTTCCCAGTAGCCTTATAAAACGAAAGCCCTTGCCTTCCCTTTGTAAGAACTGGATATAAAATGTTCGAGGGAATGCTATTAGGGTTGTTAATATAAAATGTTGTGGGTATAGGAACTCCACAACCTTTGGCAACCTCTAGTAATTTCGATTTATCGTAAATATATTCAACAATCTCTATGCTCGGGGTAATAACTTTGTAGTACTTTTCGAGCTTTGTACGATTCTTAGCAATTGAAATTACAGCATGGTCGTTCGATGGAATTAAAGCCCAGCCCTGTAGTTTTTCCCTTTCGGCCAAATCGATGAGAAAATCAATGAAATTAGGGTCGATATAGTTAGGGCAATAAAAAAACTTACGACAGTAGCAAGAGTAGCGAGCAAGGCAGTTATTTTTATCAACTACAATTACTGGTATACCAGCTTCGCCAAGCGCACGGGTATTGGAAAGGCCTTGTGCATGACCCTCGATAATTATGACACCAACTTTATTAATACTATATCCCTTCATACCATATGCTAGTAATATACCAGTTCTTAAGTTCTAATGAAGATTTTACTTCTTTGAATTGTTTTAAAACAAAACCATTTGGTCCTTTGATTTTATAAAATCCAAATTTCTTTAAAAAACTGAAGGCCTTTCTGTTTAGCATATTTAATTTGTTCCCACTATAAACAAGGATTTTAATGTTTTCTTCATTAATTAGTTGATACATTTTTTTCATTAACTCATTACCTATGCCATTATCCAAAAACATAAAATCAATGATATCGGAGTAATCGTTACCAACTTCGATAAATAAATATCCAACTAAATCTTTTCCTTTATAAGAATAAGTTGTTATAATTCTACTTGGCGATTTTTTTACTCTCCATTTGATAAATTCGTTTGATAAATTTATGTGTATTAACCCATTGTATAAATTGTCAATTTTTAAATAGAAATTGAGTAAGTCGTTATCTGATTTTTGGTCAAATAATATTTCATATTCTCCTGTTCTGCCTAAGGTTAATATTCTATATTTCAGTAGAATTCCAGAATACAACGAAGTTAAAGCTGTTCCAACTTTGATAACAAATGATTTAAAAGCCAAACTATTTTCTACCTTTGCTAATTTTATAGCATTTTTATACCTTAAAGGTAAAATTGCTCTTTCAATGATTCTATCAAACGAAAATCCAACTTTTGTAAAAGGTCCTTCAGCTTTTGTAAATCCCCAAATAAAATAAAAATCTGCCCTCTTATACTCATCAAAAGCAAAATTATAAAGTTCAGTATAAATACCTTTTTTCCTAAACTCTGGTTCTATTATTAGTGATTCGTTTTTGCCAGTTTGGTAAATCTCTTTATCAATAATCATATCGAAAGAAAAAGCACCTTGCGTAGCTATTATCTTATCATTAAATTTACCAACAATAAGAATTGATTTAAAAGGATTTGAAGTCCCATATTGCCAATCCCATATGTTTAAAGGGCGTAAACTGCCGAAGTATTTCTGATGAAACGTTACTAATTCTTCAAAAGCACTGGTGTCTGCTATCGAATACTTAACCTTCGTATTATTGTTCATCCTTTGTTATTTCTTTATAGTAATCTTTTAAAGTATAAAAAACGGCTCCCATGCTAACGCACCTTTCAATTATTTTAATGTAATTGTTTTTGTATTCTGGAAAATCTAATTCACTATAGTTGTTTGTATGCCAATTAATAACAAGTATTGAGTCTTTCTCTATAGTTTGATCAATAATCATTTGTAGTTTTTCCCATTTATTAAGCGTAGATGCAAAACAACTATCCATTACAGCAAAAGGAATAACATAGTAAGAATTATTAAGTGGAGTAAATGGTTTAATGCGATTCCCCCGATATCCAATTTCATCTCCTAATCCCCATGTTGAATCGTACTTAAATCCAGCATTGAATTGAAGTTTCCAGGTTGAATCGTTCATGTTAATATAATGTTGACGTATACCTATTATTTCGTGTCCAACAATTTCCTCTAGCGTTTTTTTTTCGTTTACTAATAATTTTGAACTATTGTATGAAAAATAAGAACCATGCACCCCTATTTCCCATCCATTTGCATCAAGCCACTTAATTATGTTTACAATTCTCTTTTCCGTTATTTTGTATCGACCCAGTGCAAGTTTCCATGAGGAAGGTTTTAACAAATTCAAACCAATTGATTCATTCAGAAAAAAACAGGTTGATTTGACCCCAAAATCCGATTCAATCTTTATTATCTCATCGAATCCCCAATATTGATCGTTGATAGTAAGGTCGAGAAGTTGCTCGACAACTCCTTTTAGATTTAATTTTACCAAGGACCTTCCTATACGAGTAATGTATTGATGCGATTTTCGAACCCTATCTACATCATGAGTGAGAGCAACTCTTAACATAAATTTAATCTTTAATCGAATTGTAAATATTAACTAATCTTTCTGCAATGGCTTTATCTCTTAGGTGTTCAATGTTTTCACGCCCATTGGTTTTTGAAGCAAATTTAAGTGCTAAGCCAATTTTTTCTGAAAAATCTACTGGTTCGGCTTTTGCTATAAAACAACCATCCGTAGATAATATGTTCTGCTTCACATCACCAACGTTTGTAGCTACTATAGGAATACAACAAGCCATTCCCTCCTTAACAATATTGACAGAACCTTCATACAAAGAGGGGAGAACTAATATTTCAGCAGCGTTTAGGTAATACGGAACCAAATCGTGAGGGACTGGATATATCTCGTGCAAAACAATTGAAGGGTTATTTAACAATTTAACCGCTTCGCGAGCGAGTTCCACATTTTTCTCCTTCCGCTTGGAATCAGCTAAAAATAAAATGTTTATTACATCAGACGAAAATCCTACCTTCTTTTGTGCTTCCAATTTGGGGACGACAAAAAAACGATCAAAATCAACTCCATTCGGTAAAACGATTATGCTTTTACTTTTAAATCGTTCTTTCATTCTTTCTGTTTTTACAATTACTCTATCCCAGAATAATCGTGAAAATAAATTGATTAAATAAAGTATTAAGCCTTTTCGCTCAGTATCACTCCCCATAAGTGACACAACGATCTTTCGATTAACGATGGCTAATGAAGTAAATATACTAGTTATTGAATAATGTGAATGAATTACATCGAACGTATTACTTTTAATATACTTACGTAGCCCCACAATTAACTTTAGATATCCTAGAAAACCATTTTCAATAAGATAATAATCAACATGATGTCCTATTTTTACCAATGAATCGCCTTGATTTTTTACTATTGGGCTAATATTCTGATCAAACCCCGATTTGCTTCTACAAATAAAAAGAATTCGCATTATTTGATATTTTAAAAACGAGATGAGTTAATAATTTCACTAAAATCAGTGATTACAATAAGTATTGTGTGTTTAATATATAAAAACCAAGGCTTTCGATTTGTTTTATAAATCTCTTTTTTATTATTTGGAAGTCTTAGAAATAAAAGCACTAACGCTACGTGCGTATTCCTTTTCAAGAATTGACCGCTCTTCACGTATTTCCCATTTATTCTCGCCTTGTATAAAATAGAACTCTGATTTTTCGATAGTATACGTACCAAAGTATAAAGCCTGAAATTCAATTAAAAAGAAATCATTTCCATTAAATCCTATATCTATGGAAAGATTTGGTACATTAAAAGATTCATACACCGTTTTTGCAAATGATAATAAACCCTTCGGTAACACTTTTTCATACGACAAAAGACCTCCACCACTGGCTCTAAAGTCATCCTTTCTATTCTTCCTTTTCAACGGATAGTATTTATCGCCATAAACAAGTATTTTCCAATCCCCCTCAAGCCCTTCAATCATATTTTGAATGATAAATTTTTTCCTAAACTTAGAATCCGTTTTATAGCCTTTATGCTTGAATTTACGTAAATAATCCTTAATTTCTTCCCAATGAAAAGACGCCTTGCTAATGTTTTTTGAATGTGAGTAAATCTCATTAAAGTTTGAACCAGCAGAAACACCTTTACTCATTGCACCCATCGCTGGTTTTATTACAAATAGAGCATTTTTAAAGAACTCATTGTTTAATTTTAAATCTTCTAAAGTTCCAAAATAATGTGAAGTTATATTTTGGAGTTCATTTTGGCAATTTATGTCGCGCAATATTTCCATAAATAGTTTATTATTATGCGCCTTCAAGTATATATAATCGGGAATAACAATTGCTCCAGCCAGCTTCAGTCCTAATACCATATCCTCAATATAGGACTTATAAAAACCATCCTGATCTTCTGATGAACAATAGAGAAAAACCTGATCCTTCAGGGCTTCATCACGAAAGTTAATTTCGGGGAATGTGGTAAACTGAATCTCATAACCACACTCAAGAAAATATTTACGCGCTAATTCCTTATCAAAACCACTACGGTATGGTACTGCTGTATATTTGGTTTCAAACCTTCCCTTGTAGTCCAATATAATTTTGACAATATTCATTATTCAATCTTTTTAAAAGCGTTTCATTCAATATATTTCATATCGCTTGATTATCTGGAGTGGGTTTCCTCCAGCTACGACCATTGAAGGCACATCATTATGCACAACACTATTGGCTGAAATTATACTACCTTCACCTATTTTTACTCCAGGTAATACAACAACATTTGTACCCAACCAAACATTATCTCCAATAATAATAGCCTTTGACCCGCCCAAAGTATTAACTCTATTTGAAACATTAGGGAATGACAAATCATGGCCATTCCCATCAAATATCTGACAATTTGCAGCAATTAAACAATTCTTCCCTATTACAATTTTATTATAGGCATGAATACAAGAACCGTGGATTCTAGTATTTGAGCCTATATAAACTTCTGCACCTGGTCTATCAATTAATATTTTGCATGGAGAATGCATATTTAAATGATATCTAAAGTTATCGGAATTCAGCACTACTCCATCTCCTAGTTCTAAAACTGCACCTTTGGTAACATATATTGATGGTTTTTTAAAGAACCTTACATGCTTTCCCATTATTATGTTCGAGGAACGACTATACCACCAAAGGTAGAAACTGTTATTAGTAGTAATAAAAGCATTTCTAACCTTATAGTAAAAAAAACTAATCATTTTTGTTGATTATTATCTTGTTTGAATATCGTAAATTAATATAATGCAAAGTTAGAAGTTGTATCAACCTCTGATTTTGAAACCGATTGGTTCGCCCCTCTTTCATCTCATTTATCTGCATTATTATCTGGTCTTTATTAAATATATCCCATTCCAAAATTAGAGAAGAAGCCAATTTTTCCTCCACAAGAACATTAATGTTAGCCAAATATCCAACAGGGATTTTCTTTACTGGTTTTTTTATTATATAATGACGATTAATATAGTTTAAAAAAGGTTTTGGAAAATTATACCAATGAAGAAAATCCTTCAAATTATAACCTCGATCCATTGGTGTATTTAAGACAGAAGGGTAAATTTTTTTTACCAAGAGAGGATACAGTCGCCTTGATAAAAAATGAGAAAATGGTTTTTTTGAAAATGGTTTTTTCTTTAAAAAACTATATTTCGAATTCAATAGCTCTTTTACAAAACCAACATCTACGAATGGATTAATAAGATTGTGTTTACTAAAGAGAACATTAAAAACTGGACCAAAGAACTTTGCATAAGTTTCCCTCAGTAAGAACATTGCAATATTTAAGTTTTTAGTGCTTTGATTTTCATTTGTATAACATAATAATGGATCCGTATATTCACTAACCTTTTTTGAGAACTTTGCATAATTAAAAAAGCCAATTTCATTAACCCTCTTCTCTAGGATGCTAATTAACTCCTTTTTATTCTTTGCCTGAGTTAACAAAGATGCCGCTCTGGTGGTAATTAATTCGGAAATTAAAACGGGACCAACTATTAATTCTCCTCCCATCTTTCCTGTAACAATGTTTGACGGAGGTAAAATCGCCAAAACCAATAAATAATACAGGAGAGTATCTAACATTGGTGCATTAGGATAATACTTAATAAATTGCTCAATATTTAACTCTATATCCCTTAAGAATTCATCTGATAACCCAATCTGCTTATGCTTTATTCCATAATCTCTAACTATTGTTTTCGCAGTTAAACTATCAGGACTATCAGAATCCCCAAATGTATAAGCACTAAAGTCATTTTCAAGATCTAGTAATAGCGATAAAATTATCTTTGAATCAAATCCGCCTGTTAAGGGGAGCTGGATTTGTAGATTCAAATCAACATTCTTTCTTAAATGATCCTTTAATGAATCGCACATCCCAACGATTCCTTTATTGAAACCTAATTCCACAATTATCGATGCAATATCTAAGTAAGTTTCAACGTTAAATTTTCCCTCAACATATTTTAGCCTCGATCCCCCTTCTAACTGAATCATCTCATTAAAAAGTGTGCGTGATCTTAGGGTATAGTTAAACAGAAGGTAATCATATACACCATATTCGTTAATAGTTAGCGAACTTTGGAGTTGTGCCAAACCATCAAAATCATTTGAAATAATAACACCTTCTCCATGGTTTGAATAGTATAATGGGTATATCCCATAAATGTCATTAACAAGAATTAGTTCTTGATGTTTTTTTCCAATAAACACTAGGAATCCCCAGTGCAAATCTGCAATAATAGCAGAATGATTGGTGACAAGCAGTTCAATATTTTCCTCTAAATCAATAAGCTTTTTCCTGCAACCAATATTAACGTGTCCAAAAACGGTATAATTAGCTGTATTAATAATGAATACCTTCTCTTTAATATCTTTGCTATAGGCCAAAGAAGATTCGCCAACCGTAAATTTGTCAAAATCATTTGATAATGAATTAATTTCTGCTGACTTACTTATAAAAATACTTGGAAAATCCATTCGTGCTATTTAATTAAATTGAACATCTTGTTCGTCACGATACATTAATGATAGCATTGCACCTAAATACAGAAACAAAATAGAACGTAATGATACAAGCATTAAACTTCCGTTAAGTGAAACAAATAGTGATATAAAAAGCAAGCTATAGTAAGTTGTTTTATATAATTGTAATTGCGAAGAAACCTTGTTTTTGCAGAAACGAGGAAACCTGAAAAAGCTAATGTAAATCATGATGTAAAGAAATACACCAATAATACCCGTCCCTGCTAATAAATTTGCGGGATCACTATGATTCATCCTTGCTTTTCTGTCATCAAACCTTCCGCTAGCATAAATTTTATCACCAAACAAACTTCTAACTGGATTATTAAAACTAAAAACATCAGTAAACACAACAACATTTTCAATAAAGCGGTTTTCTGTCTTGTAAAAATCCTCATCAAAGCGACCAGAATCGGCTCTAACATTATACCTACTAATAAGTTTATCAAGGTATAGTGGGCTAGCCAATAACAAAAGACCAACACCCAAAACTATTCCCGAAAATATCTTTGATTTATTGGGAGTAAACCAAGCGAAGGTTAACAATCCTACTATAGGAATAAAAATGGCGGTGCGGCGCATGTTGATGAGTATAAAAATAAACACCATCAATGAGGAGGAAAATAAAATCCAGCGCCAAAAACGATGGGGTATTGTTGTTAATAATAACGGTAATATCCCAATCGCCAATGCTGTTGAATAAAGCCCGCTACTACCAAGTAAACCATTTGCTCCTTCCTCAGAAGCATCATAGTCAAATTTTCTACCCCATCCAAACAAATAACCAACTGCAGATGAAAAAACGGAAAATAAAATTAGATAAAGAAGTACTTTATTAATATTTCGAAGTTTCGTTGTAGAGTTGAAATAAATGTATCCTAATGGAAAGCACATCATTGAGATAAAAACCTGAAGGTAACCTTTAAAAGAATAAAAAATCTGACTTGAAAAAAACACTAAAATAAAAGTGTAAATAAGAAATAAATACAAATCCTTGGTCAGACCATTCTTGGGTATTTTTTTAATAAAGAAAGAAAACAGAATAAAAAATACAGCTGGCCTTAAAAAAGTTACGATTGAAAGAGTTGGAAAAAAAGAAAAACTTGAGTCTAAAACGATATAGAAAAAAGGCAACCAAACTATGAAATCTTGCTTTTTATATAAAAGCCAAATAAGAGATACTGCAAAAAAGATGTAATAAACTAAATACATGATTTTACTATATTTTCAAATTTGATTCCATATACCATACCGAAATTTTTTTAGTCATATTTGAATAAGCGAATTCAAACACTAATAAATATTAGAAAAAGAGTGTTTGATAATGCTGCAAATTCAGATGTATTCATTTTAACTTGTTTTCAAAACTGTTTCAAAAAGTTTAAAATATTTATTTAAAACTTCTTCCTCTGAAAATTCATTATTAACTTTTAATTGGGCGTTAACTATAAGTGATTTTCTAAGATTTGAATCTTCTAATACATTTTTTATTGCGCAAACAAAATCAGTAATATTATCACTTTTTACAACTATCCCGTTTTCATTATTGCCAAAAATATAATCGGTAATCCCCTCTATTTCTTTTGTAACAACAGGTAAATCACAAGCCATAGCCTCTATAAAAACCCTACCAAATCCCTCTTCCCTCGAAGGGAAAAAAAATACATCTGCAATATTGAAATAGTCCTCAATATTTGTAACTGAACCCGAGAAAACCACATGCTTTTCAATGCCTTCTGTTTTTATATCTCTAATAATTTCATTTAGGTGCATTTCCTGTCCTGGAGCACCTTGAGGACCAGCAAAAATTAGAACCGCATCAGGATAATCGTTAAGGATTTCCTTAAATGTATTATAAACGATGTCAATGCCTTTTCTCGCAATAAGCACTCCAGTAAATAGAATTATTGGATAACTATTGCTATTCTCAAGTAAACCTTTTTTAAGTCCTGTTTTAACTTTCCCTTTTTGGGGGTGAAATTTTGCAACATTTACCGAACGAGGTATCGTGTAAACCTTTTCTGAGGATAGACCAAATTTATAACATTGATTTGTAAGCAGCATTGATATATTTGTAACAGCATAAGCATTTTTAAATTGAAAATTCTTAATCGTTTTTTTGAACCAAATATATTTTTTTGTTGTATTTACGATTGGATCATCATGTCCTAGAAGAGTTGTTTCGATAATATACTTTTTCCTAAATAAAACACACCAAAAACTTAAAATTAATGAAATCCACTTTGTGGATACAAAGAAAAAGAGATCAACCTGATTTTTATTGCGAAAGAAAAAGAATGTCGTTTTAATAAAAACAAAAGGGAAATCTAAAAACAGAATCAAAAGTTTAAGATAACGATTATTTGTAAAACGATTTAAAAGTTGCTGAAAATAGACTATACGGTAAAACTTGATTTCATCTATATAGAATGAGGAATTTTCATCGATAAATCTATTCTTTGTTCTAGTAATTATTTTATAAAGTATATCTCTTTTTTTAAGGTTTTTGGCTAAAAATTGTGCCCCCAGTCCCGCCCCAGAGTAATCGGGCGGAAATGTTTCTGACACTATTACAATACGTGGCTTTGAATTCATAATATTTTTGTTTCGAAGGAGGGTATTGAAAAACGGCTTAAAATTAGTTTGTTAAACTGTAGTTTCTACAAGCGTAACTCGATTTAGAAATCTTAGATGTCCTTTAAGCATAAAAAAAAGCGGAATCATAAAAACTGCGTAGGTCGTTAATAAAATGAACATTAAGACAATATCGTACCCAATATGGGTGGTAATATTTTTAAATAATAAATACTCTATACCTCTGGCTATTACATAACAGTAAAGGGGTACCAATATTATCCTTAATATAAGTTTAAAGTTTTGAATATAAGTCAGATCAAAATATTTTAGGTTGGAAAAATTTATCACAATATTTAAAAGGATAAAGGATAAAAAAGTAGCATAGGCGACTCCAATAATTCCCCACAGTTTTACAAAGAGAATACTTAATGCAATGTTGATTATAAGTGAGATTATCATAATTATGAGGTAGTCCCTGTGTTTACCTACAGTATTAAACACATTAATACTTCCCATTACCTGACTGAAAACTATTATATAGGTTATTGCTATGGAGTTTATATACTCTGGCATAAAGTATTTTACAAAAAAAGAAAAAACAATAAGTATTAACCCTGATAATACCCCCGTAAGGTCGGTGGTAAACAATGCTGAACACTTAGATACTTCGAACAAACGCTGTTTACTTTTGGCACCATCTGCCCCGAAAATGATATTTTGTCTTTGATATAATATGGATGCCACATTGTATTTTATGTTTTTAATTACTGTTACTAGGTAAAAAGCAAATGTGAAAAAGCCCAAATCTTCAATTGTAAGAAATTTTGTAATAACAAGCCTATCTACCAAGAAAAAACTTGCTGCAAAAAATCCCGTTAAAGCAATAGGAAAACCGATGGAGATAAGATTTATTATATGTGTTTTGTTGAAGCTGAGACTCAGCGGCACAGGCAAATACCTATAAGTGACCAACAGTCCAATAATGGCTAATATTAGCGCTGCAATTATTCTGCCTCGTAAGTCAAAAAAATACACCAGTGGTATTACAATTAGAAAAGAAATAAGTGAACGGAAAACAGAAATTCTGGCTAATATCTTGTGTCTTTCAAATGCTGACGTAATTCTAATAAGTGTTTCTTCATATAATTCAACAAAACTTACAATACCCGAAAAAAGAAAAACCCAACTCAAAGGGCTAACAAGAAAAAAACTATACACAATAAGAATTAGGCTGGCTGTGCCAGGAAAAACAATGTGTATTGCACTCGCCGCACCGATGTTGTTTTTGATTAACCCTCTTTCGTTTTTCCCTATAAGAAGGCCAAGTTCTCTGGTCAAACCATTTGTTGAACCAAGGTTAGAAAACACATAATAGTTTGTAACAATATGAAATAAACCCCAATAACCCAACATCTCTGGCCCAAGGAGTTTCGACACAACCATACCCACAACAAAAGCTGTAAGTTGTAAAAATAAAGAAGCAAAATAACGATATATAATAGCAGCCAGAAAAGAGTTGCTCTTGATTTTATTAAAAGGATTATTCATTTATAATAATGAAAGGTTTTTATGAATTAAGAAAGGTTGTAATTTCTTCTTTGTATGTGTTAATTTTATAGTCAAAAACATTCGTGTACTCTTTGAGTTCATAATAGATAGTAGAATTAACAACTAATGCATATTTGGGAACTGTTTCTATTTGGGTAATTAAATCTATGTCATTTAAACCAAAAAATTTAATAAACCGAAGAGTTAAATTATCACGAAAGTGAAGTTTGATTTTGATTTTCTTGTTGGATTCTTTTTGTATTTCAGATATCAGCGTCCAAAATCTATAATAAATATCTAAATCAATAAACATTGGTGTAGATGTTGCAATCAGGATAAAATCTTCAATATTATCCGGTGCCTTTATTTCTAATCTTGATTTTGGTCTTACTTTTAATAGTTTCAGGTCTTCCCCGATGCTTTGAAGGAATTCTGTTTCCCATATTCTAAAAACAGATGGCTTGCAGTAAATTATATGCAAAGGACTGGGTAGGTGATGTACCATCCATCTTCCATGTTGAATTACCGTGAAACTTATTGCTGTTTTCTCAGCATAAATTATAGCCGCCTGTTGGCTTGGTGCAGTAAAATTACTCAAGTGAATTTCTTTGAATCTTTTGTAATGCAAGTATAATAAAGTGGAGACTAATGTTTGTAACTTATTTTTGAAAAACAGCGCATTTTCAAGAAAGTAATCTTCATGTAAATTCCAAATAATATTCGAAAGTTTTTTTATTTTTTTTTTGAAAAAAAAATTAAAAATGGAATTATTAAATATTTTATAACTCCCTTTTATTTGCAATAGGGAATTATGATCTTCAACTAGTATCGGTCGATACAATAGTAACTCTCTAGCTTGAATGTAAAATTTTGGGGTTTTCTTAATTAAAGAAATAATAGGATTCTCGTTTGCTTTCTTGTGTTTTTTTAAAAACAATGGTTTAAATTCAACTGCTATTTTAAGTTTATCATTTACAACTTCCTCACAAATATTTTTATAAGAATCCAAATTCGAGTTATAAAAATAGAATGCCTTTAAATCAATGGGGTATTTGATATTTGATAATTCTATATATGCTATTCTTGACTCTTTTTCCTTGATTGTCTTTTCCCACTTGCGGAAAACTTCTTCTAAAGATATTTCCTCATAATTTACATTGTAACCTTGTTTGCTGAAAAAATCAAAATCAAACTTATTAAAAACAAAATAACTATTGTTTTTGTCCTTTATGGGTTCAAAAAAACAATCTAAAGGTGAAATTGGTTCAAAAGTAAATGCTTTCATCTTTTTATTAATAATTCTGCAAGTTCCCAATCAAAAAATGTGTCTATATCATGAGAACTTTTCTCATCCATAATAAATTTACGTAATTTCGTAAATTCTGTTAAAGGTTTAGCTTTTAATGAGTCAACCTTTATAACATAAATTGCTCCGTTTAATTCGTAAACTAATGGGCAATCCTGACGTCTTGTTATTTTTGCTTCTTTAGATTTTATTAAATAACCATCCTTATTCTCTTCGAATAAAATGTAATATGGGTTTGATTTTGTAATTTTAACTGATACCACCATCTCACAATTGTAATCAAAAAGTTGAATCGATTCGAGAATATGTTTTCCTGTCCGAAATGGTGATGTTGGCTGCAACAGTATTAAAGTGTCTGGTTTATATCCTTTTGCTTCGTAATGCTTGATGGCATGTATTAATACTTCATATGTACTAGTTGTGTCTGATGCTAATTCAGATGGGCGTATAAATGGCACCTTAAGTCCTAGCGATTCAACAACTGTTTTTATTTCTATGTCTTCGGTAGAAACGCAAATTAACGGATCGTCAAAAACTTCTCTAGCAGCTTCAATGGTATATTGAATTAATGGTTTCCCACCAAGAAATTTTATGTTTTTTCGTGGAATTCCTTTTGATCCTCCTCGTGCAGGAATTACAACCAAAGGCTTCATTTAAAATTAATTGTTTCGATGTCGTTTTGTGCTTTTATATAATCTTCCATTCTACCAATATCTAACCAATAACCAGCCAATGGATATGATATTACTTTCTTCTTTAATTTAATTAAATTTTCCATTAAATCGGTAGCATTATAAAAGCTATTATAAGGTATGTTTTTTAATATTTCTTTCTTAATTAAATAGATCCCTCCATTAGAATAATAAGTATAACTTGGCTTTTCACGAAAATTGATTACATGCCCATTGTGTGTTTCAAGAACAGCATAGGGTATGTCAACTGTATATGGGATTGTTACGATAGAAAAATCGGCATCCTGTTTCAAGAAATCTAAAAAGAAATGCTCATAATCAATATTTGTGAGAATATCTGAATTTGTTAAAAGTATATTCTCATATTCAAAATTTTTTATTTTTGAAAGCGCTCCTATAGTACCTAAGGGTTCTTCTTCATAAAGATATTGAATATTTATATCTCGATCCTTCCCACTCCCAAAATAATCCTCAATTTGATTACCAAGGTATTTTAAAGTAATCCAGAAATCGTCAATACCAAATTGTCTTAATCTGCAGAGATTATGTTCAAGAATAGGCTTTAGCCCAATATTCAATAATGGCTTGGGAGTATTATCTGTAAGTGGTCTTAGTCGTTCACCTCTACCTCCTGCCATAATAACAGCATCAACAGGTAGATATGACTTCATTTCCCTAAAATTAATAACATTTACCACCCTACCCTCCTTGTCAAGAATAGGTATTATTCTAAAGTTGTTTTCCCTAAACTCAATAATTTTTGAAATATCCCGTTCTCCCTTTTTAATGAATTTTGGACTTTTTTGAATTATTTCATCTACAATGTTATTTACCCCACACCCGTTTAATAAGCCCCTACGAACATCACCATCTGTAAGTGAACCAATGAGTGTATTCTGTTCATCAACAATAAATAAAATAGCGTCTTTTGCTAAAAAGTTTAAGCGTTCAAGGGCATTAAATATTGTATTGCCCTTTTGCAATAGATGTTTTTTAAAAGTATTCAATGGTTTATGGATTTTAATCTTGTTAAAATTCGAGCTACTGCACTACTTTGTTTATAAATGTTGATCCCTTGGTATTGCCCTAGATCAATCGTACTATAAATTCTGCGTATTATCTCCTCTTTTTTAAAATCTACATTAATCACATTTGACCCTATTTCACGACCATTTTGTCTATCGCCAATATTAATGAAATACTTATTGAAAGATGCGGCTTCCGACAGGCCACTTGATGTATTACCAATCATAAGTAATGCAGCCTTCATGCACGTAAAATAGGACTGAATACCAAAATTTTCAATTAAAAATACTTTTCTTGGAAATTTGGTTTTTATTTTCTCAAATACCTTTCGAAATTTACTGCTAAAAGTATCAGCATTCGGCATAGTAATTACAATCTGAAAATCTCTTTGGATCGCATTTAGAACTTCATACACGACCTGAACATGCTCAATGTTTTTTTCAGGATGAACTGTTTCAGGATGAAAGGCAACTAGAATAGTTGGAACCGTTAAATCAATTAACCATTTGGATTTGAATTCATCTAATGATAATAGTTCTTGTTTTTCAAGTTCGTCAAGACTTAGTAGGCCAATTATATCAACAGACTCTATGTTTCCCTTTAACAATTTTACTCGTTCAGCGCACCTCTGGCTAGATGTAAAGTGTACCGTTGAAGCATGACTTATACTATCTCGATATATGTTATCTATTGCCCCATTACTATAATCTCCCCCATAAAAATGTGCGAATTTTATACCGAAAGGTACGCCCGCAATTACTGCTGCAAACATTTCATATCTATCACCAATACAAAGAACTATATCAAAATCATTTTTATGATTTGCCCAAAAGGAGGCGAACTTTAATGAAGTGAACGCTGCAGAAGAAGCAATTGCCTCCTCAGAATCGTCAGTAAGGATTGATGAGATTGTGCTATGTACGGTAAACCCCGCTTGAAATATTTCTTCAATCGTACGACCATGTAGATTGGAAAGGTGAGTACCAAATGCAATGATTTCGAAAGATACTTCTGGGTCAATCTTGAAAGCCTTTAAAAGCGGGAGATAAACCCCAAAATCGGCTCTGGAACTTGTTAATACTCCAATTTTTACCATTTAATATCCTTATAAGCTATTTTGATGCCTTTTGACAAATCATTTGCCGCTGGTTTTCCGATTATCTTGTCAATCTCCATCGCAGAAATCCCGCTCCCAGGTCTTTTCAATACTATGTTAATTTCGGAAAATAAATCTCCTTTTTTAATCTGCCTAGAGGTGAATAGACTTTTCCTTACAATTTCGATATTTTTTAATTCTGACTTACTTGGTTGTTTTCTACCGCTACCCGAAATTGCCCGTTCTACATTTCTAATATTTGAAACCATTGTTTTTAGTTCAATAGGATCAAGAGAGCTGCTGTGATCAGGCCCAGGAAGGCTCTTATCTAAAGTGAAATGTTTTTCTATTATTGAAGCTCCTAAGGCTACGGCTGCGATAGGTACTTCTATCCCAAGTGTGTGATCTGAATACCCAACTCTAACCTTAAAAGCATCTGCAATAGTTTGCATTGCTTTTAAATTAACGTCTTTCATTGGTGTCGGGTATTCGGTGTTACAATGTAAAACAATAATATCATTAATTGATACTCCTTCATTTTGCAAAGTATATAAAGCATTCTCAATTTCACCTAATGTTGCCATACCAGTAGACAAAATAATTGGTTTCTTTTTATTGGCAACCTTCCGCAAAAACAGAGTATTTGTAAGCTCACCAGAAGCAATTTTAATATAATCTAAATTGTAATCATCAATTTTTTTGAGGCTTACAAAATCTGCAACGGACGTAAGGAATTTTATTTTCTTTTTGTCACAATGCTGTTTTAAATGTTTAAAATCATCAAAAGAAAGTTCAAGTTTTTTAATCATCTCATATTGAGTATCACTCTCTTTCGTATTGTTTTTTTGATATTCTGCCTTTTCTGCATCTTTATCAACAATTAGGTCGGCAATAAAAGTTTGAAATTTAATGTAATCAACACGCGCATTGGCAGCTGCATCAACAAGTTGATATGCAAGGTTTATATCGCCATTATGATTAACCCCAGCTTCTGCTATGATTATTACCTTTTCCATACTAATATCTATATTTCAGTAAAAAGCCGCTGTATTTATCTTTCTTTTCCGGGTATTTTAATTCCCATTGCTTTACTACTTCGTCGTAAACTTTTTGATTATATATTTTTTTCCCTATATGAAATGGTAAAGTCATTTTTGAAAAACTTTGTTTAAACTTTAATAGAGAATCGTCTGAAGAACTTGTCCTTCCTCCTCCAAAATGGAAATACTTAGCCCCAATACTTATAGCAAAAGTAATGGCTTGGTCAAGTAAATATATATTTGCAGAATTATCAGCTTTATCTTTTCTCCCTGATAAATGATAGTGAAAATAATGATTGTAATGAAAAAAAATAGAACTGCAAATTGCCTCATTTTCTAAATTTAACACATTTATTAAATAACTTCTACCTTTTAAAATATTAAAGATATTGAAAAAGTAATCCTTGTTGAAAAAATAGTAAGAATTGGCCTCGACTTTTTGCATGCTATTTCGATAAATATCAATAAACTCCTCAATATCCTTTCTATTTGGCTCTCGTTTTATTTCAATTTTATATCCGTTTTTTTTTGCCTTTCGAATCATATTCCTATTACTCGAAGAATAATCTTTTGTCCAAATATCATTATAACTCTTTGTTAGATCAACAACTACTGTTAACCTATCTTTCAATATATTTATATGTTTGGGGGCTAAGCGTTGATTGGATATAATAGGGTGGAATCTGGTAAATCCAGCGATAATATTATTTTGTAAACAATATTCTCCGAAGCTAGAATAAAATTCATCGATAAAATCTGAATCTTCTGTATTGCCTGTTAAACCACTATAACCATAAACACTTTGTGTATCAAAATAATTTTTGTCCAAATTATAACCAAGGTCTGTAACCGAGTTGAGTAAAAAAGGATAAAGAACTAATTTATGATCCTTTTCATAAACCAAACACATTGCCTTCCCATCTCCAAAAACTTCATATACTTGATGATATTCTTGCGTGTAGTAAATATCTTGCTGCTCTATTGGAAGCTGTTTTAATAATCTATTCCATTCTAACTTGTTGGATAAATTAAGAACACTAAAACTGGCCATTTATCTCCTCTCTTAGAATTGAAAACAGTAAAATATTTTTATATTCTCCATTCTTAAATACGTCATCCCTCAAAACACCATCCTTTCGAAAGCCTAATGAATTAAATAGTTTTAAGGTAGCTGGGTGCTTCTCTAAACAATATGCATAACATTTGTGAATTGGAAACTGGTCAAATAGAAATCTTAAAGTTAAAGCGGACGCCTCCTTGCCATAGTCCTTTCCTAAATATTCATTATCTCCTATTAAAGTCCCCCCCCATTCCGCCTTAAGATTTCTTAGATCCAAATTATTAATTTGTGTAAAACCAATTAACTTACTATTGTTTAGATCGCAAACTGCAAAATAAATATTTTTTGTGTCATCAAAAATTTTATTCTCTATTGATTTCTTTTCTCGTTCACTAGAAACCATAAAAACATTGCCCGCAAGATAGTTATTAACCTTAGGGTCGTTTCTCCATTTACTAATTAGAATATAATCATCTAATTCAAGTGCTCTTAAGTAAACACGATTTTCCATTTTGTTTTATTTGATTATTGTTTTTATTTCTAACTCCATATCTTGAAAAGAGTAACGTTGATCAATTACTAATGAAAGTTCTTTTTGCGACATAATTGTTGAAAGCATCGATTTATTATTATAATTTTCTAATGGCCAATGAACAGGAAGATAGATATTTGATGTCAGTAATTTAGACTTAATTTTGTCTCTATTTTCAAGGATAATTGGCACACATAGAGGTATTACTTTTTCATTATATGGAAAAAGAAAATTTATCCCATATTTAGAGCCCATATCATAAAGGAATTTATAGTTCTCCTTTCTTTTCTTCTTTATTTGTTCCAAATCAGCATTTTCATAAAGATAATAACCTAAAGCAGATGCTTTCGTTATTCCATTTGTAGCATTTAATTCATTTTCTCCGTCTTCAAAAAATTTGAGATAAATATTGTCCTTTGCTTGATAGTATTTCAGTAAACTACCTACAAGCTTTGGCCAAAAAAAAGAATTTTGGCAAATTTCAGAATCAAATTTAAAGTTTGAATTTTTTGAAAATACTTTTGCACCTTCAGAAATTGGAAAATGTTTTCTAAAACTAGTAAATGAGTAATCTGCCCGAGAACTCTCATTAACCCATATTGAATGAACTTGATCGTTAATGACTATTATATCAGGGCGTTCATCTTTAACAAGGTTAATTAATGGGTTGATATCAATAAAACCAAAGTAATTAACACTTAATAGGGTTTCATTTTGTTTTATTGAATCAAGATACTCGAAGGGAAATGAAAAATTTGCATCTAATTCATAAAATTGAACCCTAAAGTTTTTGTTTACACAAGCATTCACCACTGATGGGCAAATATAATATGGGATATGAATAACCGATGGATTTGTTGTTTTTATTTGGCATAAAATTGCCTGTAAAGCGCTTCGTCCATTCGAAAAAAGGGTAATACTTGATTTTGGGATATAATTTGGAAACCCTAATAGATCATTAGGGTTTATTTCAAACTCACCACCAATTTTATACGTATTACTTATCACCTTTAAGGAAGATATAATACACTACTTGGTAAATTTACTAACCTGTCATTAATATACTCCGAATTTGATAAATCTCCAGAAATATCATTTAAAAACATTGGCAATTTATTCATCAAAGTCCATGCAGGGCGAGTCATCACCCCATTATTATTGGTATAATTTAGGAATAATTCTCGTTCATCTCTATCCCTCATCAATATAGTATTTAGCCAATAGTTGGAGATAGCATCGGGGAGTTCGGAGATAAAGGTAAAGGATGAAGTTAAAAAGAAATGCTTATAGGCCTCTGCAATTTTACGTTTGGATTCTAAGAAGTTTGGTAATTGTTCAAGTTGTGCTACCCCTAATGCAGCATTGATATTAGGCATTCGATAGTTATAACCTATCTCATCGTGATTGAACTCCCATGGATGTGGCAATTTTGCCTGAGTTGTCAAATGCTTTGCCCTTTTTGCAAGTTCCTCATCGTTAAAGAGTAGCATCCCTCCACCTCCAGTGGTAAGAATTTTATTTCCATTAAAACTCAAAACACCAATTTTTCCAAATGTTCCTGTATGTTTTCCTTTATATAACGACCCTAAACTTTCTGCAGCATCCTCAACAACTGGTATATTATACTTTTCACAAATAGTAACAATTTCGTCAATTCTACATGGAAGACCAAATGTGTGCATTGGAACAACAGATGAAATGCGTTTGCCCGTTAAACGATTGTAGGGTTTTGAGTTCTGAGTTCTGAGTTCAACATTGTCCTTTAACCACCGTTCAAGTTTTAAAGGAGATAAGCCAAGTGTATCCTTATCAATATCAATAAATATTGGTTTTGCTCCTGTATAAGCAATTGCATTTGCTGTTGCAATAAAGGTTAAGGGTTGGGTAATTACTTCGGACTCACTATTTACACCAACAAGTAAAAGAGCAAGGTGTAGTGCATTAGTCCCGTTTACACAGGAAACAGCTTTGCTAGAACCTGTATATTCAGCCATTCTAAATTCAAATAGATCAACAAATTTGCCTACTGAACTAACAAAGGTTGTATCGATACACTCCTCTAAATACTTTTTCTCGTTACCAATAAAAATAGGAGCGTGCAGAGGAATAAAACCATCTGGTTTATTATACATCTTACGAATGAACTCGACAATTTCAAAATATTTATTCACAAAGAATTAAATGTTATAAATGCCACTCTTATATTTTTTCAAATTATCAGAATTTTTAAACCATTCTATGGTTTCTTTTAAGCCCTCTTCAAATGAGTATTTTGGTGCCCAACCTGTAATACTTTTAATTAAACTATTATCGCCCATTAACTTAAAAACTTCTGAATTTTGAGGCCTTATTCTCTGCTCATCTAAATCAGTAACAGCTGTCGAACCAGTAATTTTTTTAATCAGATTAATGGTTTCACCAATTGAAATTTCAGTGTTTGTTGATATATTAATTTCTTTTCCTATTGCTGTATCGCTTTTAGCAATTGCAAGCATTCCAGAGCATATGTCTTTTACAAATGTAAAATCTCTGGTTGGAGTAAGATCGCCTACTTTAATACTTTTCGAGCCTGATTGAATCTGAGAAATTATTGACGATATAATAGCTCTTGCTGATTGACGAGGCCCATAGGTATTAAATGGCCTTACAATGGTAACCGGTAATTCAAAAGAATTGAAAAAACTCATTGCAATTGCATCTGCTCCAATCTTGGATGCAGAGTATGGTGATTGTGGTTGCTTAGGATGTTTTTCATCTATTGGAACATATTGAGCAGTACCATATACTTCTGAAGTGGATGTAACCAAAACTCTTTTAACTTGACTTCTTAGAGAAGCATTACAAATATTTAATGTGCCATTGATGTTTGTTTCAACATAACTTTGTGGCGCTTTATAGGAATATGGTATTGCGATTAATGCAGCTAGGTGAAAAACTATATCAATATCTTTTGTGAGATCATCACAAAAAAAAGGGTCGCGGATATCTCCAGTTATCACTTCTAGTGTAGAGTTTTGTTCAATGTCCTCAAGCCAGCCCCAGTAATTAAAAGAGTTATATTGCGATAAAGCCTTTACCGAATATCCATTTTTTAATAGGAGTTCAACAAGGTGTGATCCGATAAAGCCATCGGCTCCGGTAATAAGTACATTCATTTTATTATATTAATAAATTTATAAATATTACTAAAAGTTAAAAAAATAATTTCCTAATTTTATCCTTCCAAGTAAGGGACTCTTCTTCATCGGTGTAATAGCCATTTTTATCGCTGTAATAGCCATGCACAGAACCATAGTTATATCCATAAATTCTTTTATGCTCAAGATCATTAATAATTATACCGATACTTATTTCTTCATTTGTTTGCCCTAAAGACTCTAAAAATTTTAGAACATCTTTATTGGAATATTTAAAACGAATAACAAAAAGGGTAACATCTGTAAAGCGCCGAGTAAGAAATGCATCGGTTACTATGGCTATTGGAGGAGTATCTAGTACTATGTAATCGTAATGTTTTTTTGCCCATACTATTAGCTCATCCATTTTCGGGCATCCTATTAGTTCCGAAGGGTTTGGTGGGATAGGTCCTGATGGTACATACCAAAGATTATCTATATCGGTTTTCTGTATAATATCCTCAACTTTATCGCGACCTATTAAAAACGTGCTTAACCCCTTTTGGGCATTTTGTCCAAAAATATTCTGTAACTTAGGTTTACGTAAATCGAGGCCAATAATAAGAACTCGCTTATCTGTCATTGCTATAATTGCAGCAATATTGGCTGTAATAAAAGTTTTCCCCTCTCCGCTAATGGTAGAGGTCACGGTAATCACCTTTTGATCTGGATTTCGAAGTATATATTGCAGGTTGGTTCGAATTGCCCTAAATGACTCCGTTATTGTTGATTTAGGCTTCATTTGAACTGGTAACTCTGTGTTAAACCTGTTATGACCAACACTACCTATTATTGGTGTTTTTGAGTGCTTAACAACCTCTTTGACATCAGTAATTTTATCATTTAAGAAATTGAGAACCAGTATAATTCCAAATGGCATGAAAATACCAATTAATAAACCAAAAAGATTATTTGACTTTCTATCCGGTTTAAGCAGTGCTGCGTTCTCGGGTAACGCATAATCAAGCACCTTATTATCGGCAATATTCGATGCCTTGGCAATTCCCGCCTCAGCACGTTTCTGCAAAAGGTAAGTATAAAGGTTATTCATCAAGTTAAACTCTCGTTCGGTATTAATAAGCATCCGTTCGTTGGTAGGAATTCGCAGCATTTCCTTTTCCAACTGTAATAACCTATCCTTAATATTTTGAGCATTGAGATTATTTGCCTCAATTAGACTCGATACTTTTTCAAGAAGGGTTTTATTTAGGTTACCTAAACGGCTATCAACTTGAACTAATGCTGGGCTACCCAATGTTGCTGTTAACAGAAGTTCCTCCCGCTGAAGATAAGTTTGACTAATTTGTTCAAGTATAATGGAAAGCTGATTATCCTCCACCCCTAATGCTGATGGTGCTACTATATCCTTAAGACTACTTCTCTTTATGATATAGTCCATTAAATAATTATAGTATCTTTTTTTCATTTCATTTGTTGCCTTTTGTGCCTGCAACTCTTTCACTTTATCGAAAAGTATAGCTCCCTCTGCACTTAGGTCGATTACCTTATTTGTGATTCGGAAGTTTTGCAAATTCTGCTCCGCTGTTTTTAGTGAATCGGAAACACCTATCAGTTGCGAATCGATAAATTTAACGGTATTCTCAGCTATTCTATTCTTATCCTCTAAACCACTCTGGATATATACATCCATCAATTTATTTAGGTAGTCTGCTTCCTGTGCTGCTACAAAGCCATTACTTGAAATGGAAAGGATTGATCCTCGCTTATCGTTAAGTGTAATAATTACTTTGTTTTTAAATTCGTTTACCAACGAATTGGTTGAATTAAGGATAAAGTAATATTTCCTTCCAAAAGTTTCAGCTTTGTTGTTTTCAATATTATTTAATACCACCTTAAATCCAAAATTATTCAGCTTTACGCATTCGCCAAATCTATATTTTTCGCTTATGTTAAGCCCTCCATCAATCTCAAGTTGATATTCATTGATTGAAATAATGGTTATATAAATTGGGTAGTTAGAAGGAATCCCAATTGTTGAATCAATTTTTACTTTAAAAGGACTATTCTTATAAAGTTTTGCTTCCTTAATTCCTCTACGACCAAGTCCAACATAAGTTATCGAGAAGTCTTCTCCAAGCTCTTTGACAGAACGTTTTGCTAACGTATAAGACTTTAAAATTCCTATTTCATTCTGAACGCTTTTTGTGTTTTTTACTAATCTTAAACCTTGAATCAAATTCTCCGCACCTGTAAATCCCTTCATATTGTCGTCATCCCGAATAATCAAGCTAGATGTTACACTATAAATAGGTTCAGAGTAACGATTAACCAAATAGCTTATAAAAAGGCTTATAAATATTGAAAACGCAAACCAGTACCACTTAGAAAGCATAATGAAAAGGTACTTTTTAATATCTAAACTTTCCTCTTCCATTGGGTTATGATCGGGGCGTGATGGTTGGTAATTCATATGATAAAATTAAGGTTAAGCGCTACTCAATATAAACCTTAGCTGCTATCCTATTACAGCTTCGCTTGGTCAATCACAGGAGAACCCTGCTAGACAAAGCTTTTATTTTGCAAAGTGTAAAAAACTATATAGTATATACTAAATTATTACAAATATAGCAATTGATGGTAGAATAAGCTATAAATCCCAATAAAATGAGGGTTTATTCCATCAACTCTTAAACAATATGTTAGTGAAAAAGCTTATTAATAGCCTATTTTATAATAGTTAACGTTGGGTTGCTACTTCATCAAATAGTTTATAAGTAGTAGCGTTGTGCTAACGATGGAAAGGTAGATCGCTATATTCGGAGAGTTCATTGAGAAAAGTTTTCCTTTTCGAGGCTCAACAACCAATATGTCGTTGGGAATGAGATAGTAAGCTTCAGAGAAAAGAAGATTTTTATCCTGCAGATTTACCCGAATCGTTTTAACCCCTTCGGGGGTTTGACGTAAAAGTAGAACATTGGTTCTTTGAGCGTAATCGGTAAGATCTCCAGCAAAACCAAGCCCTTCAAAGATGGTTAGATTGTCCTTTAGGTTTGTGAAAACGCCTGGCCGTTTAACCTCGCCTAGGATGGTTACTTTATAGCTGAGCAGCTTAACAACAGCAATACCATCGGTTAGGTATTTCTCCGTTTTTTGTTGGATTGCCTCGCGGCATTGATTGATGGTCATTTCAGCAATCTTCAATTTCCCAAGCACGGGTAGCTGAATATAGCCCGAATCGCTTACCGAATAACCATAAAGATAGTTTCCCGATTCATTGCCAAACATCGTTGATTGCATAGAACCACCCATCCCCCTGTTATTGAAAAGGCTTGAAACTGTAGGGTCTTGGGTTATAATCTGAATGTAAAGAACATCCCCTGGTTTGAGGGTATATTGAGGAATATTAGGTGTTTTAAGGTTCTCGTTGCTGATGTTGTTGATGTAAAGCAGCTGCGTCCGCTTGTTGCAGGAGGATAGCAAAACAACTATTGCAAGTATAAGTATCAAATATCTTTTATTCATGGTAATCCAATTCATTTAAAGCAAAGGTAGAGAAAAATGTTAACAGTTGACGGTTGACAATTGACAGAAAAAACTCAAATTCCCTCATTTCAATAAACCGACAACTCTGAACAGCTAACAGTCAACTAGTTTTCGCTTATCTGATACAAGAACCTTTTTATACTCTTCTTCGGGGTTTTTTCAAACTCTTCGGGGTACAACCGAACCTTGGCAATCTGACTAAAGCTGGGTAGATTCTTATTCACCTCAACCCGATGCTGCTCCATAATACCTTCAATATCGGCGGTTACCATTTTTGCCTCATCGGCGGCATCAAGATCGGGGTAAACCAATGCGATTAAGCGGCTATCCTTCTCAATGATCAACGATTCGGTTATAAATGGAAGGTTGTTAAACTTAGCCTCTATCTCCTCG
>RPRQ01000064.1 GCA_003818205.1 Bacteroidales bacterium
AAAACTTTTTTTACCTTGTCTCTTAGGTTCATCAGGCAGGTATCACATACCCCCCTATACTATACCATATTTTTAGATTATGTATATTGCTGGTATTATGCCAATTAAATATCTTTAGGTTGATGGCTATGCCTTAAAAGGCGGAGTTATTTATTGTGTTAGCTGTAATATTCAACCCTTAATTCGCATTAATAATAATTTATTCATCATCCTCAATCTCATTTTCAACCTCATCTTCTATTTTCAATTTCTTTTTACCTTCAACTACAAATACAATCTCGCCCTTAACGGTCTTCTTCTCGAAGTGATTAATCAGCTCCGTTAAAGTGCCACGGACG
This sequence comes from Bacteroidales bacterium, assembly GCA_003818205.1. GTDB lineage: Bacteria > Bacteroidota > Bacteroidia > Bacteroidales > Tenuifilaceae > UBA8529. Next base: position 339 of record RPRQ01000064.1, read on the forward strand.
GTTTCCTCGTGTAGTTTGGTCAGCTCCCGCGAAACGCTAGCCTTTCGCTCGGGACCAAATACCTCGGTTAGCTGCTGTAGAAGCTTTAACAACCGGTAAGGGGATTCATAAAAAACGATGGTTCTAGCTTCATCCTTTAGCGCCTCAATGCGTTTATTCCTACCCTTCTTTTGAGGCAAGAAGCCTTCAAAGATAAATCTATCGCAAGGAAGACCGCTGGCAACCAATGCAGGTATAAAAGCCGTTGCACCGGGCAAACATTCAACTTCAATCCCCTTCTCCACGCAGGTGCGCACCAATAAAAAACCGGGATCGGAGATTCCTGGCGTACCTGCATCGGAGATTAGAGCAACGGACTCACCTACCTCAATCCGTTGAGCAACCTGCTCAACAGTTCGGTGCTCGTTAAACTTATGATGAGAATGAAGAGGCGTATTTATCTGTAAATGCTTTAGCAAAAAACCGCTTGTTCGGGTATCCTCCGCTAAAACTAGCGATACCTCTTTAAGAATTCGAATGGCCCGAAGGGTGATATCTTCGAGGTTGCCAATTGGTGTTGGTACGATATATAGTTTACCCATTTTCGATAATTCTACTTGGTATAATTTGATTGTTAGAAAAGAAAAAAGTTCAACGCCTCAACCGACAACTGATAACAGGTAACCAACAATAGGTCTCAATCAACCGTTCAGCAGCTTTCTGCGAATCAATTCAATGAATTTACTTGCCGCTTTATCATTCTCGTTCCAGCTGAAATTCTCCTGAATGTAAATAATCGCCTCGGAAATATCGTTAAACTGGTTTACCCTGCTCAGGGTATCCTCAAAGGATTTGCTATCGCCATTAAAAAGCTCCTTGGTAAATAAAAACCTATCGTGAACGCCAATCTCCTTGGTTAAATCGCTAATGGGCTTCTCCTGAAGCTGAGAGGCAACAGGCTTATCCTTGAACTGCTTCGATAGCGAATCGGTCATGGACTTGCGATTCCCCTGAAATTTCTCCACCAAACTCTCAGGCTGCTGAGCCTTTAGGATTGATGGCTCTTGGGGCTTTTCATCGGTCGAATCCTCAACCCGCTCTTCCACTTTGGATAATCCCTTGATCGAAGAATCAAAAATAGAGACCCTCTCAGCAAACTTAGGTTTTTCAACAGGTTGTGCTTTAGGTTGATGAGTTATTGGTTTCGGGGCAACCTGAGGCTCAATCTCAGGTGTTGAAGGTTTAACAGGTATCTCATGTGCTTTCTCAACCTTTATTCTTGTAGGTTGGATTGTTGCTGGTGCTATCACATGCGGTTTATCAATCTCATTCCCGAAAAGGATGGAATCGTAGGCCTTACGGAGCTTTTCCAGAATCAGATCGCGATCCAATGATGACAATGCCCCTTTCTCGATCGAAAGCAATAGCAGCTGTTGCGCCTCATTCAGGCGTTCTAGCGCAATTTTGTGATTATTAGTTCTATTCATCTTCATTAATTCTGATCCCAAAGATAAGTTTTTGCTTACTTTTGTAAAACTAACGTAAATAATTCTCTTTTTCGCAAATGATATTCCAAGAAAATTCAATTGCAGGAAATAATCGCAAGGGCTGGATTGAGATTATTGCCGGATCAATGTTTTCGGGAAAGACCGAAGAGCTGATTCGAAGGCTAAAGCGGGCGAAATTTGCCAAGCAACGGGTGGAAATTTTCAAACCTCAGATAGATACCCGATACTCCCTTAACTCAGTTGTATCGCACGATGCCAACACCATTCATTCAACCCCAGTATCATCATCGGGCAATATCTTTTTGCTCTCATCGGATGTTGATGTAGTTGGAATCGACGAGGCGCAGTTCTTCGATATGGGGCTAATAGAGGTCTGCAATAAACTTGCGGATCAGGGCGTTAGGGTTATCGTTGCTGGGCTCGACATGGATTTCCGAGGTGAGCCCTTCGGGCCTATGCCTCAGCTGATGGCTTGCGCAGAACAAGTAACAAAGGTTCATGCAATCTGCGTAAACTGCGGCGATTTGGCGCAATTCACCCATCGTAAGTCAGAATCTGATAAATTGGTGCTGCTCGGTGAAATGGATATTTACGAACCACTTTGCCGAAACTGCTATAATAAGGCAACCAAAAAAGGTTAAATACTTAATAAACAATACATTAATGGCAAGGGACAGAATATCAAAACACTTTACTTCGAATGAAATAATCTCTATCTTTGGAAAGAGAAAAAAGTAAATAAAATGGACATTCAAGCAAGAAAGATACACTTTGTTCAAGAATTTCTTAGAGTTGCAGATGATGAACTGGTCACTAAACTCGAAAGGTTACTTCGAATTGAAAGAAAGAAAAAACTTGAAGAAGGATTAAGTCCAATGACAATGAAAGAATTCAATGAAATCATTGATAAATCAGAGGATGATTTTAAAAATGGAAGAGTTACAGAAGCACGAAACCTTCTTAACCAGATTGATACATGGAAGTAAAGGTTTTGTGGTCTGACACAGCTCTTGCTCAACTTCAAGAGATATTTGATTATTACAACTTTTAGGCAAGCACAATTGTTGCTAAGAAAATAATTAAAGGAATTGTTAAAAAATCAATCCTATTAGAATCAAATCCATTAATTGGGGTAAAAGAACCATTGTTGGTTGAAAGGCAGTTCGAGTATCGCTTTATAGTTGAAAACAATTACAAAATTATTTATAGGTTTAATGACAATATTGCTAGGATTATTTCTGTATTTGACTGTAAACAGAATCCACAGAAGATAGAAAAGATAAAAGATTAACCCCTAACAGCTGCTAAAATTGAACGCTGATAACACGGATAAATACAGAACTGCACGAATTCAAAAATAAAATCAGCGAAAATTAGCGATGGTTTACATCTGCGTTTTTCTGCGTTCTAATCTTAACAATACAACATTAAGAAAAACAAATGCTTAACTATCCTGTACTCGAAATAACCAACATACTAAATGCCAAGCAAATTGGCAAGACCGATAGAACTATTAAATCCGTATCAATCGATAGCCGTTCTATTGCTGGAGGCGAAAACGTATTATTCTTTGCGCTTATTGGGCAGCATCACGATGGTCACCTTTATATTACTGATCTCTACAACTACCATGGGGTTAAAGCATTTGTAGTTAGCAAAACCGATAGCTACCTACAACAATTCCCCGAGGCGACGTTCATTCATGTTCCCGATACCCTTCAAGCACTTCAGAAGCTGGCCTCTTACCATCGGAGCAGGTTCACCTACCCTGTGCTTGGAATTACGGGTAGTAATGGGAAAACCATTGTGAAAGAATGGCTTAGCCAATTACTATCAACCGATTATCGGGTAGTCCGAAGCCCCAAGAGTTTCAACTCGCAGGTTGGCGTTCCTCTTTCGATTCTACAAATGGATGAAACCTATCAGATTGGGCTATTCGAAGCGGGAATATCCCTTCCCCATGAGATGGAAAAACTTGAATCGATAATCGCCCCCGACTATGGAATACTTACCAACATTGGAAATGCTCATCAGGAGAACTTCGAGGATCAAAGGCAAAAAGCCATTGAAAAGATTAAGCTATTTGCCAACACAAAACAGATAATCTACTGCAAGGATCACTCACTAATCGATTCTATCTTCCAACAAAAGACCCCTAAAAACACCTTTACATGGGGACATTCGCCCAATGCCGATGTTCAAATTAAGAGTATTACCATAAAAAACGGTTCAACAACAATTCGCTTATGTTTTAAAGGAGAGGATTACGCTTTCAGCATACCATTCACCGATAGCGCATCGGTTGAGAATGCCATGCACTGCTACTGCTTTATGCTCTTATTAGGCATTGAGGCTGAAACAATTTCATCGAGAATGGAACGGTTAATACCCGTAGCCATGCGCCTTGAGCTGAAAGAGGGGGTAAATAATTGCACCCTTATTAACGATAGCTACAACTCCGACATTGGCTCATTAAGCATTGCTCTCGATTTTCTTCTTCAACAAAAACAGCACCCTCAACGAATACTTATATTATCGGATATTCTGCAGAGCGGTCAATCGCCAAAGGTGCTTTATACCGAGGTTGCTCGTCTAATCTCCGAAAAGAGAGTCGATAAGCTGATTGGGATCGGAAAAGATATAGGCGAATTCGCCAATCTTTTCAAGGTTGAAAAAGAATTCTTTTCGAACACCAATGAATTCCTCGATAGCTTCTCGCGCCGTCAGATTTTCAATTCTGCAATATTACTAAAGGGCAGTAGAACTTTTCATTTCGAAAGGATTTCGGCAGTACTTGAGCGCAAGGCGCACCGCACGGTGATGGAAGTTAACCTAAATGCGCTAGAGCACAACCTTAACTACTTCCGCAGCTTGTTAAAGCCCAACGTGAAGGTTATGGCATTGGTTAAAGCCTTTTCGTACGGTAGCGGCTCCTATGAGATTGCCAACCTGCTTCAATTCCATCGAATCGATTACCTTGGCGTAGCGTTCGCCGATGAGGGGGTTTCGCTTCGCGAAGCGGGTATCACCCTCCCTATTATTGTGCTTAACCCATCGTTTGGCACATACGAGCTGATGATTGAATACAACCTCGAACCCGAAATTTTCAACTTCTCGGGTCTTAATGAATTTGTTGAAATACTTGGTCGTTCGGGCGTTGACACCTACCCTATTCATCTTAAAATCGATTCGGGTATGCATCGTCTGGGGTTTACCAGCAATGAGGTTGATGAGCTGATTGCAAAGTTGAAAGGGTGTCCAAGCATAAAGGTTCAGAGCATATTCTCACATCTTGCATCCAGTGAGGATTGCGAACACGACAGTTTTACACAGGAGCAAATTTATTGTTTCTCATCTATTTGCGATCAGATATCTAAATCTATTGGTTATTCACCCATTCGACATATTCTTAACTCGGCAGGCATTGAACGATTCCCTCTTGCCCATTTTGATATGGTACGCTTGGGAATAGGACTATACGGCGTTAGCTCCGTTGATCAAACCAAACTACAAAATGTTAGCACCCTTAAAACCCATGTAATTCAGGTAAAACATTTAACCATAGGCGAAACGGTGGGCTACAATCGAAAGGGCGTAATTACAAAACCTTCCACAATTATTACAATACCCATTGGCTATGCTGATGGACTAAACCGGAAACTTAGTAATGGTTGTGGGCAATTTCTGTTAAAAGGGCAATTAGTACCCACCATCGGCAATGTAAGCATGGATACCTGCCTGCTCGATGCCACAGGGGTTGATGTTAAGGAGGGCGATGAGGTGGTGATTTTCGGAAAAAATCCAACTATTTTTGACCTTGCAAAAGCAATAGAAACAATACCATACGAAGTATTAACCTCAATTTCACGAAGAGTTAAGCGGGTTTATTTTCAGGAGTAATTTATAACCTTTTCCCCTTACAAGTGGATTAAATCCTAACTCCTACCACAAGTATATCATCAGTTTGATCCTCATTATTCCGCCAACGCTCAATTACAGCCTCAAGTTCATCTCGCTGTTCAGTCATGCCTTGATTTGCAATACTTACAAGTAACTTCTGAAAGTTTTTAAGCGAGAATTTCTTCATGGTCACTTTATCAATCTGATCGGCATACCCATCGGAGAAAAGATAGACACTATCATCCTTTTGCAGCTGAAACTCAAGGTTCGAAAAATTTGGCTTCTCACGCGGCTGAATGCCAATGGGCATCTTATCAGCCTTTAACTCGATTAACGCCGAGTCTCTGATTATATAAATGGGATTATTTGCACCTGAGTACTTGAGTATTTTGCTGTTCAAATCAATGGCAACCAGAGCCATATCCATACCATCCTTAGTCTCACGGGTTTGGTTCGATTGATGCAAAGCAAACTTTATCTTATCCCGCATCTCGTTCAGAATGGTATTGGTCTCCGATAGCTCCTTGGTATGAATAATCTCATTGAGGTACGAAATACCCAACATGCTTAATAGAGCACCAGGTACTCCATGCCCAGTGCAATCGGCAACGGCTAGCACAAGGGTATTATCGAATTTTTTTACATAGTAGAAATCGCCGCCAATAATATCACGGGGCTTATAAAGAATAAAATGATCGGAGAAAATGTCATTTAAAATATAATCGGATGGAAGAAGAGCCTTCTGAATATGGCTTGCGTAGAGAATACTATCGGTAATATTCTGTTTCTGAATGAGCAAAAGATCTCTTTGGTTCGATATTTCGTTACTTTGAATTTCGAGCTGTTGGTTTTGCGATACAATTTTCTGATTCTTTAGCTCAAGTAGAACATTCAAATCCTTATGGTACTCCATCTGAACCCGAACCTCCTCGGTTAGCATCAAAAGCTCTTTATTCTTTCGCCTTAAATCTTTATTCTTATCCATAATCTTCCTCGAATACTCCACATTCTTCTCCTGCATTTTCTGAAATGCACTGAATGTAACAGCTCTGTTCGATTCAAAGAATAATGCTAGAAAAAAAATTGCGCTATAAATGGATAAGAATCTAACCTCAAATTCGAAGTCGTAGAGTTTTGTCATCGGGGAATCGATCGCAAAAAAGATTATTGTGATGGCTATCAAAACAAGGTTATAGGCTGTTCCCACTTTTCGTCCTAATAGGAATATCGTAAATAGCGGAAAGATGTAGTACCAGTATATACCAGGGAAAATGTAGTAGCTATCAATATTTAGCTGTACCGAACCATTACGGTAAAGAAAAAAAAACTCTAAGCAGAAGAGTTCAATCACAAGAAGATGGCTAACCAGATTAACTTTCCTTTTATGCCTTAAAAACGTTTGAAGGGCCACGATAATAGCGAAACAGAACAAATAAATATAGGTGAGCTTATAATCACCTAATAAATACATTCGATAGCTATAAAAGAGTAGGAAGAAAATCGAACAAAAAGCAAAAAGGTTTATAAGGGTAGTCTTTCTAACCTCCTCGCTAGCTAAACTACCTTTAATTTTTGACGATAGAAAATCGTAAAATACCTTCTTAAACTTTTTACTTATGTCAGAATACTTAATCATTCACGCCTGTATAGCACTGAACATTAAATAGTTAATATTTTATTTGTGCTTAGTACAATGATACAAATTTCGTTGAGTTTTCTGTTCGGTTTTAAATAAAAATTGGATTCGAGAAAAGTAAACGCTTAATATCAACGGATTATCTTTATATATAGATATTTTCTTTTAGAAATGAAAAGACTGAAAACACCAATACTTCTCAATTTTAGAGAGAGATGTAGCCAAAACGATATTATATTTATAAGGCTTATTCAGAAGCCCTTCTTTTACCCCAGGTTGCTTATTCGATCTAACCTGTATGCATCAAGGATTTTAATTCTACGGCCATCTAGATCGATTACGCTCTCATTGCATAAACCCGAGAGGGTTCTAATGGCGTTGGAAGTGGTCATATTCGAAAGGTTTGCCAAATCCTCACGCGAAAGGTAAACCTTAATGGTTTGTCCATCGTCCTCAAGACCGTAGGTATCGCGAAGGAACAGAAGCGACTCAGCAAGCCTGCCCCGAATATGCTTTTGCGTAAGGGTTATCGTGCGGTTATTGGAAAAACCCAGCTCCGTTGCCAACGATTTTAGGATATGGAACGTGAGGTTCGCATTGGTTTTAAGAATTTCTAAAAGGCAATCACGCTCGATGGTGCAGATAATCGAATCCTCAAGCGCTTCAGCAGTTGCAATATGATTTTCATCGGCAAACATGGCTCTATAGCCAAAAAAACCAACAGGCCTGGCCATTCTAACAATCTGATCGCGACCACCAACGCCCTCTTTAAAAATTTTTACCTTCCCTTTGTACAGGCATACTAGCCCTGAGGGCACCTCGCCGTCTCTGAATATAATTTCTCCACGCCTGATGTACGAGCAGGTAAAATTCGCCCTGATCTTTTCCTTTTCACGGGGTTTAAGGTTATGAAAAAGTGCACAAACAGCCTCAAAAGCACTCTGAACATCGATATTGTGGTGAGCCATTGTAGTAACTTTCTTGATTATGGTTGAGCAAAGTTAATAAAAATATGCTGTTAAGCATCTACGGTTACAAAAATTCAAATCGTAAAAGATTGATCCATTTACCAATGAGCAACAAGGGGCATTCTTCGTCCAAAACCAAAAGCTTTTGACGAAACCCGAAGTATAGGAGGTGCCTGAAATCGCTTGTATTCATTGGTGTTTACAAGGCGAATGGTTTTGAGCACAGTTGCACCATCGAACCCCTCGGAGATAATTATATCTGAGGTTTTCTGCTCTTCAATGTATCTGAAAAGGATATTATCGAGGATTTCGTATTCGGGTAATGAATCAGAATCCTTTTGATCGGGTCGAAGCTCGGCGGAAGGCGGTTTAACGATTGTATTGGTTGGAATTATTTCGTGCTCGCGATTGATATAGTGAGCAAGCTTATAGACATCGGTTTTGTAAATATCTCCCAATACGCTCAGGGCGCCATTCATATCGCCGTAAAGCGTTCCGTAGCCAACAGCAGCCTCGCTTTTGTTAGATGTGTTAAGCAGCAAATGCCCAAACTTATTCGAAAGGGCCATCAGTAAATTTCCCCGAATTCTAGCTTGAAGGTTTTCCTCGGTAATATCCTCCTTCATTCCCATAAAAAGGTTTGAAAGCCCTTTACTAAAACCATCAAATATTCCCTGAATATTAATCAAATCGTACTTTACGTTTAACCTTTCGGCAAGCGCAACGGCATCGTCAACCGAATGTTGCGATGAGTATTTCGAGGGCATAAGGATAACCCTAAGGTTATGGCTACCCAGGGCATCAACGGCCATTGCCAGAGTAACCGCCGAGTCGATTCCTCCCGAAAGGCCAAGCGTTGCTTTAGAAAAGCCCATTTTCTGAAAATAATCGCGAATACCTAAGATAGCGGCATCGTATATTTTTGCAATCCTTATATCTTCTGATTGTTTAGCTGAATTTGATAATACAGAAGTATCAAGGGATTCGGTATCGATTACCCTAAAATCCTCCTCGAAACTTTTTAGCTGTTCAAGGATTTGCCCTTCTCTGTTGAGCACCATCGAACCACCATCAAAAATTAATTCAGCGTTAGCCCCAACCTGATTTACATATATAACCGGTAATCCAAAGCGATGCACATTTTCTGTAAAAACCTTATTTCTACGCTCCTCGTTATTGTAGGAGAATGGTGATGCAGCAAGGTTTATGATCAGATCAGGGTTGAACTTCGATAGCATTTCCATTGGTGAAACCCTGTAAAGCCTGCTACGAGCAAAACTTGTTGATACAGGCTGGTCGTCCCAAAGATCCTCGCAAATAGTAACAGCAATTCTTTTCCCGTTAACGGTTATAGTATTGAATTCATTATTTGGCTCAAAGTAGCGGTACTCGTCGAACACATCGTAGGTTGGAAGAAGCGTCTTATTATGAACGCTCGAAATTGTACCATCCTTAAGTACAAATGCCGAATTGAATAGCATCTTACCCTTGGGATTCGAATTCAAGCTGGGAGAACCAACAATGGCGGTAATGCCTAAACAATTTCTTGCTATCTCATGAATAGAGTCTTGGCACTTAACAATAAACTCCTCACGCTCAAGTAAATCGTAAGGAGGGTAACCGCATACAGATAATTCTGAAAACACAATCAGCTCTACCCCACTCCGTTTGGCCTGCTCGATGGCATTAAGCATCTTACTCCTGTTGTACTCGAAATGGTTAACGATGAAGTTAAGCTGCGCTAAGGCAATTTTCATGAGAATAGATTAAAAAACAACTCCAATTCTTAGAGCTAAACTCCCCAAACTTACTTTACCATACCCTGCATCATATGCACTGAATATTCCGCTAGAATAGATTATACCTGCCTGAATACTGCTCGACCCTCCTAGAGAGTATTCTGCGCCTGCGCCAACGTGATACGAAGCAAACAAAAGGTTAAACTGTTTAGTTGCAGTCTCTTTATCAATATTATGTGTTTCATCCCACGCAGCACCCTTTAATCGAATATGGCCTGAAACGCCAACCTGAGCAGTAAAAGTTAAGTAACCGATTTCATTTGTTTTAAACTTCAACCCTAATGGAACCGATAAATACTGCGCCTTTAGCTTTATCGTAGTACCTGCATCAATGTTGTAGGTTGAGTCACGTGTTTCAAGTTTATAGCCATCTTCAACATATTTTAGGTTACCACCAAGGTTATTGATCGATAACCCTGTAAAGATTGCATAACGTTCGGCAAAATATTTATCGGCATTAAATCCAATATTAAAACCCATTACCGCTCCATCAGATTTAAACTTTTTTGTATCTGAAGTAAACCATGATAATTGAGGATCGGCAAAAATGCTAAACCTACGAGTTTGCTGTTGGGCTTTGACAATGGTTAAATTCACAAGAAATAGCCCTACTAAGAAGAGTATCTTTTTCATAATTCTTATTTTTAAGATATTGATTCAACAAAAGTATATAAAAAGAAGTTATTCAGTGCTAAATGATGTTTGAAGTTAAAGCAGGTTGCAAAGATTAAGCCATTTTCTTTAATGAGCAAGACTTTTTTAACTTTGTAATCAATTTAGAACGTTAAGCCAACGATGATAGTTTTTCCAAATGCAAAAGTCAACCTTGGGCTAAATATAGTTGCCCGTCGCGATGATGGTTTTCATAACATCGAAACAATCTTTTTCCCTGTTAATGGGCTATGCGATATCCTTGAAATTGTTCCATTTCCCGAACAGAAAATACCAGTTGTATTCACTCAGACTGGCTTAACCCTTAACGAACCCGATGAGAAAAACCTTTGCGTTAAGGCATACCATTTACTTAGCACATCTATTGAATTACCTCCGGTAGCCATTCACTTACATAAGCAAATACCATTCGGAGCAGGGCTTGGAGGCGGCTCATCGGATGGAGCTCAAACACTTGTTGCCCTAAATAAGCTATCGGATAGCCCTCTGAGTCAAGAAAAACTTATGGAAGTTGCGCTTAAGCTTGGCAGCGATTGTCCATTTTTTATCAAGAATACGCCATGCTATGCAACGGGTAGAGGCGAAGAGCTGACCACCATTGATCTGAATCTCAAAGAATTTCATATTCTATTGATTAACCCCGGTTTACACATAAATACAGGAAAGGCATACTCCTTTTCAAGCCCAATGCCACCGGTGCATAAGCTAACAAATAGCATCAAAAAAGAACTCACAGAATGGAGAAACCTGATATTCAATGATTTCGAGAAGGTAGTTTTCGATCTCTACCCCGAGATTGGGTTAATAAAGGACGAGCTCTATGAAATGGGTGCCATTTATTCGGCCATGTCGGGAAGCGGTTCTACAGTATTTGGCATTTTCAAGGAGAGGCCTAGCTACGATTTACAGTTCTCCGATTATTTTACTTTCTATCAGAAGATTTAGCATGACTAACCATAATCAAAAAAACACGGAGACAGTAGAGGCCGCGGAGAGAAACTAAACTCTCAATAAACCCGTTACGAAGAAAGTGAATCAATAAGGTAATAATAAAGATTTTTGGTAACTATTCACCATGGAGACACAGCCCGTCCCGATGTATCGGGAGAGGTCACAGAGATTTGCTTCATTGACCTCAAAATATTAATCTTGATAAGATCTTTTGTAGCATACAAAAAGAATGTATGAGTTTTAGTTCTAATAAATTCTCTGTGCACTCAGTGTCTCTGTGGTTTTTCTTCATTCCGTTTACTGCTGAATAGTAACAGATTTTTAAATCATCTCTGAGTTTAACATCGTTGAGGGCTGCATCATTCTTCGTGGTAAGTAGTTACAAAAAAAGGGAGCCTAAGCCCCCTAATGTATTAAAGCTATATTTAGATTTTTTAGTCTAAAACTACCATTACAAATCCTTTATGGACTCTATCACCAGATTTTACATTAATCTCTTTTACGGTAGTATTAAACTGAGATAAAATCCTATTGTGCATTTTCATTGCATCTAAAATAACTAGAGTTTCGCCCTGCTTAACCTGCTGACCAACTTTAACTTTTACATCAATGATTGTTCCAGGTATAAATGCAGTAAGCTGTTTTTTATCGAGTCTATTTAATACTGACATATTGCAATTTGGTTTAGAAGAATCGTTAGTTAATATTCACTTTACTATAACCACCCATTTAATTCTAGAATGGTGGAATACCATGCTTTTTAGCTGGGCGGTCTGCAATTTTAGTACTCGAAACCTCTAATGCATGAAGAAGCAGTTTACGAGTTTCCTTCGGCTCAATCACCGTATCGATATAACCTTTAGAAGCAGCAACATATGGATTTGCAAATTTCTCCTTATACTCCTCGACCTTCTTACGGCGCATTTCATCAGGGTTTGCAGCTTCTGTAATCTCCTTGCGGAAAATAATATTTGCTGCACCCTCTGGCCCCATAACTGCAATTTCAGCACCTGGCCATGCGAATACAAAATCGGAACGCAGATGGCGTGAACTCATCGCGATGTAACCACCACCATAAGCTTTACGTAGGATTACAGTCATTTTGGGAACGGAGGCTTCGCTATATGCGTAAAGTAGTTTTGCTCCGTGACGAATAACCCCAGCATACTCCTGATCTATGCCAGGAAGGTAGCCAGGAAGATCTACCAATGTACAAAGCGGGATGTTGAATGCATCGCAGTAACGGATAAAACGAGCTGCTTTATCGGAGCTATCAACATCAAGTACACCTGCCATAACAAGCGGTTGGTTTGCAACAAAACCTACGGTTTCACCATTCAAACGACCGAAACCAATTACAATATTGGCAGCCCACAGCTCCTGAATTTCGAAGAAATCAGAATCATCAGCTAAGGCTTTAATAACATCACGAACATCGTAAGGTTGCTTTGGATCGTTGGGTACAATATTGTCGATATTATACTCAGGTTTAGGTTCTTTGGGTTCAAACCTACGCGCTTTTCGCGAATTGTTCCATGGGATATAGGTGATAAGCTTTTTAATCTGCTCAAAACACTCTATTTCGCTTTCGGCGAAGAAATGGGCGTTGCCTGTAATCTCAGCATGAACCCTTGCACCACCAAGGTCTTCCTGTGAAATCTCCTCGCCTAAAACCGATTTAATAACCTCTGGCCCGGTGATGAACATCTTCGAAATCTTATCCACTACAAACACAAAGTCGGTTAAAGCGGGCGAATAGACTGCTCCACCAGCGCAAGGCCCTAGAATAACCGATATCTGAGGAATAATACCGCTCGAAAGGGTATTTCTCCAGAAAATTTCACCATAACCTGCCAATGAATTCACACCCTCTTGAATACGGGCACCCCCTGAATCGTTAATACCGATCAAAGGAATTCGCATTCTCAAAGCGTAATCCATTATCTTGGTAATCTTTCGGGCATGCATCATCCCCAAAGAACCCCCAGCTACAGTAAAATCTTGAGCAAATACAGCAACAGGTGCACCATATACTGTTCCAGTGCCAATAACAACCCCATCACCATGGAGTACTTTACTGTCCATACCAAAATCACGTGCCTCATGCTCAACAAAGAGATCGTACTCATGGAATGAGTCTTCGTCCAACAGGGCTATAACACGCTCACGTGCAGTAAGTTTACCCATTGCGGCTTGCTTTGCATTGGCTTGTTCTCCCCCACCCTGTAGAACTTCCTCTTTACGTTTTTTAAGTTCTTCAATTTTGCTTTTTAAAGGCATATTATTCTCTGTTAGTTAATAAAGTTTACCGAAAAAAACATAACAACGGTAAATTAGATTGCAACATTACAAAAACAAAGCTGAAAACGGAAAATTATTAGGCAGTTATTTACAAACTATAAATTTATGTATCAGTGTATCATGTATTTATAATACAAACAATTGTTTTATCTATATAGTTATTCGATCTACTTGGGGGCCAATCGGTAAAGTCCAATGGCTATAAAAGTATATATAATATTGGGTATCCAAACGGCAATACCAGGGGTTAAAAGCCCACCAACTGCAAACATGGTAGTAAAACGCATGAATAGGATATAGGTAAAGCTAATACCTAAGCCCATTCCAATGTGTAAGCCAATCCCTCCACGTACTTTACGCGATGATAGCGACACCCCGATAAGGGTTAATATAAAGGTTGAAAAGGGGAATGCCAATCGGCTATACTTCTCAATCAGAAAGACATTAACATTGTCGGCACCTTGCAAGCGTTGCTGATCAATAAAATCGTTGAGCTGAAAAAGGTTCATTGTCTCAATCAGCAAATCGGCTCGGTGCGAAAAATCTTTTGGTGTAATAAATACTGAGGTATCTATCTGGCTTCCCGAAATAATCTCCTGCCCCTCTGCATTATAGTTTCTAATGTAGTAATCCTGAGCGGTCCACTTATTCTTGGTTGAATCCCACCTAGCATAGTTCGACATCAGCTTAGACTGCAATCGGTTATCGACAAAGTGCTCGACCGAGAATTTATATGCAGTTTGACTAAACGCATTGTACGACTCCATGTACACAAAAACACCAGGGCGAACCTGCTTATGGATATTACGATCGCTATACCTATAGGGTCTCCGAATATACGTATTCTCGAAATCGAGCCGAACTTTATTAGCAGGGGGTATAATGAAGCTTGTAAGTAAAAATGATAGGATAGCAATTATCGAAGCCGAAACGAAGTAAGGGTACATTAAACGCCTAAAGCTTACACCGCTACTAAGGATTGCAATTATCTCAGTATCGTAGGCCATCTTTGATGTGAAGAAGATAACGGCAATAAAGGTGAAAAGCGAGCTGAAAAGGTTTGCAAAGTATGGTATAAAATTGAGATAGTAGTCGAAAATGATTGCCCCCAATGTGGGTTTCTTTTCCATGAAATCGTCCAATTTCTCGGAGATATCAAAGATTACCGCAATGCCTACAATGAGAAGAATGGCAAAGAAGTAAGTCCCAATGAACTTACGAATTATGTAGAGGTCAATCGTTTTCAGCTTAAATTTTTCTCTCATAATCGATTTGATAGTTTTTTAACCATTTGGTTCTTCCACTGGGTAAAGTTATCCTGCACAATATGCTTGCGTGCCTCGTTTACAAGCCAAAGGTAAAATCCCAAATTGTGAATACTCGCAATTTGAGGACCAAGCATCTCGGCAGAGATAAAAAGATGCCTAAGATAAGCCTTTGAATATCTTTTATCAACAAAAGTTAAGCCATTCGGATCGATTAATGAAAAATCGTCCTTCCATTTAAGGTTTCGAATATTAATAATCCCCTCGCTGGTGAATAGCATCCCATTTCGTCCATTCCGGGTGGGCATTACGCAATCGAACATATCAATACCTAAGGCAATGGCCTCAAGTATATTCTCAGGGGTTCCAACACCCATGAGGTATCTGGGTTTATCTTTTGGAAGAATTTCATTTACCACATCAACCATCTCGTACATCAACTCAGCGGGTTCACCTACCGATAGCCCGCCAATGGCATTACCCTCGCAATTCAACTCGGCGATATGCTCTGCTGCCTTTCGGCGCAATTCGGGATAAATACACCCCTGAACAATTGGAAAAAGGCTTTGTGAATATCCATACTTGGGTTCAGTTTCGCCAAATTGCTTGATACACCTCCCAAGCCAATGCTGGGTCAACTCCAACGATTTTCGAGCATAGTCAACATCGGCGGTTCCGGGTGGGCACTCGTCGAATGCCATGATAATATCAGCCCCAATGATTCGCTGTATGTCGATGGCGTATTCGGGGGTGAACATATGCTTCGATCCATCGATGTGTGAGCGAAAGGATGCTCCTTCACGGGTCAACTTTCTATTTTCAGCCAAGGAAAATACTTGATAACCACCGCTGTCGGTTAGTATCGGGCGATTCCAACTCGAAAATTTATGTAGCCCCCCCGCTGCTTCAAGAACATCTAATCCTGGACGCAAGTAGAGATGATAGGTGTTTCCAAGAATGATCTGAGCATTGATATCGTTCTCCAAATCCTGATGGTTAATCCCTTTTACGCTTCCAACAGTTCCTACAGGCATGAATATTGGTGTTGAAATTTCGCCATGATCGGTTACAATCCGACCCGCACGTGCTTTGCTCGATTTATCGGTGTGTTCTAGTATAAAATCCATTAACCCTATTTTTCGTGGACAAAGATAATTAAAATGATCGTTGAAAATAATCTCAACTATTTCTCTTCTGTTGGTAAACCCAAAAATGTTTAATATCATTGTCAATGTTTTAATCCGCTTTTACTGTGAGAGAAATAATTTCAAATTCAACTGTTTACGAATTAATTTTAGTACCAGTTTTAATTGCCACCTTAATAATTCAACTTTATTACTACTTGGGTATTTATCTAAAGGTAGCATTACATAAAAACATCGGCGAGGATCTACCAACCCCTTGCATCCCCATATCTGTTGTGATTTGCGCACGCGATGAGGAGGCGAATCTTGAGAGTTTCCTACCCTACGTGCTCGAACAGGATTACCCTGATTTTGAGGTTATTGTTGTTAACGATTGTTCATCGGACAATAGCTCGTACACTTTAGATAGAATGCTTAAAAAGTATCCTAACCTGAGGGTTACAACCATTAAGCAGGACGAAAAATTTACCCACAACAAAAAATTGGCATTAACGGTTGGCATTAAAGCGGCTAAGAATGAATGGCTTGTACTAACCGATGCCGATTGCAGACCCGATAGCAGTAAATGGCTTGCCTCGATGGCCACAAATTTCTCGGAGAACTCCGAGGTTGTTCTGGGCTATGGTGGCTTTTTCGAAGAAAGGGGGTTTCTCAATCGGATCATCCGATTCGATGGGCTATTCATAGCCATGCAGTACCTCGGTTTTGCGCTAATCGGAAGACCCTACATTGGTGTTGGAAGGAATTTAGCTTATAAAAAGGACCTCTTCTTTAGGAATAAGGGGTTTGCCTCACATGCTCATATCCATTCGGGCGACGACGATCTTTTTATCAATGCGGTAGCAAAACGAACCAATACGAAGGTTGAATTCCGAATAGATTCTCACACTCGAACAACTCCAAGGAATAGCTATAACAAATGGGAAATTCAGAAGCGTAGGCACATTACCACATCGAGCAGATACCGATTATCGACAAAAATTATTCTGGGCGGAGAAATTCTCTCCCGAATATTTTTCTTCGGCTCAGCTATTGCGCTAATAGCAATGCTTTACTACCCATGGATAGTGGCTAGTTCGATTTTATTGCGTTGGATTGTTCAACTTTCTATAATAAAAGGTGTGATGAATCGTTTGAGTGAAAGAAAAATATTGTTACTTTCGCTTTTTTACGATTTTTATTCGCTTTTCTTTTACGCAAGATTATCGTTGTTAAACGTTATTAATCCTCGAAAGGCATCATGGAGATAAGTCCAAACCTATCGGATAAAGCAAAGATAGATCTCGTTTTGGTTGACAAAGCTTTAGCCGGTGATCAAAAGTCATACGCCGAGCTATTGGATAGGTATAAGGACGCCATATACTTCATGCTGCTGAAAATGGTCAATAATAAAAGTGATGCCGAGGATTTAACCATTGAAGCTTTTGGTAAAGCCTTTAAGAATATCCACCAATATACACCCAACTTCGCTTTTAGCACCTGGCTTTTTAAGATTGCAACCAACAACTGTATTGACTTCATTCGTAAGAAGAAAGCTAATCTGATCTCCATCGATCAAACCTCGGAGGATATGGAAGGGCCAATTTCTTCCCCAACGGCTCACTTACAATCAAGCAATCTCGACCCCGAGGAGCAGCTGATAAAGGAGCAAAGTATCAAACTTATCCAGGATGTGGTTGAGACCCTAAAGCCAAGATATCGTAAGCTGATTGAACTAAGATACTTCCGTGAGTTCTCTTACGAAGAAATTGCCGAAGAGCTAAGCCTGCCCATAGGTACTGTAAAAGCCCAACTCTTCAGAGCTCGTGAACTACTTTTTAATATTTTAAAGAATAGCCCACATCAGTAGCTATTAACTCCAATGGACAGAATTATCAAGTATTTTCCTGATCTGAGTAGCGCTCAACGCAAACAGCTATCGGATCTCGAACCGCTTTACAGGGACTGGAATTCGCGAATTAATGTAATCTCCCGAAAGGATATTGACAACATCTTTTTGCATCACGTCCTTCATTCTTTGGCCATTGCTAAGGTTATCTCCTTCACAAAGAATACGAGAATAATTGATATTGGTACAGGAGGCGGTTTTCCAGGTATCCCTTTGGCTATCTACTTTCCATACTGCAATTTTACATTGGTTGATTCCATTGGCAAGAAGATAGCTGTGGCCAACGAAGTGATTCAATCGCTCGGCTTAATAAATGTCAACGCGATTAAATCGCGCGCCGAAGAGCTGAATGATGAGTTTGATTTTGTTGTTACCCGAGCTGTTGCTCCACTACCAGCCATAAATAATTGGGCTCATAAGATTATAAAACCCGGAGGGCTGAATCAACTACCCAACGGGATAATCGCTTTAAAGGGAGGTGATTTAAAGGATGAAATAGCCCCATTTGGGAAGAAAACCACAAAATGGGAGATAAATTCTTTCTTTGAAGAAGACTTTTTTAACGAAAAGCGAATCATATTCTTGCCAAGGTAGAAAACTCTTCGTTCAGATAACATACTAATAGTTAAATACTTAATACTGTATTATTGGGTTCTGAATTTAGAACTTAGCGTTTAGCGTTTTTTTATTTGATATAATTATTGATGATTCTTTTTGTACTTTCAAAAAAAGTATATCTTTGCAGTCTCAAAAAAAGTTTGAGAATTTGCATATTGTGCTGAAAATCATAAGTAGTAGAAAATATAAAAGTTTAAACCGATGAGTAAAAGAACATTCCAACCCTCAAATAGGAAAAGGAAGAACAAACATGGTTTCCGCGAGCGTATGTCAACTCCTAATGGAAGAAGAGTGTTGGCAGCTCGTCGTGCAAAGGGAAGAAAGAGACTTACCGTTTCTGATGAGCCAAGTCATAAAAGGTAAAAACCATTTATAGCTTATTTAAAGGCAGGTTTACACCTGCCTTTTTTATTATTCATTAAGCCTCTGAGGAAAATCTTTATAAATTTGCGAGCAGCATTACGACTTAAGAGATGTTTGATAAGAATAAGCTTATTTCATTTATAGAAAACTCCAAATCGCTTCAGCCACTCCTTTTCATTTCGGAAAAAGTTCTGAATGGTGAACGAATTTCGGTTGATCAGGCAATACTCCTTTACGAAGTAGCTGATTTGGGATATTTAAGCATGCTCGCTAACCATGTTCGAGAGGCTAAGAACGGAAATCACGTTTACTTCAATAAGAATTTTCATGTTGAACCCACCAATACCTGTATTTATAACTGCAAATTCTGCTCCTACCATAAAATAGCCGGCGATCCTGAGAGCTGGGAGATGTCGCTGAACGAGATAGCTAAACTCTCCGAAAATTACCAAAACAAAGATATTACTGAGGTTCATGTTGTTGGGGGCGTTCACCCCAAGTGGGATATACATTACTATGGTAAGATTATACAAAGTATTAAAATAGCCCTGCCCCATGTGCATGTAAAAGCGTTTTCGGCGATAGAACTTGAATACGTCATTAAAAAAGCGAACCTAGACTACCGAGAAGGGTTGCGTACACTAAAAGAATACGGTTTAGACTCCATCCCCGGCGGAGGGGCTGAAATATTCGATCCCCAAGTACGAGATAAGATCTGCTCCGATAAGGCCACAGGCAAGCAATGGCTCGATGTTCATGAAGCGGCTCACCTCGAAGGCATACCGTCGAACGCAACCATACTATACGGGCATATCGAAAGCTATAAACATCGTGCGCAGCACATGGAGGCCATAAGGAACTTACAGGATAAAACGGGTGGTTTCAACTGCTTTATCCCGCTCAAATTCAGAGCACAGAATAATAACCTCGGCTACCTAGGAGAGGTGGAGACCGTTGAGGATCTACGAAATTTTGCTGTATCACGTATTTTCTTCGACAACATCAACCACCTAAAGGCTTACTGGCCTATGCTGGGTAAGCAGAATACAAAACTTGCTCTCTCTTTTGGTGTTGATGACATTGATGGCACCATCGACGATACCACAAAGATTTACTCCATGGCTGGAGCCGAAGATCAAAAACCTGCTATGACCGTTGATAAGCTCTGCGAAATCATCAAAAGCGCTGGGAGAACCCCAGTCGAAAGGGACTCGCTATACAATGTTGTAAAATTCTACTAGGGAATAAATCATTTTACTATATCTTACGCAGAACGAATGTTTTTTAGGCATATAATTATAAATTTGCCATTAATTATAATAATTGAATTCTACATAAGTTTTAACACAGAGGTTTTAAGTTCTGACTTTATAACAAAACGCTGGATTTAATAGGGTGAAAACCTGCTATAATGATGTTGGTTGATGTTGAGAAGCACAGAGAACACAGAGGTTTGCTTATTTTGCAAAATTGCAAAATAAGCAATGAGATTTCCTGTACATTCTCAGATTATCAGTATAATCTGACGTTAAATAATCAACTGTAAAAGATATTTATATTCCAAATAAGCCATTCAAAGCCATGTGGGAGAATATTAAAAAGCTGTTACTGAAAATTTATTCGAACTACAATGTTCAAACCATCCTATTCCCGTTGATTGCAATTATTGGATCTGGGCTTCTGTTTTTTATTTTTCTTTTCATCTTCACCCGACACGGACAGAGCTACCCTGTGCCTAGCTTCAACGGATTAAAGCACTCCGAGGTTATTAAGCTGGCCAATAAGTATAAGCTAAGGGTTGAAATAACCGATTCGGTTTATATACTAACCCGAAAACCGGGTACGGTTGTTGAGCAGAACCCTCCAGTAGGTACAAACGTTAAACAAAACCGAAGGGTGCTTCTAACCATAAATGCTAGAAGTCCAAAAAAGGTTGAAATGCCAAATATTGTTGGTGTAACGCTACGTCAGGCAAAGGCAATACTCGACCTACAAGGGCTTATTATCGGGAATTTAATATTTGTTCCTGATATTGCTGTAAATAATGTACTTGAGCAAAAATTCAAAGGGAAAACGGTTGAACCGGGCAAGCTAATCGCTAAGGGTTCGAGGGTTGACCTGATTTTAGGGCGTGGAATGCAAAACGAACGAACAGGATTACCCTTGCTCATCGGGCTAAACCAAAGCGAATCGCGAAGCCGTTTAATCGATGCCTCATTGAACTTAGGACAAGTTAAGTACGATGAAACAATAAAAGACTACAAAGACTCGTTGGATGCTATGGTATATAGTCAATACCCAGGGTATTCTGAGTTCAACTCATCAATCAGTTTTGGTGCAAGGGTTGATATTTGGCTTACCCTAAATGAGGCCAGAGTTCCCAGAATAAAAGCAGAAATTAGAGCTGATTCATCGTACATGAAAATTGACTCAACCCTGCTAAATGAGATAGTTGAATGAGAAAGGTAACGCTTTTAACTTTTATTCTATTCATAGGCTATTCTGCTAGGGTATATGGGCAGGAGGTGCTGATCGATTTACAGTCCCTCCCCATTAAAAAGGTTGAGCCAAAAAAGGCGAAGGCACAATCCTCAGCCAAAGCTGCATTAGCCTTACCATTCTTCGATGATTTCGCAAAAAAAGAATCAACCCCCGATCCAGAAAACTGGATCGACTCTTTCGTGCTCATCAATCAAACCTATGCCAATAACCCGCCTACGGTTGGGGTTGCAACCTTCGATGCCATAAATCAGTACGGAAAGCTATATAGCCATTTAACCACCAACTCATTACCTGCGGACAACCTCACATCGCAACCAATAAACCTAAACCTTCCAGAAATTGATAGCATCTACTTATCGTTTCAATATCAACCAAAAGGGTTGGGAGAAGAACCGGACCCAGCTGATTCACTTATGGTTGAATTCCTATCGACTGCTGAAGGCAAATGGATTAAAGTATGGGCTGCATCGGCTCATTTTACTGAAAATATCATTGAAAAATATTATCTTGAGAACAAAACGGTTAACCGAAAGGCCAGAAGTATCGATAGCTCGTTCTTTAAGGTGATGCTCCCCATCAAGGAGGAGCGTTTCAGGAATGAGGGATTTCAGTTTCGATTTGTAAACTACGCGTCATTTCCCACGAATAACCAAGCACCTAGTATCAGGGGTAATGGCGATCATTGGCATATCGATTTGGTCTATCTGAATAAGGATAGATACCTTACCGATACCATTACCAACGATTTTGCGTTTAGTAAACCTATTAAGTCATTCCTTAAGAATTACGAATCCATTCCGTGGAAACACTTTACGAGCGAAGCGATTCAAGCTGAACTACCCACATACCCCATATTTAAGGTTCAGTACCGAAATCTCACCCCAGTAATCTGGAATATTACCAGAAGGTATATCGTTACCGACCTTTCAAATCTTAACCCTCCCGGCTTCTATTCAGCAGGTCAAGACAATATTGATCCTTATGAAACCGTTGATTTTGATAATAGCTACGAATACACATTTGCATCCAGCTGGGCCGATTCTGCCAAGTTCGACATGAATAGCCACCTGATAACCGAAACTGCTGAAAAATTCTTCCGTTGGAACGATACCATAAGCTATACTCAAAAATTCTCCAACTACTATGCATACGATGATGGTTCGGCCGAAGGTGGCCATGGGCTCTACGGAGAAGGGAGTCAAGGCGGAAAAGTTGCATTAAAGTATCACTCCTACGTTTCCGATTCGCTAAAGGGAATACTTATATACTTCAATCAGATCTTTGATTTTAATAATTCGGGGAGGTTCAATCTTGTGGTTTGGAACGATAATAATGGCAAACCAGGAACGGAAATTTATAAAAAGACTGTCTCCAAGCCAACCATCAGATATAATGCCGATACGCTTTATAAGATTGAAGCGAAGATTAAGATCGGTGGCGATTTTTGGATTGGTACCATAAACCGTTCGGAGGATATGCTAAATATTGGGTTCGACATAAATAATAACCACAACGATAAGCTTTACTGTAATATTACCGGAGAATGGGAAAAAACAAAGTATAAAGGATCGCTGATGATGAAACCCGTATTCGGGAAATTTGCGTTGGGGCAAACAGGTATCGACAAGCCAACAAAACTGTTTGAATTCAACATTTTTCCAAATCCTGCATCAAATCGGGTTAGCATCCATCTTCCTGAAGTTGAACAGCCCCATTGGGTTCGAATCGTAAACCTTAACGGTCAAATCCTATTGAGTAAACCCTATGAAAGCGAGAGTATGGATGTAAGCAACCTTCCGGCTGGAATTTACCTATTTCAGCTAACGCTTCGGGATCAAACCAGTACCACCAAAAAGTTGGTAATCATAAAATGATCAACCCTAAAGACTCTTACCCCGATGCCGACGATGAACTCGATGATACTTCCGACGAGCAATCGGAGCTCTTTGAGCATTTCCACTTTGATGTTGATCGCGGGCAGGCAATGCTGAGGATCGATAAGTTCCTGAGCAGCAAAATTCATCAGGTTTCAAGAAATAGGATACAATCTGCCGCCGATGCCGATAATATTCTGGTTAACGGGAAAGCGGTTAAATCATCTTATAAAGTAAAGCCCTTGGACTCTATTTCCATTGTAATGGCCTACCCCCCAAGGGATACCGAAATTAAAGCGGAGAATATTCCGCTCAAAATCCTCTACGAAGATGCAGATCTTATCGTAATCGATAAAGAACCCGGAATGGTGGTTCACCCTGCACATGGTAATTTCACAGGTACGCTTGTTAATGCGTTAATGTTTCACCTTAAAGATGTTCCGCTGTTCAGCTCGGGCGAGGTTCGTCCGGGGTTAGTTCACAGGATAGATAAGAACACATCGGGAATACTTGTTATCGCCAAAAGCGAGATTGCCATGAACCGTTTGGCAAAGCAGTTCTTCGACCGAACCTCTTCACGCAGGTATATCGCTTTGGTTTGGGGCAACATGGAGTCCGAAGAGGGAACCATTACCGGGCACATTGGTCGTAATATCCGCGACAGAAAGAAAATGCAGGTATTTCCAAACGGAGAAGAGGGTAAACACGCAGTTACCCATTGGAAGGTCATTGAGCGTTTAGGCTATGTTAACGTTTTAGAGTGTAAACTCGAAACAGGTAGAACCCATCAAATTCGAGCGCACTTCGAACACATCAAACACCCGCTTTTCAACGATGATAAGTACAGCGGCAATACCATAGTTAAAGGTACTGTATTCACCAAGTATCGTCAGTTCGTTGAGAACTGCTTTGGAATATGCCCTCGACATGCGCTTCATGCAAAATCATTGGGATTCACACACCCAACAACGGGCAAAGAACTCTTTTTTGAATCGGAACTCCCTGATGATATGCGTAAGGTTATCGAGAAATGGCGGAATTACGTTGCCGGGAGGGAGATAGAGGAATAGGTTGTGAGTTTTCAGCTGTGGGTTATCTGCTAAAATTGTAGTTTGATTCTATTTTTTCGCCCCTTCTTCTGTCTTCTGACTTTTTAACCACACTAGGTACAATAGAAAAACTATGTGACCTGCTGTGCTTGTTGTGGTTTGTCTTCTGACTTCTAACTTCTTTTTCTATTTCTTGCTCACATTTCTATTCAGCAATAAACACTTTTCAATATCTTTGAGGAGCTTTTGAAAAACAGATCATGACTAAAAATAGGAATATAGCAATTCTTGCCGGCGGCAACTCCTCAGAGGAAGGCATTTCAATGAAAGGGGCTGCACAAATCACAAAATGGCTTAGTAAAACAAGCTACAATGTTTACACAATACTGATCAAGGGTGTATCATGGACGGTTAAACATCCTGAACTTGGTGATTTTCAGGTATCAAAGGATGATTTTAGCGTTACCATTAATGGAGAAAAAGTTGAATTCGATTGCGCTTTAATCGCCATACACGGCACACCCGGCGAGAATGGGTTACTGCAAGGATATTTTGAAATGCTTAATATCCCCTATACCACAGGGGGTGTTATGAATACCTCCGTTACCTTTAATAAGTACTTTTGCAAGGATTTGGTAAGGGAAACTGGTGTAGATCTTGCCAAAGGACACCTAATTCAAAAAGGGCAGGTGATCGACCCTTCTATCCTAGCCATTCAGCTAGGGCTGCCGTTATTCGTTAAACCCAACGAAAGCGGTAGTAGCTACGGGATAAGTAAAGTGAAAACCACCGAAGATATTGCACCGGCAATTACAAAAGCTCTTGCTGAGGATAGCGCTGTTATTATAGAAGAGTTTATTGCCGGAAGGGAGCTAACCTGCGGTTTGGTAAAAACCGCTGACAAGGAGCTAATATTCCCTGTGACTGAAATTATTTCGAAGAATGAGTTTTTCGATTACGAGGCAAAATACCTTAACCAATCGGAGGAGGTAACCCCTGCCGATATAAGTTCTTCTCTTTCGGAACGAATACAAATTCTCTCATCAAAGATATACGATAAACTGAACTGCCGTGGAATTGTGAGAATCGACTATATCTACAGCAACGATCAGCTATACTTCCTTGAGATTAACACCGTTCCGGGTATGAGCGAGGCGAGCATTATCCCTCAGCAGGTAAAGGTGTATGGAAAGGAGATGCACGAAATATTCAGCATGGTTATTGAGGATGCCATTGAACGAAAATCAGCGTAGAACCATTAATACACTACCAAGTTCATTTGCAGAACTGTTAAGGAAGACGAATTCTATTTAGCTCCATTAAGGGTATATAGGTGTATTGTTACCCCAATGGCTACTGCAATAAGCATGAACTCAACAAATAGCGGAGCATTTATAACGAGAATCGTTATCAATATGGTAAACCAAAGAATACCAATTGAAATCCACTTAATCTCCCGCTTTACCGTTTTGCTCTTCAAATAATCCTGAAGGTGTTTTCCAAAAAACCGATTGGTCAGCAACCAATCGTTGAACTTCTTGTTGCTTCGTGCAAATGAGTATGACGCGAGAAGCAAAAAGGGAGTTGTAGGTAGCAATGGGATGAAAATGCCAATAACTCCAAGCACAAGAGCTAATATACCCAAAAGCAGAAGAAAAGCCCTAATAATAGGGCTTGGGTGTAAATTGATCATAGATACAGGCTTTAATCATCCTTTGTGGCTTCCATCGCAAAAGGGTTTAATCTTCGATTTCCCGCAAGCGCAAAGATAGACCTCTTTGTTAAAATCAGTATTCAATATATTCCCATCAATGCCAACCACATTGAAATTCCCTGAGATTTTTATGGGCTGATTTCGGCTCAGCTGAATTTCAGCGG
The DNA here is from genome assembly GCA_003818205.1 of Bacteroidales bacterium. GTDB lineage: Bacteria > Bacteroidota > Bacteroidia > Bacteroidales > Tenuifilaceae > UBA8529. The sequence continues at coordinate 26,635 of RPRQ01000064.1, forward strand.
ATACTCGTTTTACCTCCTCCATGGCCTACTCCTCCGAATCTTTAAAGTTCTTCTTAAAGTGGCTTCCATCGCAAAAGGGTAAACTCCCCGAATAGCCACATCTACAAAGCGATATCATCTGCATAGATTTGAGTTCGTTCCCATCATAACCAATCACCCTAAACTTACCAGAAACTAGCATGGGACCATTCCGCATAATCTGAACCCTTACTGGTTCGCTATCGAATTCACCTGTACTCTCAGCAGACTCATCTTTTATGGCTTTTAGCGATTTTTCAGCACTATTCTTATCGGGGTTATTCCACTTAAAGGTTAACGCATTGGTAGGGCACTCGTTAACAATTTCGATCACCTTCTCTACATCGGCGCCATCAAGGTTAATCCATGGCCTGTTTCGCGGATTAAACACCGATAGCAACTTGGTATAACAGATTGAAGCATGAATACACTCCCCAGAACTCCAAAAAACCGTTATGTCATTGTTCGAATATTTCTTCTTCACTCTTTCCATAAATAAAATAGTTCATCTTCTTAATGAACGGTAACCCAATACCTTTTGTTTAAAGAGATTCTGTAAAAATTACTTCTGAACCACCAAGCAGCTGGCTATTAAATCGTGTAGCGCCTGTTTCTTTTCAGTAAAACCAGCAATGATATAGCCAATAAAAAAGGTCATATTCGTTATTATGCGAGAAAAGTAACGACCTGTGGCTCTTCCGAAGGTAATCCGATTCCCCTCCATATCAACAACTTTAATATTAACCGCCATCTTCCCAAGAGTTCCTCCAAATTTCGACGATTCCATTAGGGCATAGTAAAGCCATTTCATCATAATACTAAAAATGATGGCAAGCATGATCATCCCAATAATCCCTCCTATCATAAATAATCCTCCCTGAGAAAAGAAATCCTTTGAGTATTTAATCTCACTGATATTAAGCCCGAATGCTACAATCCCTAAAATTATTGGCACCGCAATAATAAGTCCTGCAACACCGATTACAAACTGATCGATTATATAGGCTGCGAATCTTAACCAGAAGCCAGCGTACTTAACCTGATTCTGCTCTGAATTTGAGATAACTTCCATGACTGTTTTTTTAGTTTTTCTATTAAATTTTAAGTAACTATTCAGCAATACTATGAAATATAAACCACGAAGACACAGCCCGTCCCGATGTATCGGGAGAGAACACGGAGAATGTTTATAAATATAGTTGCTATTAACAAAATCTTAAACGTTTAATATAAGGTTTTTCATTGATGGAAAAGAACGAAACAATCGATAAGTCTAACTAGTAAATTGAAAAAATCTCCGTGTTCTCTGTGTCTCCGTGGTGAATGGTTACAATTTTATAAATACCAAACTAAATTTGCTTGATTTTTGTAGTAAAAATAGAAATACTTTTGTATCATTCATGTATCGACAACAAAAAAACGTTCCTATTCGTTTAAAGTATAGTAATTAGACTATGAATAAGATATTCGCAATATTAATTTCTATAATTTTTATCCCAACATTTGATGGCTTGGCTCAGCAAACCGTTATTATTGATGGCTTTACAATTCCTGCAATAACCACAATAAACGGTGAACCAATACCAAATTGGTTAATCCCCGAAATTGTTGTATTTCCCAAACGTACCTTTAAAACTAAAAAAGATTACCGTCATTACCAACGGATGATCAGAAATCTTAAAACGGTGTATCCCTACGCCCGAATTGCAAAGGATAAACTAAAGGATATGAATTCGCAGCTGACACAGCTGAAAACTAAACGTGAAAGAGAACAGTTTGTAAATCAGATAGAAAAAGAGATTCGAAATGATTTTGAGAAGAAGTTGATGAGCTTAACCGTATCGCAAGGAAAAATGTTGATCAAGCTAATCGATAGGGAAACAGGGAGGACCTCATACCAACTTCTAAGAGAGCTGAAAGGGAATTTCTCTGCTGGGCTATGGCAAGCCGTAGCTCGAATTTTTGGATCGAACCTTAAAAGCGAATTCGACGAAGAGGGGGAGGATAAAATTCTGAATGAGCTGATAATTCTATATGAGCATAGGCAGCTATAGCACGACAAAAACCAAATCACAAAAATCAAAAAGAGGTTTACATCTATTACATTCAAAGCAAGTGTTATGTTAATCATACGATGACGTAATTGCATTCAGGGCTATAACCGACGGGTTAACCCATCGGTTAAAAAAACGTAATAATACATACTTAACATAACACTAGTAGATTTCTTTAAAAACTATCATTATTAACCGAGAAAAAAACAGATTTCAATAGATCGCAGCGATGCTGCTTCTAGATGAAATATAATATCATCTATTCTACAAATAGTTAGCAGCGATGCTGCTTT
>RPRQ01000065.1 GCA_003818205.1 Bacteroidales bacterium
AAGGTATGGAAAGGAAGAGATATAATCTGGTTTTGCTCCAATATTGACCCCAGAGGGGTCGGATGTTTATAGAAACAATGCCCATTTATGGTGCGACCCCGGCTGGGGTCGAATGTTCATGAGAATAAATATTTTCTATAGACATATAATCCCTCTGGGATTAAGAAAGCCAATGAATAAAAAGTGTGTGAGGTTTTCAAGAGATCACCGACTGTCTTGAGAATTCGAGGGACGTTTACCTGACATCAAACAAGCAGTTATAATTATAACACTGACAAACTGAATAAGAACCACCTTTCAAACCATTTAATCAAACTAAGTTTTTTATAACAACTCATAAAACTGATAATGAAATGAAAAAAACGCTCTTTATTTTAGCTGCAGCTTTAATATTTAATGCTTGTCAGCCAAAGCAGGCAGAGAAACAACCTGCAAATCAAAACAATCCTGACACATCAGGATTAACCAATAACTTCTACGACAACGAATCGGTAAACCAACTACCGATGGTTGCTCTTTCGCTTGAAGGTGAAATTGCTAACCCTAGTCAAGTAGATTTTAGCAAGTTGCCCATTCGCTCGGTAATTGTTAAGGAAACCAACCTTAATCCCGATGGAAGCAATAAATTCGTTGGTGCTTATAGATATGATGGATATTCACTTTTCGACATCCTTAACTCGGTTAAACTTCAAAAAAAGAATGTTGTTGAGTTTCCTCCTATCATCGACCTATACGTTGAGATTAGCAACGATAACGGCGAAAAGGTTATCTTCTCGTGGGGTGAACTTTACTACCCAAACAATCTGCACAATATCATTATTGCAAATGCGGTAATGCGTATAGTTCCAAGTAAAACCAAAGATTTGTGGCCATTACCCGAAACATCTAAGCTGGTTGTAGTATCAGATCTATTAACCGAACGCAACATCTCAAATCCATCAAAAATTATCATTCGATCTGCGGATGCTACCTTCAAGGTTCAGAAAGGTATGTCGCCCATGTTCAGCGAATCGTTTAGATTCACATCAGAGGAAGGTAAAGAGGTTGTAATTAAGGATATTCCCAAAGAATTGAATAAAATCACATACCATACAATTTTCTATGGGAGGGGCAAAGGAATCCACAGCACTACACCATTTACCGGCTATCAGTTGAAGGAAGTACTAGAGCCTTACTTTAACCTTTCCAAAGAGAATCTTCAGCGCGGGCTATTCGTTTTTGCTGGGCTCGATGGCTATCGTGTAGCCCTCACATATGCCGAGTTATTTAACAGAAACGACCAATCAGAGTTTCTACTAATTAGCAATCCTGACAATAAAGAGAGCGGTTGCTTTAAAATCTTCCCTGCTTGCGATTTCTTTTCCGATAGAGCTGTAAAGGCATTAACTGAGGTTAGGTTTGAGAAACGATAATTAAAATTGATTTCGATTGTAACCCCATTAGGGTTCAGAACCCTAACGGGGTTATCGCTTCAATAGGATCGCTCACCCGAATGGTAAGCGATCCTGTTATTTTAATACAATTGTCTATCAAAACAATGGATGAATCTATCAATTCGATAGAACAATCAGGTTTTGAAGTGGAGGGAGTACTTCGAAAATACCCTCCCCTACCTCATAGATAACACCTCGGTTAGTGTATCAATTTCTTTTCGGTATAAATTATTAAGCATGCGGTTCTCCCCAACGATTGATTTTATTATTCTCCAAGCTAACTTCGGGACAGGTATCTGTAGCTAATAATGCCTTTTTCTCAACCAAGCAACCACAAAAGCGACAAATACCACTACTCCCTTTTTTGCTTAACATTTTATATACGAACTTATCGGGAACGCTAGAAAGAAAATCACAGGCCAAACAAGCATTCAATCGTTGGTTAAAAGTTTGATTATCGACCTTGGCAAATCCAGATTTTCCCCATTTTAGTAAGGCTTTTGCAAAATCGATAATCAGCTCATCGGTATTTTTACCATTATAATGCTCATCTTCAACTTTTAAATTTGCAAGTACACCTTTAGCTTGCTGTAGAAAATGTGTAAAGAACTCGGGTGTACCCTTCGACACCAAAAGGTTATGGAGGTAATTATTGTCATGTAAAGCCGCAAGATATACCTCTTCCGAAACAGGTTCATCCAAATTCAACAGATTAGATAATTCTTCTCTGCTTGCGAAGGAAATATCTTTAACGGAATCATCATCCTTTGAATTACAAGCAGGAGCTCTGTGCCGTGTTAATGCCTCTTCTTTATTAAATTTTAGCTGACAAATCTGATCACCCACCTTTATTGTAACGATATCGCCTGTGGCTAGATTCTGTTCCAGCCCTGAGAAATTTGCCTGATCAATAATTTTTTGCCGAACAGCACTATCAAGGGTTATTTCTCGAATATCATGGATTTGCATTGTTGACATAATATATAATATTACAGTATTAGACTTATTATTCCTTTCATTTACAGCTACAATAGCAACATTCACCCGTATCAGGGCTACAAACAAGAATTAATCGTCCTGGAGGCCAGCTTTGATCATGGCATATACGATGTATCTGCTGCGAGTACTGGCTACAAATAGATGAAGCACAATAGGGCGGTTCTTCTTGATCCATCGTTCTATTATCAAGCGGCTCTGAGGCAACAAAGTATTCGGCCTCACCTACAATTACTGGAGTTTTATCCAGTTTCAAATCACCCTGATTCTGTAAAGTGATATGAACCTGTTTCTTTATGGATTGGATTACCCGTTTTTCCAACCCTGATGCGTCTATATTATTTTTTGTTTTCATCCGTGCAAAATATTTAGTCATTTAATTATTAGTACGTTACAATCTCGATTTTAACAAACACTATCGAGCAGATGCCTGCCTGCCAGTAGGCAGGGCAGACAAGGGAACACCCATATTTTGTTGGCTTCGCCGAGCTCGCACAAAACGCTCGGTTCATTGGTGCTTTTGTAATGACAATTACATGGATGTTTCATGGGTTATTGAACCTAATTGATTCATTAAAAACCGAGAGTGCCTAAAAAGTGTTCACATAACCCTTATCTCTACTCTTTCTAGGCACTTTCGTTAATACTTAAGCCTTAAAGTTCGCACTACTATGCTCAGGATTCAACGGAGAACCCTGTTCTGAGTATAGATTTGAAACCAATACGACATAATCCTTATTTACCTCCAAACCTTCAACGGTTAGTATAACCTCTTTAGGTTTAGCAAGAGAAAAGGTTGCATTGGTAACCGCAAAGTTTTTTGAATCATCCGTAGTCGCTTCAATTCGATAATTTTCGATAGTTTGGGCCGTACCTGGATTTAAAATTTCATTAAAACTGAGCACTACACCATCTTTGGTATTCACTGCTTTGCCCAAAGATAAAAGCGCTGGACCACCGGCACATTCGGGAGGATTTACTAATGCACCCGCAGCTTTAAAGGTAGCGAGCCTACAATCAAGCGAAAGATTCTTGCAAGATTTATCTTTCCCCCTGTTCTTAACTATATAGCTAAACGTTTTCTCAATCTCCTTGAGTGAGTCCATGTATATTTGAGCAAACAAACTTTGATAGAACACTTTTCGCAAAGCATTGGCCACTCCATAATAATCGGCTTTAGCATCACAAGCTAAGACTTCACCAACTTCAGCTCCAAGTAAATGACCAACCTCATGGGCAATAATTAATGCCAATCCGGCTAAGTCTAAGCTCATAACTCTAGTCAATCCACCCGAGAAAACAACAAACATTTTATCATCATCTTTCCACGAATATGCGTTAAAATCATCCGAGTAAAAATCGGTCAAAAAGCTAATCTCAGGGTAAAAGGTATTAAAGAGCTCGTTTAAATATAGTACAGCTTGCTGATTTGCTGAATACCCTTTTGGGTATAAAGGTGCATTTTCACTCAGCTCTTTTGCCTGCAAGCCTGTGAAGAATTTCTTTGCATGTTCTGGAATCTTAATGGTAAGCGCTGATTTAGGTATGAATGTTGGTTTATTTATATTCTTTAAATCAGCCATACCTAAGTTTTTCGACTTCACACTTCTTTTGGTGGAAACTTCCTCCTGATTCTTTGCCTGTGGTAGGTTTTCGTGGTTTTTCACCAAGAACCGTTCATTGTCCAGCTCACCGTGTGAATAATGAGTTTGCACAGCATAGTCTGCACTCACAACCCCTTGAGATGATAATAGATGTCCATCTAAACTTGTTGGCTTACCTACAGAAGTTGCAATGTGATGCACACCTCCGATATACAAACCTACGTCCACACTATGAATCTGAACTTTTTTTCCTTCTGGTGATACTAAAAAATCTTGATTTTTGATTAGTTTGTCTGCTCGCTTCAACTTTCCTTCAGGCATAAGGAATAGATGATCCATAGTAACAATCAGCTCTTGTCTATCATCTCCATAAACAAGATGCTGCATCATTGGTTGACGAGAAATTGCACCTGTACCATGGCTAAATTCGACCGTACCAGTTTTCCATTTTAAATCTGGGCCACAGGTTAAAACTTTATCGCCAACTACAAAATCCTGAATGACTTTTTCTTTGTCACCTGGGATTGAAATTTTCGTTCCCCAAGCAAAACAGGAACAGGTGCAATTACAACAATCTCCTGTGTATGGGTCACAAATTAAAACCAAATGACCTACGGGCCATTTATTTGCCTTACAGGTGTCATTGATATGGGTCGAAACGCCACTACAATGAGATGCTGAACACATTGGTGTACTCATAATTAAAGTATTTTAAAGTGAATTAATTAAGAAAACATATTGATATCTATTATTTATTACTACATGGTAATTTTGTACAAGAGTTGATTACTTGCCAATTAATTTGCCCCTCACACACTACAATAAGTTCGATATTAAGAAGTACCTCAGGATCTATCCTGCCATCTTTAATAATGGATGATGGTGCATTGACTACATTCAAATACAACTCCCAATCTTTTAAGAAATCTACCTCTTTCACATCCGGGGCAAAACTGACGCAGGCATAGTTATTGGTTAACGTGATCTCTTTTATAGCCTGATTACCAATTTTAATTGAAAGGAATGGGCTGGCAGATTGTAAACTCGCATTATTTGCAACATCCAGCTGCAGGTATACAATATTGATTCCCATATTATTTACATGCGGTAGCAATAGCGATTTTCCTGTAGAGAATGTTAATTTCTGAATATCACTTACCGGTTGTGTATTTAAGAATTGGTACCATTGAGATGCAAAATTTTGACGGCAATTGTAATACATTGAATTGCTATACTTCTGTAATCCTGAAAGTGCAGTTATTTGCTTAAAATAATCTTCGCCTCCATCCAAAGCCGTATAGTTAACCTTTATAATCACATCACTAATGCTCTCAAAATTAATATGATTTGAGGCTAATGGCATTTTCAGCTCCCATTCCGAAATAGCACCTGTACCTTCAAAAGGCAAATAACGCTCATCCTGAAAGTTTAATTCAAACATACCCGAATCGTTTACTCCGCTAGAGAGTGCAATTTGCTGATTAGGTTTCCAGTTAGAACAAAGCGTTCCTTCCTCTGGCTTTCCTTGTCCAGATATAAGATAATTTACCGTTTTGGAAGAAGGCTCTACCACAATCTTATTCGATTTTTGGGTAAGTATTGCTTTTATGTTTTGATATGGGCCAACAACGGCAGGGATAGAAATGCTAATACTTTTTATTCTTCTACAGTAATGTTCCGGATAATCGTAATCAAAAAATAATTCGGTAAGAGAGAAACAACAAATACCCTTGGTTTTTAAATCGATTAGCGCATAGGGATCTAATTCTATTAACGAAACTGTTTTTTCAATCTCCAAACGTCTATCGTTTTTATCGGTATATGCTTTCCCCATTTGATCTAGGGCGAGCATTAAACCTTCTCCTGCCAACAAACCCTTTTTAAGACTATCCCAGTAACCAAAGTTGACAAAGCTATCTTTGATATTTAACTCATATTGAAACGCTTGTTGTGCTCCCATTGCCATCTCCTGGGCAAGCTGGTACATTTGATAATAGAGCGTGCTTAATCGCCCAATCATCCATTGGTATAATGCCTTATTGGTAAACTTATTCTGATAAAAATCTTGTATCTGCTGCTCCTGATCTATCTGTTTTTTATGGATATTAAGATCTTGCTTAGCGATACTCAGCTGAAACTCCTGCGCAGCAATTTGATCTTTAATCTGCTCAACATCGTCCGAAGCCAGCTGTATCTGAAGTTCCCATTCCTGATCTCTTCGCTTATACCCCCCTTTGATCTGATTGGTGTTTGCTACATAATTTGCAGCTACAGCACCCATATCAGCAACAGCACCTATCGCATCGGCGACATTACCTAATTGGATACCGCCATAGGTCATTGCAAATGGTGAACCTACCTGAGGAATTGAATACAAAATGGAAGAAGATGTCTTAGCAATTGTCGATGCAATATTAAATCCGAGAGCTACAGCTAAAGCATCTAGATTTGCAGATTCATTGGGTATAAGACCAACCTGTAGCCAACTTGTATATTTATTATATCTATCGGTTGCACTTTTCAGGCTTGCATTAAGGGCTTCCAGTGTATTTTGAGCAACATCAATCTGATTCTGCTTATTCAATGTAATCATATTGAGTAGCGAAATCTGATTAGCTGATTGTAGCAAGGTCAACGCTTCGGCATCATTCTTCTCCAATGCGCTTAGCAGTTTAGACCCGAAGTCCATAACGGTGCTAGTTGTATTTTTTGCTTTTTCAATCAGATATAAAAATCGATACACAGATGCATTGCCTTGTAGCTGTTGCAATAATCTCAACGGGCTTTGTCCCCCAGAAGTAGCAACGGCTCTTACTAATTGGAAAACATCGATAGGTGGTTCGAATAGTGCTAATGTTCTAACCTGACCATCTATATTCATACAATTACGAATCTTGTAAAGCTGACCCTCAATACGATCCCAGAGCTTTAATAAATAATCATTTTCAGGCACACAAAAAACAGCATCAATTTCATTAAAAGGTGTGCTTGTTAATTGAACCGAAGTAGTATTATAAACTTCGGTTTCTAGTTCTATTAAAAATTGTGGGATTTCTTGACCTTTATAAGCATCTTCAATTTTTTGAAATGTAACAACGCCTCCTTCCGTTTCACATTTTCCTACTTCCTGGGGTCGAGTACCAAGTAAATCATAGGCTAATAAATATAAGGTTATAGCCTCTGTTATACTTTCCCAGGTGTCACGTGCAAACAAATCATCTGCCCAATCGAGTATATTCTCAATATAATTCATCACAATACTCTTTTCATATGCTCCTATTCGAAGCATGGCAATGGCATGTGGATCAAATGGGTGATTGTTATAGGCATAAATTTGTGCTTCATTGGTAAGGTTCTCCGTCATAGTTTCCAGTGATTTCTGGATTCTGAATGGGTAGAAATACCAATATTTATTCTGTTCAGGAACATCAGGTAGCAAGCCTTCACTTACAGGTTTTGTTGGGTTGAAAATGTATTCATACCACTTTTGAGCATCTCTGAATTGGCGGTTAGAGGTTAACTTCTTTGCTATTAAAAATGGGATGTGGAAAAATACCTCCCAGTAGTATGGACCGTATGAACCTTTAAAATCAACTTGAGCCCCATCTAATACTGTTGGCAAAATCACATTCGATGATGGGTTGAATCGTGAGAAAGGAAGTTCTGGTTGCGCAAATGGTGATTGCGCTGCTATGGTAAGTAAACTTTCTACTCCTCCAATAAATAAACGATTGCTTAAAGGCTGAATTGCGGCATCGGCAATACGAATGAATTTGAATTTGATATTCTTTAACTCCTCAGGTTTATCTGTATAGGCTAAAGTGAGTATATCTGTTTCATTTGAAGACGCCAGATCATGGTTTATTTTTAGAATATCTGAGATTGGCTTTACCTCCTGCTGAGTGATTGAAAGGAAAGCCTCATCGCCATTACTAAAGACAAAACTGCCTGTTTGATTCTTTAAGGTTGTTGTATAGGCATTCGGCACGGCTATATTGTTTAATAAATTTACCGAAGTTGAACCGTATTGCCCAAAATTATTACCCATATCCCCATAGTAATTGTCAACAATTACATTCTGAGACTCAATCATTTGAAGTTTTGCATTTATAGCATCTATACTTGCTCGATAAGGAATTGGTGTGTTATATATAATATTCTGAAGAATAGTTGTTGTCTCATCCAGCTGAAGGTTTGGCTGAATAATGACTGTTGGTGTTAACACGTTGTACCCCGTCATACCTGCATTTGCAGCATTGTTAGCACGAACAATGGCATCATAAAGATTTTGGTTAAACTCAGCTTGCTCAGGGCTTACTGCGCTACCCGGTTGTGGTGGATTTGTAGGGGTTCCGGTTGGCAGGTTAAAAACATCGCCATAAGTCATTAAAATAATTTCTTTCCCTTGGGCATTCTTCAAGGTCATTGGGTATGCCTTCTGCCAGTATAGCTGATTTTTAGAAAAATTAATTCCTAGGTTATTAATCCAATCGGTTATATCGGAAATGTACTTATTGGGCCAGCTGAATATGGTGTAGTTATCGTTAAGGTATTGCTCCTGCACCCATTCTTTACTAAAATCGTAGAACGAGTAGTATAGCTTTGACTGAAAAATAGTGTTTTTAACCGTGTTATTATTCTCAACAATAGACTGATCAACAGTTTGTAATTCGACCCAAAACAGGAAGAGCTTGTTAAAAGCGTACAATGGCGAAATAAAATCAGAATTCACTTTAACATTAATCTTTTCCCAGTAAGTCCACACAGGATTGTCTGCTTTTGGATTTATGCATTTCCTATAATAATAGATGTAGGGCTTGGTATGAGTTCTTCCAAAAAAGAAGATTGTATCAGTAGCCTCTGGGGTATCCTTATCGGCAACCTTACAACGATAATTTCCAGCATCAACTAAATTGGATATGTTGGAGAACCCGTTGAAATAGTTAATATACGATTTACGAACATTTCCAGAGGTAATATCGGACTGGAGCAAAGCATCCTCTAAATCTTTATAGATTGAAGATTCATTGGTACGCAAATCAGGCTCTATGTAATTCTCTGGGTACAAGAATACCTTCCTATTCGCTTCCCATATACGGTAGTTCATCATCCACTCCCACCAAACCTCTGGGATATCAAACGTATTGGCGCCAATTTCTATCCCCATTCTACATCGCTGCATATACATTTGCAGCGACAACAACCCTTGTTTCACATAGGATATATCAGAACATCCAGAGGTCTCAACATCCATTAAAAGGTATTCGGAAACATTTCGAGCATAGGCTATGTCTTTATATGTCTCATGAAGATACCAGATAACAAGTTTAAGGTATGCTTCACGAGTAATAGGTAATGTTTTTCCGTTTAGCTTTCGGCTTATGCCCTCCCATTCAGGTTCACTATACTTTGCTTTCAATGACTGCAATATGATATCCTCGTTGGATTGCCAGATGGACCAATTGGGAGTATCAACATTGTTTACTTTAGTATTCCCATTTACAGGCAACCCATTAAGTTGGCTAAGGTTAGTGAGCACAGAAATATTGGTGCCACTTGCAATGGTTATATCAAAAACAGCTTTTAGTGAAAGTACCCCAGATAAGGTGTCGTAAAAAGTTGCATCACCTTTGAAATAGCTTACCAAACTACAAATTTGACTCGCTGGCCATTGGGTAATTTTTGATAACGCATCGACCTTTAGGCCATTAGCGCATTGAGTATCGCTAGGCAACGAAAAATAAGCAACAATTTCGTTGGATTTTTTATACGTGTTGATAAATTGCTGTAGCTGGTAAATACTCTTAATATTGCTAAAACTCAACGTACTTAAATCTTCAATATTATAAGCCGCATGTTGAGAAACGACACTTTGAGTTGCAACAGCACTGAGGAGTAATCGACTTACCAATAATTCGTATCGAGAAACATACTTTAAGTAATCCTCAATAGGTTTCCATTTTGTATCTTCAACTTCAATTAATGGTGTATACAAAAGTGTTAAACTATTCGTATTTTCTCCTGCTGTAGCCCAATTCAAAAGAGCTATTGTCATATCGTTTGGAGCAGCAATAAATACACTGATTTGCTGTGCTAAAAACTGCATTTGACCTTCAATTTTCTTGGTGCAAACTAGGTTTACATAATTGTCAAAGGATATAACATCATCCGGCGCAATTAACGTATTCAATTCATCGATTTCGGACTTCGTAGGCATTCGAAGAATAATACCAGTTGCGTCTATTTTTTGTCCTAGAAATTTAATATACGCTTCAGTTAAATCTGTTATAACGCTTTTACTAACAAAGAAGTCATACACTTTTCCTGATGTAGCACTTGTTATAGTGGCATTATCTACAAAACTCGTATTGCTAATAAGACTCGTAGGAGCTAAGTTCCACAAGGTAGTCATGAGCAACTTAACATTCTCCAGAGCAAAAGAGTAACGAGCCTGTTCGTTTGATTTTCCAGTCAGAACAAAAGCTATCTCCTGTGGGCTCAAACCAGTATCTCTCACCCAAGTTGCAGCATCAAAAAGCTGCATAAGCTGCGCTAGAGTAAAGGCTTTATCTTTTGGTAATTGAGATAAATCGAGAAGCGTAAAGTAATCAGCAACACTAAGGTTGAATAGACTGAACAGACTACTGTGCCTGTACAGCAACGACAAGTTTGGAACATCAAGCTGAATCGTTTTTCCATCTCCCCAGATAATTGCTCCCATAGCAGTTAGCTGATCACTGCTAATGCCCAAAGCGGCGGAAAGACGATCGAATCCAAAGCCCGTAGAAGCTACGTTTGGATTATTTATACTCCAACTCTGAATGGTATCTTTATATAGCGGATTAGCCGCATATACGGGTCGATATATTGTCTGCCCATAAGGAGTAAACGGATTATTAAATACCTGATCGAAAATATCCAATGCCTTTTTCCCCGACCCCTGCCCAAACGTATTCATATCATTTAAAAATGCTGATAGCGTCTCTAAATTGATGTTAGAAGTCGCAAGGATATACTTAAATTGGGCAATAGCAGTAAAACTACTATTATCAATTGTTGTTGTATTGAGAGCTCTTAGCACCTCATTTAACTGAGAAAAAGTCCAACCAAACTGTTTTGCTAATCTAATAAAGCGATTTGTGCGATCAAGCACTCTAGTGTCGGTAAGGTTAACCAATGTGCTTAGCGATGGATTCTCTTTATTAACATTTAAATATACATATTGACTATTTTCTAATGGTTGGTTGATAAAGAAGTTATGAGCAAATTTTGCGGTGATTTCTTCAGAAGATAAATTACCAATAAGTAATTCATTCAATTCATTAAAAGATAATCCTGTTTGAAATAAAAATGTTTCTTGAAGCGCTAGCTCGTCCTTCCAATTATCCCCTGCGCTATCCATCCCAAATTGGATCTTAAGCTTTTGAGAATCACTTATCGATGTAGTGATTAACGCAAACCATTCCTGAGAGATGTTTAAATAAACTTTAGCCCAACCTTCATTACTAATTTTTAGCGCTTCATATATTTTTGAAAAACTAGTATTCAGCTCTTGCAGATAGATATCGATGTTTTTTTGAGGTAAGTTAACTGGGAGGTTAAATGGATACACTGCGATGGCGACACCTAATTCGGCATCTGTTACATTCAAAGCCTTCTTGACCTGTGCGGCCAATGCTTCATTTATCACTGCTAAATAGGGTGTTAATCCGCTAGTATTTTGACAGGTAAGCGGTAAACTGAAAAGGTCTGGTCTTCTATCCCTAAGTGAAAGATTTTTAGGAATAGCGCCAATGTTTGGCGTGGTAATATAACGATCAACAATACGCATGAGATCGACAAAATAGGCAGCTGGCCCTAAAATTGAATTACATGATTCGCAGCCACAATAACTTAAACTCCCAAACATTTCCTGATACCCTGGTAGGTTTTGGAAATGGTTTGCAGCTGCATCTCCCATCAAACGTGCGTTGAATGCCTTATTATAAGGAGCATCGCTCATAGTAGCGGCATTACCCCAAAGCAACATGGTGCGTGCTTTAATATCCAGTGCCTTTTGATAAAGTTTGTCAAGCTCGTCATCGCCAATACCCAAAAGACCTTTATAGCGTTTCACAAACTCCTTTTCAGGCATCGCTGCAATATGCTGTGCCGAGATAATTCCTTGCGAAATGAGCTTTTCAGCCACCTCTTCATTAGGATTTATTCTTAACAGACGTTGATAGGTTTTTAGCGTTTCGATATTTCCGATCTTTCTTTGACCTTTCAACTTTAATTGACTCACAACTTCATCATTGTGAAAATCGAAGTGAAGAATATCGAAATCTGGATTCTGCTTATATAATGAAGCGAATTCAGGTTTGGTTAACTTAATTTTTTGTGTCTTCATATTAAAGTACAATAGGTGTAATGTATACTCTGCTATCTCAAATTATTGATGGTATAAATCTGTATCAGCAAGTTGCTAGTTGAAGAAACTCCAACTTGGAAAATTAACAACCGGCCCAGTATTGAATGTTCTTACCACATTAGTGGAATTCCATAGAAGACCTCTTGATGTGACATTAACAGCCTCTTCATAATAGCGATAGCTACTTGAAGTAACTGTGCTATAGTCATTACCAAATAAACCACTCCACGTTAAGGTTCGTTGGTAATATTGATCGTGTGTTTCTCCTCCTACAATGTTTCTAGGACCTCTAGGGTCATCCATTCCAGAAGTAGAACCAAATGCACCATATAAAAGGGGAAACTGTGGTAATCCTCCATTGGGCTGCCCCACAGCAGGTACTAATCCAATAGCAGTTTGAAGATCCAATGCATTTTGTGCTGCCTGTAATACTGAAACAATGGGTGTTTCAGTAGAAATGGATAATCGACCAGGTCCTAATTCCGAATTCCAACGAGTATCGGCAAGCGTTGCTGCCTGATAATGTGAAGGCCAGGCATCAGCAACAATTATATCATGCTCAGAAAGCATCCTTGGATCTCCTATCATAGTGAAAGAATGATGAGCAGCTTCATCCCAAACCCTGAAAATAGGCTGAGTGGTTGGATGACTAATAAGGTAGGTATGCGTTAATGCGCTAAACTCATTGCAAGCACCACCATGCGCAGTAATAGCCGAAGCTGCTCTATTTATTGCATTGTTTAGTCCGCGAGACTCAATATCCCCAAAGGTAGTTTGCAAAATACTTCGTGCAACAGATAGCCTAGCCGTACTTTCTGCATGAGTGCTATTCACATCGTCCCAAACATTTCCTGCATAAGGAACATTCTGGCGAGCATCTTGTATTGCGTCATGAGCATTTGTAAGTAACTCTCTTTTTTGCGGAGTAACCTTTTTATCTTTCGACATCCCATTTTGGTCATTGAAGGTTATTGGATTCCCACCCACAAAAGCATACAAATTCATCCCGTCCACCGTTCCAGCCGGATCAGGTTTGAGCCAGCGACCAAGCCATGAGGCATAATACCTTGCCCCGTAATAGTAAAGCCCTGTGCTATCGTCACACTCTTTGCCTGAGTATCGGTACTCTTTAAGGGCTACCTCCGCTTGGTTCTCTCCTGTAATGATTGCTGTTCCGCCATATGGGAAATACTCTTCGTAGGTGATCAACTTTGCAGTTTTATCCATCTCCAGTGAAACAGAACCCAGATTATTGCTCATCTGAAAACGGCACTGCCTTATTTTTTCCTTCTCGGGGTTCTTCTTATCAGTAGTGATATAATAAATGATTGCAACGCATGTTTTATCGTCCATTACTCTCAAAGTTTGCCTCTCAAACGACAGTCCAGATGGTTGCTCTACACTCCCCGAATAGTTTCTTTTAATTTCGTAATTACCCAGGTAAATTTTATCCTCAACAAGCGTCACATCGCCACCATTCGCCATTCGTTCAGATACTTTACGGGTACGTTGTTCATGGCTGTTGTACAAGTAGTAGTCGCTATCGTCAAGTTCATCAGGTCGCTCAATAATTCCAGCTTTTATTAGATTCTCACAACAATTGAATGAAAGATCAACACTATTATTGATATCCAACTTTCTTAAATTTCCAGAGGCATCATAATCCAGCCCTTTCAGTCGGTTTGAATTATCTTCTACAGCCGTTTCCTTTGTCCATGAGGCTGAGGTGGCTATGTGTTGCTTTTTAATTAGATTACCCGAATCGTCGTAAGTATAACTTTCGCTATAATTTTCAAGTTTATCGGCATCGTTGGTAGATGGAGGCGGACCATAAATGCTCTGCTTAAAGCTGCCATCCGAAGGGTTGTTCTTATAGGTATTGGTAGAAATGCCTTGGTGTTGACGACCATTAGCCTGAATCAACCTATAAAGGGCATCGTAGGTGTAACTAGAAAGAGGTTCTACTTTTTGGTTCTTGCTGAATACAACATTAATGGTATTATCGCGGGTTCGAGTAATGTTTCCTACAGGATCGTAATAATATTCAATATTTTGTATTTCAGGATTCTCCTCTGCATTAATGGGTCGAGTACTTTTAATCGCATCAAGTCGCAGGGTTGTTTCTTCATAGCTATACGTTGTATTGATGTTGTTTCCATATTTAATTATTGTCCTTTGCCCCTTGGCATCATACTCAATATGGGTTATTACCTGCTGATTGGTTTTATCCGAAAACTCAACGTTAACCGTAATAAGTTGACCTGCCTGATTGTATGAATTTGTAGTAACAGAACCATCGGGGGTTACCTGAATTACAAGCTGTTTTACTGCACCATAGCTAAACTTAGTTGGGAATATTTCATCTTGAAGGGCAATTGGAGCATTCCAGTTTGCAGCCGTTTTATACTCCTTAACCATTTGCCGAGACGCTTCCAGAACATCGCCCTGTATGCTATATTGACTGGTTAAAGCAATACCCGATAAATCCTTCAATTCATACAATTGTCCATTAAGATTCCTTTCTTGAGCATTGGGTTGAATTTCTCCATAGGTAAAGATTTCAACTAGGTTAAAATCATCGTAAGAATATATTGAACCAGAATCGATTATTTTCTTTACCCGTAATTCAGTTCTACGCTGCAATCTGTCATAGCTAATAATCTGACAATAGCTGCGTGCGCTCCAAGACCATAGCTGCCCATCAAAGATATTGCTCAAATGTTTTTCTGTACCAGCGTCAATGCTATCGATAAGAATCGGTGACTCAGCACCCATTGCATAACGGTATCTGAAGTTATAGTAGTTGGTATCTTTGCTTTGGTTCGAGTAGTAAAGGCGTGGATCAATAGTTTCTGTATTTCGACCAGAAACATCGGTAGTGTAATAAGAAGTTAGCTCGTTTTGCCTAAGCAGAGTGGTTATCTGCCCTATTAACGACTTAAACTTAACATCCAGGTATAATTCAAATCCTTTGGTGTATGGCTGAAATTTATGAGTAAGCCAAGTAAATTGAGGATTACTCTTATCCTCAAGAATATACCCTTTTGCTTTTAATTCGTCCCATACCTCTTCAGATGTGAACGTTGTTCTTTGTACAATTTCTACAAAAGCATTTTTAGAGACATTCCCAAAATTGTTCTGAATGTCAAGGAATACATCACCGGTATTGTCGATGACTTTGGTAGTAGGTGTATTATAAAACTTCACCGCTTTATCAATAGCGTCCTTTTGATCAAGACTCAGGTTATCAGGGTAATTCAACTTGTAATATTGCGAATCTAAAACGGTGTCATCCTCATCAAAATGAACCTCTCGCCATGGTGTGAACTCTATTTTGGAAAAAAAACCTTTTGGAGAATCAATTCTTATTTCTCGTTCAAGGGGATCGTAATGGGTTACCGTTGGGGGTGGACATGGGATATCCTTTTGATCTTCATATTCAGGTGTATTAATGAAATACGGTAAGTATTGCTCAAAAGGTTTCCCTTTATTATTATAAACTGTTCTACCACTAACCTGCCACCTGTTATCTGTTTCATCCTGTGCAGGATTACTATCTTTACCAAGAATCAGTTCACCATTTACCTCCCGTATAAATGCAATACCGGAATCTGTTTTTATCTTTTTTTCAAGTTCACGTCCGATGCCATCGCTATAGCTAATCAACATCTGGCAATAAGGTAATTTATCTTTATCGGAAGAATGCCAGTAGTTGTTTCGAATAAGATTTATGGAACAGGTAGGTTGTTGCTTTTCTATCCAAGCATTTAAATTGTAATAAAAATAGGTTGAAGCACCTTGAAGGTATTTATCAGGATTATTAATCACGTCATCAAATGACCCATTCTCAGGCGTCTTATACTCCGCGGCAATTTGTCCATTGGAATAAAGAGTCATTCCTCCTGTATTTACACCATTTTCAGTTCCGAACAACGAGGTTACAACAACCTGACCAAGCGGATCGAAAAGAGCCTGAGCCGTATTACTATTTATGTCAACTATTTGCTTAGGCTGATAGGTAATGTAATCTATCTCCGCTTTAACAATGTTTTGTTTGTTATCATCGATATATTGAGCTATTTGAATAGGAGAAAAATAGCACCTGTCGTATTCTATAATGGTTTGAGAAAAAAGGGATGATGATTTATCTACAAATGTATTTTCGGTTTTACAAGGCATGTAAAAACAAGTTGGGGTAATAGGGAGGAAATAATGCTGAACCAACCCTTTGTTCCACCAATATTTTGAATTCTGGTCAAAGAAATATCCACCTTTTGATTGTAATGTTTCATCCGTTAGCCTGCCATCAAAAACCTGAACTACAAAATCCTTAGTAAATACAGCATTCTCATTATGGTGCATCAAAGCTCTTATCGATATTTCGCAATGAGGTAGAAAATCTGTTTGCGGTTCATTCCAGAAATAAGATCTATTCCAGGTAAATTGGCGAGCCTGCAAAACGCCAAGAGTTAACACTCCTTCGTATGGTACAATATTTTGAAGAGCAGAACTGGCTTGTGATTTTATTTCATCGAAATTAAAATATGCGCTATTTTTTAGGTCGAGATTGAAAAGTTCGAGTTCCTGCTTTTCACATGCAGTATGACAATATAGATATTCAGGCAACGGACGAACATAGACATTCAACGAAACAGTGGCTTTTAGCTGTTGTTGCTCTGGGTAAATAATTGCATCATTATCAACGCCTGAACGCCTAGGAAGAAAAACGCTACATGATTGTAAGATATTTCCAAATCCATCCGCAACAAGTGAAAACCCTTGTTGAATTCTAGGATCATCGGGATTTCGCTCGTATTGATAGGAAATACTTTCCCGTGCATTTACCATAAAAACGGCATAACCCCCTTTTTCTCTCTTCTGGAATAGTTTAACCTCTACATTGGATTCCTCAACGGTATATGGATTCTTGTATATTTCTGGGTGCGTGTCTTTATCATCACTGTAAACCTCTTTTCTTATTACTTGACCACTCATTGCTACGTAAGCCTGCCTTATTGTTTCTGCATCTTCACAATAAATTTCACTTGCAAAAACTGAATCTGGAAAATCGTAAGCATTCTTATCCCCATTGAAATATTGCTCCTTATATTGAGTTGAAATTTTAGAGCTATCAATGCAAACCCCTGTATGGTACCATGTTTTGGTATAAACAGGAGGAACATAATTTTCTTTTTCTAATCCACGTACATTAACCTCCTGATTATTAATGTTTTTCACGAAGTCCTCGTACTCTTCTGTATCCCAAGCCTCTACAAAACCAAAACCTCGAAATTCTCGTTCAACAGAATCATAATAACCATCGTGGTATTTAAAACTATGCGTATATCGGCTTCCTGTAATTTTATCGAAAACAATTGTTTTCTCAACCAGTTGAACCGGAAAAGGAAGTTTTGTAACCCAAGGAGCACCTGCTTTTTTATCCTCTAAATAGAATTTGGTAGAACTGCAATACTGTATTTGAGATACAGATCCTAGATTATTATCTATATCGTTCAGTAGGTATGGCTTCATACTTTTAAGTTTGAGGCCATCAATAATTATTTCACCCACAAAATCATAGTAGTAGTGCTTAACAGCTGGTGCTACTTTTGTAAAGACGAGACACGTTGTTCCATTACCAAGAACATCCGAAAAGTCTATCTGATCAATAGAGGTATATTGCTCTGGAAGAAAAACCGTGATTGCATTCGAAAAAAAGTTTCCGCTACTATTTATGAATAACTCTATCCTATCAGAATATGCATAAATAAGATCTATCGTTCCTGAACCATCAATATCGGCTAGAAAAAGCCTGGATACATCAAAATCCTGTCCAAATTGCGGGGCATTTCCCAAAGTAATTTTACCACCAAACCGTCCATACCCAAGGTCAGGCCAACATTCAACACACCCATTTGATATTTTCAATCTGTGTGATAGCCCATCCCCAAAAAGATTTGCAAAACCAACCTGCTCCTTCTTATAATCTTTTTTAATAGTGGGGAAACCCGATGGTTTTATATTTCGCTCTGCTGCGGAATAGCCTTTTTTACCAATAGAAGGATAAACAAGTATGTTGTCTTCTTCAGATAACAGGAGATCTGTCTTCCCATTATTGCTCAACCCCACCATTTCTAAGTCAGGATTTGAATAATCGGTGGGATAAGATTCAAATGGTTGATAATTACTCCATAAACTATCGGGATCTTTTTGATAAAATCCCGCTCTTTCAGAATCTTTTACAACCAATTCCAACTCTCCCCTACTTTCAAGATCAACCAGCGATATATTCCCATCCCTAAAATTTCTATCGATCGGAAATTTTTCAGGAGCAGTAGGTGTTGCATATTTTCCATCCCCTTCAGGTTCGCAATAAAGGATAGAATTGCCTGCATGGTATAACAAACCCGAAATCCCTTCATTATTCAAATCAACAGGCTGAAATCCATCTTTATTCAAATACCCAGGAATTGAATTTTTATTTACTAACAACTCCTTAAACTCAGGCGTTTGGGGAGGATTAAATTTAGAAAAAACAAACTTAACAGCTGGCATTCGCTGAAGTTCGTAAGGATCAATTGCCTTTTCCCCTTCTCTCCTATAGCCGGTCAGTATAACACTCTGAATTGCTGAAGGCCCTGATATTTCTATCTTACCATAGTTAAGGGATTGTTCATATTTTAGACCTACACTCTTTACCAAACATGGGTCGCCAAGTTCCTTCTCGAAGCAATGAAATAGTAAAATATTGTGGCACAAACGGCATGTACGTATTTCAAAACCACTTGTGTAGGATGAAAAGGCATCGTGTCGGTAAATCCAATCCCCTACCTGAACGTATGGGTTTTTGCCCCCTTTATTGAGTCCCAAAATATCGTATTCACCATAATCAAAAACCACTTCAAATGCAAACCGCTCTTGATTATTTGCATCGATATAATTACCGTATTTTATGTTTTGAATGTATTTATTATTAAACGACCGGCCTTGCTCCCATATCTTATCCTGCGTACCAACGTTGTCCTCAGCCTTGTAAACATATATAATCCTATTACCTTTAGCATCAATAGAATTATCAATCAGCCACTCGAAAATTTGTGAGGTATCATCAGGGTTATATACCCTTGACTCATTCGTTAAACCAAAATAAGAGGTCTCATTATTACTACTTACTATTTTCCAGTACGACTCGCTTTTATCCTCTTTTACGTGCCGCTCGATGATAGAAAAAGCGGCTTCAATTCTCGGCAAATACTCATAAACATCCCAACCCTCTTTATCTTTATAGATCCCTTTCATTTTTGGAACCAGTTCACCCGAACCAGCTGTGTATATATCATTCCCATCGTATCTTGGGATGCCCTTTTCTGTACGTATAGATATTTTGGGCAACGACAGAGAAAAACCAATCCCGAATTCACTATTACCCGAACCTGAATTATAGTCTATAGATAAATGTGGCTCAATACCACGTGCAGGTGTAACAGGAATTGCTATAGAATAACTACCTGTTCCAGAGAAAGCATTTGGCTGAAATGTTTCGCCTAAGCTCTTTATTGCTCCTCCCCCTTTTGGAAGAGATACACTTGGACTTTTTATTGAACTCTTATTGGTTGATTGTTGTTCTTCCATAGCAATATGATAAATCAATTATAAGCAAATCATCGTTCTGATATCAAAGCCGTTGGCTTAAGAAAAATTTAATCCCAGCAAAGACTTCGGACTCTACTCGGGCTAAGGTTAACCAACTTGATAGACCTTCCAGAGTTGCTAAACAGGGAAGTGTTAGTAATAAACCACTTAAGTCTAAAACATTAGTTATGATATTCTACCTATTTGTTCCCCGTTTATTTATCTTCTTAAGCATTTTTATAATATATTTTACTGTAACAATATAGTGCATTTTTTTATCACATACTAAAATATGTCTATTAAATAGTGTTTTTTTTGGTATAAAGTGTAAATATATGGCATAAAATAATTCGTTATTATATCTTAAAGTTCAAGAATAGTCTAGGCCAGTGAACCTGGGTTTAGCATGGTGGTTATTTTGCAACTATCCACCATGCTATCTGGCTAATGCCTTAATCTTTTTTGCCTTATTAGGCTATGCTCTCAGGTGATACCTGCAGTAAACAGTACGACGACGGCTCATCTACCTTTCGGCAGAAAGACCGTCGCCGAACATTCTTGTTTAGCCAAACACTTATCTGTAGATGGGTTAGCCACAATTCGCCACCCAAGTGAAAGGTGTAATCCATAAAGCATCGAGGCAAACCGTCCCCCTACACTGTTCAGCCTTGATTATTAGCACAGTATATTGAGTAAGCAGATACACTGCTAATGCGGCAACCACTGTACCAGCAACAATTCCAAGCGGTCCTAGCGCAAGCAGGACAGGTGCAAGAGCCAGAATTATCGCCCCAACGGAGATACCTCCAGCTGATATCCATTTTAAAAATTCTGAGGAAATTCGAACACGATAACCCCACCAGAACACCTCAACAGCTGGGGCTGGCGGAGCATTTTTTGCCAAAGAATCCGATGGAGAAATATTCTCAGCTAAACGCCTTTCATCAAAATCCACACCGTTATTCTTCATCGCTAGTATAGGATTTTCTAGAAAGCTATTTTTAACCTCTTTGTTGGAATTGACCAATTTAACAAAATCATCTAATGTAATGTGTTTCATAACGCTACTACTTTTCGTTCCTACTCATCTGGCTTTTCGGAATATGCCTCGTTTTTTTAGGTGGGATCTGAACTCCACGTTTTTAATCTTTAAATTACAATTGCTACAATATTCATAGTTATTCTGATGCTGAAAAGGCTTGTCTTTAAATAATAGAAAAGCCTTGTTCATACATGCCATTATTCAACCCTTGTATTTTTAGTGCAATTTATCAACTACCAGCATGTACTTTACCTGTTACTGTATCAACGAATATGTAAGGCTCTGCTGGATTGTTTCCAAAAATAAAATAAGGATTTCCAATTTTTGGACCCAAAGGATTTCTCAGGACTACAGCTCCATATGGCGATTTATAACCTGCAGCCTCCTTGAGTTTATTGGCTTCATCTAAATCCATTTTCACAGGCCAATTTATTACTACATCCTCCAAAAATGGTTCATGGATAAGAACAGGCTCTCCAAAGGAACCCCAACCTGTTGAACTTATTTCCACTGTTGTATTTCCTACATTACTGAATACAACCTTTAATTGATCCACTTTTGTTGGATCGGTAGTAGGTGCTCCGGATACTTTACCGTCTGCTTCATAAAGTTTAGCTTTAGGAAATTTTTCAGTTACGATACGAACTGCAATATTTACACGTCCATTAAAACTAAGTATAGCCATTTTGTTTGTTTTTTGATTTCCTACTCATAGGGCTTTTCGGAGTACGCCTCGTTTTTATAGTGGTTTCTGCTCCACTTTTTTCTGAGTTCTGTTTTTTGCTTTGTCCTATTTGATAAAATCTTTTCAGACCGAAACATGTTCGGCTGAATTATTCTATCAGCCGAACATGAATTATCACTTTATAATGTGATAACATAAAGTCTTCTACAATTTCTTGCCAAACCTATAAATCTGATCACCCTTGGTGGCAATGAACCTTGTTGATGTAATTAGAGTTATTTTAAAACTATCTATGGCACCTCCTGTCTTAGGTTGAATTTGAGCATCAAAAGCCATGACGTTTCCTTCAATTGGAGAGTAGCCACCAATCCAGCTATTTGCTGAGAATAAAACTTTGTCAAAGTTCCAAGTATCACTACCACTATCTATTACTCCTTCATTGTTCATAGAATAGACATTCCATTTAGTACTTTCTAATTTCATAACATTTATCCTTTTAAATTCTTTGATTCCTACTCATTAGGCTTTTCGGTTTCCGCCCCATTTTTTTAAGTGGGTTCTGGTCTCCACTTTTTATCTCTTTAAAATATTTTAGGCTTGCTATAGAAATTTTGGCTTTACCATTGCCAATTACATCTTCTCAGCCTTAAGTCTGAAAGAATATGTTAGGTTGAGTTAATATGTCAACCTAACATAATTTTACTGAGTCTATAAATGGATTGGCGTTATTGATGTAATATGAGCCTTTCCCTGTAAAGGCTTATATATTGATACAATTGCAGCTCCATTTAAAGAATGTGGATACACAACCTTCGAGTTACAAAAGAATCTGTAGTTCATTCCCGCCACAACTTGCTGAGATACAACTACTGGACTATAATGAACTCCTACCAGATCATGTAATGCCTCTTCGAATGCATGTTTTGCTTGCTCATCAATTTTACATGTGAATACCGACCATGCACCTAATAAAACTTGTTCTTGCACTTTTCCTGTGGTTGCCATAGATTTTTCATATTTAGTTTCCTACTCATAAGGCTTTTCGGTTTCCGCCCTCGCAAATTAACCTGTGCAGGACAGGTTTTTTATATTGTTTTATTTATATCATACTGATTATGAACGCTTTTTTTTGTTTTCAGGCATGGGGTATCGTTTAACTTTTTTGGCTAAAAAACAGCATCTATGATTATTCTACATCCAAAATATGTTAAATCGTTTAGGTATTCGATCATGATGATTTTCAATAACAATACTAGCACTATATGCAATCAACTTTCATAAAATGTCCATTAAATAATGTTTTATGGTATAAAACGGCAAATAAATGGCATGAAACCATTATTCAACGATCTTCTTTAAAATCAAAATTGAGAGGGAATTGGTTTTATGAACCAATAGCGCAGTTAACTGAATAAATAATATTCATAAATCACCGAATAATTATACTGAAAATTTTTAAGCCGTATTATAGTGTTAATGTTATATATTTTCACTAATATTGGTACTATATCGTATTTCATGTTTAATTTAACTAAATAATAACGAATATGGCAATAATAGACAACGAAACAGCTTGCTTATTTAGTCGGATTCAGGCTAATAAACTTACGAATGGTTTAACATTGGTAACTGTTCATTTGGTAGTTAGGGATAATCGTAACAGATTCTTCTTTGTTGAAAACGATCCTCCTACACCAAATAAATTGAATTACGATGTAATTGATTACGACAGCATTATATTGACTAATTATCCTAAAGATATTAAAGGCAAGAAAACGCCAGAGCTTGAGTTTTGGTTTTCGACCGATGACGTAGAAACAACCTATTTTAATGACTTTGAGCTATTTATTCAATTTACTACAGAGAAAGTTCATCCTGACATGAAAGCCTTAATTTTCAGGGGAAAAAGGCACATAACAGATGGTGTAAAATTAGCAAACCCATTAAATGAAGTAAGTACAGATGAAGGAATCGTATATTTCCCCGATGTTACTTAATTTTTACACGTTAGCTCAAAAGGGTAGTAAAACATTTTAGCTTTAGCTCAAACCTGTTGACCTTATTTTTATCCCTGTCAGCACCCAGAACCCTGTCAGGGATAACCAATAAATTTAAACCATTACCCCAATTGACTAACATAATCACCTTCAAGGAATCTTAAAATCTTGCTTTTATTTGGCCTATACTATAGATAATCTATTCGCAAAATGTTATTACTAAAGTTTACTTTCCTACTTGCACTTTTATTTTCTGAAAACTACCCTCAAAAGGAAGAACAATTTGGTCAACACGATGATTTAAGGAAAAACATTGAAATTCTTTTGAGTAAAGCAGAGCAAAACCTAAAAACATGCACCGATAGCAGCTTTATATTTGCAAATGAAGCTACAAAACTAAGCAATCAGCTGAATGATACATTACTGCTATTAAGATGTCTTAGGGTTGAGGGTAAAGCAAAAAAAGGACTCTACCAATATAATGATGCTATTCGTATTTATGAAAATGCCGTAATACTTTCAGCGAGTATTAAAGACTCATCATTACTTTGGGGGTTTAAAAATGATATTGGACAAGTTTACTACTCAAAAGAGGATTATGTAAATGCTCTTAAATTCCACGTTGAAGCACTCCAAGTTGCAGAAAAGCATAGCTTAAAAGAGAATATAGCCGAGTCAAACAGAAACATTGCGTTTATCTTAAAAAGCCAACAAAATTTTCGCGAGGCGATAATCTACCTTGAAAAATCATTAAGTGTATGGAGAGATTTAAAAAACAGCTTGAATATTACAAAAACGCTAATCAATATAGCAGGAAACCTAGCAATGATAGGTGAACACGACAAATCTTTAGAGCACCTTTTTCAGGGTGAAAAATATGCTACTGAAATTAAAGACACAAACCTACTCTCCGATATTATGATTTCAATAGCAAACGTTTATAGCTTTAAATCAGAAATTCAAAAATCAGAAGTATTTTACCTAAAAGGTGTTAAACTTAAAAAAGCCTTAAACGATAAAAAAGGGTTAACCACTATCTACAATAATATGAGCGTATTCTATCTAAAAAACTCCAATTTTAAAAAAGGTGAGGAATACGCAAAATTGGCCTTAGAGTATGCAAAGGAAACAAATCTGCAAAATATCCAAATGGCCAGCTATAAGAGTTTATCATTCCTTTACTCAAAACAGAAGAAATTTGAAATTGCTTATACCTTTCAGAATAGATTTATCAAACTAAATGACAGCTTGTTCACAATACAGAAATCTGAACAATTGACAAAAATTAAAGCAAAGTATGAAGCTGAGAAAAAGGAACAGCAGATTAAAATTCTTGAAAGCGAGAATCAGCTCAAAGAGATAGAGATTCGACATAGAAAATTAGAAAGAAATTCATTCGCTGGAGGTGTAGTTATATTTATTTTACTATCTATTTTAATCCTAAGAGCATATAGAGAGAAGAGAAGAATAAATATTCTCTTACATAATAAAAACGCTCTGATTGAGCAACAGAAATTAGACCTTAGCAATAATAACCAAGAGTTGAATAGGGTTAACTCTACAAAGGATAGGCTTTTTTCCATTATTGCTCACGACCTGCGCAGCCCTATGAGTTCAATGGAGGGCCTATCGGGTATTATCAGGCAGCTTATTTCGGCGGGAAAAACAGAGAAACTTGATGCAATAGCATTACACATCGATCAAACAGTAAACAGACTTAATTCATTGCTCGATAATTTATTAAACTGGTCGCTAAGTCAAATAAATGGACTTCACGTAAACGCTGAAGTTATTTACCTTAAGAATGTAGTACTCTACTCGGTTGATATTCAAAAACTGGCCTTGAACGCTAAGAAGATAACACTAAACATTGATATTGATGATGAAATAAAAGTATATGCTGATCAAAATATGCTACGTACAGTAATTAGAAATCTGATAAGCAACTCCATTAAATTTACACCTAGTAATGGGTTTATCACTATCTCTGCATTTCCTGATGAGAAATGCGTGTATGTAAGCGTAAAAGACTCGGGTATTGGGATCGCACCTGAAAAGTTAGCTACTATTTTTGAAATCAACGGAACAAAAATTTCAGCAGGTACCGATGGTGAAAAAGGAACAGGATTGGGTTTAACACTTTGCAGAGATTTCATCACCCTTAATAATGGAGAAATAAGTATGAAAAGTGAAATTGGTAAAAACACTGAAGTTTGCTTTTCTTTACCTATTCTGGAATAAACCTACTGGTTTTTCTTACGATTTATTCTTTAAATTTCAACTTTAGGCACTCTATTAGTTCACTTTAAGTACTAATTTTATTATGAATAGTATTTCCATTTTAATTGTAGAGGATGATATTATTGAAGCCCTAAGGCTCGAAAACAGCTTAGCGGATTTGGGTTTTAAGGTTCTACCTGTAGTCGATAATGTAAGGGATGCACTTGGTTTATTCTACTCAACAAATCCTGATATTGTATTAATTGATATAAACCTAAAAGGCGATAGGGATGGGATTGAATTGGGAAGTCGTATTACTTCTGATCAAAAGTATGAAAAACCAATAATCTACCTTACTTCAATACAGGATTGTCAGATTTTTCAGCGTGCAAAGGCTACAAATCCCCATGCGTATCTCATTAAACCAGTTGACCCTAATTCATTGCAACATACTATAGAACTAGCACTTCAGCAATTCGCAGGTGCTAAATATGGCTTTAGCAATAATAGCCTTGATAATGGGATAATTCATCGGGAGTCTATTTTTGTTAAAAAGGGGAAAAAAATGGTTCGGTTAGGGATTAATGATATTAACTATATCGAGGTTGAATCAAAGTATTGTACACTTTTTGCAGAAAGCGAGAAGTATTTAGTTCGAATTTCACTAATCGATCTGCTAAACTTTTTACCATTAAACAATTTTCAGCGAATTAATAGAAATCATGTTGTAAACCTTATTAAAATTAAGGAACTTGATCTTGAGGACATGAATATTCCGATTGGTAAATCATTTCTCCCAATAAGCCCGAAATATAAAAAAGAGCTGATAAAAAAACTTGGTTGTCTTCAATAGCTAACCTATTAAAACCAGATTTTAACCACATCTAAAACCCTACCTTATACCTTCTTTAATAGTAGTTTTACCCCTAATTCAATATACTCAGCATCTCAAATATAGAAATAACCTATATGGATAATTTAAAATTTATTTATGTATTTGTTTGTTACATTAATGTTAATATTGCTTATATTTGAATAAGCAAAAATATTATCGTACTTTTTTATATTTCAAAATAAGTAGAAACATGGCTCTTCCTTGATCAGATTAGTTCGTTGCTAAGACTGTAATATTCCGCTACAGTTATAAATTATTAAGAGCGTTAACTCCCTGTCTTTCAATCAAAATATTTATGAGCACTACTTAATAAACAAATATAAATCAGCAATTTAAAACCATTATCATGTATCATTAAGTGTTAATTCTTGGAATTCTGGCTTTTCTGGGTTAGATTAAAATGCCTAGACATTATAAATGATGTAAATCGTTTTGATTAAATGATAAATAGCCTTTTAAACAATTATTAACTAAAACCGATAATGTTATGAAAAAAGAGAAAAAATTAAAACTTGACCAGCTGAGCAGCAGAGAACTCAAAAGCAGGGAGGTTAATCAAATCAGAGGAGGATCAATGCCCTGCGGATGTAGATGCTGGTGTTCAAAAATTACGGAAAGATATAATACTGCTGAACGTGTAAGCGATGTGGATTTGGAAACTTGGGGATAGAATAGCCTAATTCTAGGTTCATGGTTGAAATAATTAGCCAGGTAGTGTTTATGAGTTTAAGGTTATATGAATCACAATGAGCATTATCTGGTTTTTTTATTTATGTGAAGCATCCATTAGAATTTCTTGATTAAATGGAAAGAAAATACCACGTCTGAGTTCTTCTGCTATTGCTCCTCGGCAGAAGGGAGGTTATTTACATGTGCTAAAAAAGTATTTTAATCTATATTGAAATACAACATACGTAAATGACCTTACAAGCAGGTTATTTGCTTGCATTAGGAAACAAAATTTAGTGTATGTTGATGATAAATAGCCTTTAAAAAAATATTAACTTAAAACCTATTATTGTTATGAAAACAGAGAAAAAATTAAAGCTTAACACGCTGAGTTCAAATGAACTTGCAAGCAAGGAAGCTAACCAAATTAAAGGTGGACGGCCAATTTGCACATGCTACTGCTATTGCAATGGAGCTGAAGAAAGATTTTTCTTGCGCATGGATGAGCGTAATTTTGTACGACTCGATTTTGTTCCATAGTAATCAACCGAGATCATAATGGCTAATCGGTTAATAAATATAATACTTCTATTCAACTGAGTATTATATAGTTTATTACCCGATTTTAACAGCTGATTTATTGAAAGATAGCCTTTACAAACAATTTCACTTAAACCAATTAATGCAATGAAAACATCGAAAAAATTGAAACTTGACACGCTGAGCTCGAATGAACTCGAAAACAAAGAAGCCAACCAAATTAAAGGTGGACAACCAATTTGCCGTTGCTTCTGCTTTTGCGATACAACTACTGTGAAAATTTCTGAGCGTTCCTTTGATAGTCGTGATGTATATCAATTCGAAAGACCATAAGCTAACGCAATAATAAACCGGTTATTTGCTTGTAGTTAGAGGTTGGATTCTAACATGCAGCAAATAACCGGTTTTGATTTATACTCATTTAAGACAAAAACTTATCATATTTTAAAGTGCGTAACTATTCACCACGGAGAAACGCCTGCCTGCCGGTAGGCAGGGAGGACACAGAGTTTCACAGAGAAAATATTTATGTTTTTCGTGTTAGTGATTCTTTTGCATTTTGATACTCAGTCGTTTTTTTATAATTGCCTCTCCCGATAAATCGGGACAAGTTGTGGTTCTCCGT
>RPRQ01000066.1 GCA_003818205.1 Bacteroidales bacterium
AAATTACAACAAAGAACCCTGTTCTCCAAAGGAATGGGGTGAAAAATAGTTGTATGAACTCATTATCAGGTACAT
Organism: Bacteroidales bacterium; assembly: GCA_003818205.1. Taxonomy (GTDB): domain Bacteria; phylum Bacteroidota; class Bacteroidia; order Bacteroidales; family Tenuifilaceae; genus UBA8529. Next base: position 76 of record RPRQ01000066.1, read on the forward strand.
GCAATTATTAGGTTGACGGCTATGCCCCAAAGGGCGGGGAATTGACCCCAAAAGAGATTAAAATTGGAATAAATTTAACCTATAACAAATGTCGAACATTGCAATTATACTATTCTCATTAACAATATTGGTGCTAATATTATATTTCGCAAATGTTAAGTTAAGATTCAGGTTCATTAAAAAGGTGAAAGATAGCAATGCTGTTGAAAAGGAGGAACTTGAACGATTAAGTAACTCCGAACAGAATATTCTTAAACTGGTATCATCTGGAAAGTCGAATCAGGAAATTGCTAATGAGCTATTTATATCAGTCCATACAGTCAAAAAGCATATTTCAAATATTTTTAAAAAACTCAAATTAAGTTCAAGGACAGAAGCAAGAAAATATAAAAACCTCATAAACTGACAGATACCTCAATAGTACTACTTTTATACCACCATTTTACTACCGCCTTTTTTAGGTTTTTCTTTCATATCGAAATATGTTTGCACAAACATTTTAAACACTTGCGATATGACAAAAACAAAATTCATCTTTACTTTAATACTGATAATTGATATGATAAACCTATTTGGACAAAATAATCTGGATAAAGCCATAAATAATTGGAAAAACGGAGAAATCAAAAAGGCACACTTTGAAGCTTTACAGGTTATTAATGAATCGCCAGATAACGAAAAGGCAAAATATCTTTTAATGAAAGCATGGTTCGTACAGGGACGATACAAAGAAGCACTGCAAACCTTTATCACAATAGATAAAGGTTATCGAAAATATAAAGAATGTGTTGATTTGGCCATACAGGCAAATATACATTTGCGCGATTATGATAATGCGTTTCTCATTGCTGCACGGAATAAATCAAAACAACTACTCTATTTGAAAGGCTTTACAAACAAACGATATGCAGCTATTGCCGAAAAAACTTACTATGTGCCTTTCTTGCATGACAATAAAATATCTTCAGATTATTGGCCAGGAGTCACCGGTAAAATTAATGGGGTACAATCTCTATTCCGGTTCGACACAGGAGGTGATTATGTTATTATGGGGTTGTCTGCCGCCAAAAGTCTTGGGATTGAATTAAACTACAAGTCAAAAAGCATTCACGCTGCCGCGAAAGTAACGGTTTGGCATTCAATAATTGAATCGATGAGTTTTGATAATGGTCCTTCGTTTCTGAATGTTCCGGTAACTGTTATGGCTGATATGGACGATTTCATAATATTTGGAACAAATATCTTGGAACAGTTCCTTTCCACAATAGACTATCACAATAACCAATTTATATTAACACCAAGAGATAATGCCCATCTAATTGAAGTGCATTATAAAATGTTATCGCAAAGAAATTTAAAAGTACCTTTTTTTTTGTGGGACGACCATTATATGTTTGCTAAAGGTAAATTAGCAAATAATGACAGCCTTAACCTATTTTTTGATTCTGGTTTAATTGCACTTAACGAAGTTGAAGGTAAACTTGTTCAGGCCTCTTTTACTGCATCAAAAGAGAGCTTGAAAAAATGGAAGTTTGATAAAAACAATCTTAAGCAAAATGGTTTTATTCCAACTAAATATTCCCTTTCGATAGAAAACCTTAACCAACCCAATACACTTATCTGGTTCGACAGCAATTTAAAAAAAGATAGAAACTTCGGTGGTATCCGTATTGATGGTTTAATTTCACATGCATGGCTAAAAAACTACTCATGGACAATAGATTTTGATAAAATGGAATATACCTTTGGGTTAAAGTAAGAAAACTACTCCCAAAGTGCAATTTATATTATTGATTTAAAGACGGTTAATTCGATAATTTTTGTATTTGGGGGAAAATTATAACTGGAATGACAGAGTTGGCGGCTAGCCTGCCTACCGGGAGACAGGCGGTAAGCAGTATCCCCAGCACCTCAAACAACGGAAACGTTAGCGAATCGGTATTAGAAGGAAAAACTTGTTGCGAAAATAGCTATTCCGAATAAAAAAGATTGGATTATTCACAATGAACAGAAACGCCTAGCACATAATACATTAATATCAATAACCTTCTCTTAGCATCTTTTCAATTACTTTTGGAAAATACTCGTACTCAAGCTGATGAACCCTCTGGGCAAGGGTTTCAGGTTTATCATCGGATAAAATAGAGCATCTTGCCTGAAAAATAATCCCCCCATCGTCGTAATTCTGGTTAACATAGTGAATAGTAATACCACTTTCGCTCTCACCCGCCTCGATAACAGCCCGATGAACCCTATCGCCATACATTCCCTTTCCACCATACTTTGGAAGAAGTGCTGGGTGAATGTTCACAATCTTCTGGGGGAACGCTTCTATAATTGATTGGGGGAAAAGCTTCAAAAAACCTGCAAGTACTATCATATCAATACTATAGTACTTTAGGGTCGATAGAATTTTACCGTTTTTCAGCTCCTCTAACGAGAAATGAATCGATGTAACATTGAGTTTTCGGGCTCTTTCAAGAACATATGCATCCTCATTCTCCGATAAAATAAGAACCACCCTTGCAATATTTCCTCCTTTAAAGTGGTTTACTATGTTTTCAGCATTAGAACCTGACCCCGATGCAAAAATTGCTATATTCCTCATCTGTTGATATTTACATATGTTTAACGGTGTTAAAAACAAAAAAAATGTTTTATGGCATCAAAAATAGAAACAAAAAAATTACTTTTGCCCCAGAAAATGACTTTTAACTTTTTAGTTTGGTTAAATGTTCTTTTCTTTGCAAACAAATTTTAAAAGTATTTATTAACCAAATTTTAAACACTATGTCGGATATTGCAACCAGAATTAAAGCGATTATCGTTGATAAGCTTGGAGTTGATGAAAATGAAGTAACCCCAGAAGCTAGCTTCACAAACGATTTGGGTGCTGATTCACTCGACACCGTTGAGCTAATCATGGAATTCGAAAAAGAATTTAACCTTTCTATTCCGGACGATGAGGCTGAAAAAATCGGTACCGTAGGTGACGCAATCAAGTACATCGAAACCCACAACAAGTAAATCATTTAACCAAAACAGGCATTAAACTTAAAAATTGTTTATGGAACTAAAGCGCGTAGTTGTTACAGGACTTGGCACGATAAATCCTATTGGAAATAATATCCAGGAATATTGGAACAACCTTGAGCAAGGGGTTAGCGGATGTGAACTAATCACCAGTTTCGATGCCTCAAAACATAAAACAAAGTTTGCCTGTCAGGTGAAAAATTTCGATCCTGCCAATTTCTTCGATCGTAAGGAGGTGAGGAAACTCGACCCTTACGCAATCTTTGCCCTAGTTGCTGCCGATGAGGCCATGAAGGACTCAGGCATTAACCTTGAAACTATCAATCACGATAGAGCTGGGGTAGTATGGGCATCGGGAATTGGTGGATTGCAAACGATTACAGAAGAACTGAAAGGCTACTTCGCCGGTGATGGTACACCGCGATTTAGTCCTTTCTTTATCCCAAAAATGATTTCAGATATCGCCGCAGGCCATATCTCAATGAAGTACGGTTTCCGTGGACCAAACTTTTCAACCGTTTCAGCTTGTGCATCATCAACCAATGCTCTTATCGATGCATATAATCTTATCCGTTTGGGTAAGGCTGATGTATTTATCAGCGGTGGTTCTGAAGCATCGGTTAACGAGATTGGAGTGGGTGGATTTAACGCAATGCAAGCCATATCAACCAACAACGATGAGTACAAAACTGCTTCTCGCCCATTCGATGTAACCCGCGATGGTTTTGTAATGGCAGAAGGTGCTGCTGGTCTAATTCTAGAAGAATTAAACCATGCTAAAGCAAGGGGTGCTAAAATTTACTGTGAAATTGTTGGTGGAGGAATGACAGCAGATGCTCACCATTTAACTGCCCCTCATCCCGAAGGCCTTGGTGCTCGTAACGTTATGCTACGTGCTCTCGAAGATGCAGAGATGAAACCAGAAGAAATTGACTACATCAACGTACACGGTACAGCTACTCCACTCGGAGATATTGCTGAACCAAAAGCTATTTTAAGTGTTTTTGGCGAACATGCCTATAAACTTAACATCAGCGCAACCAAATCGATGACAGGCCATTTACTTGGCGCTGCAGGTGCTGTTGAATCAATTGCTGCAATCTTTGCAATAACTAAAGGTATTATTCCTCCAACTATCAACTTTAAGAATCCTGATCCTGAAATTGATAGTAAACTGAATTTCACCTTTAATAAAGCACAAAAGCGCGAGGTTAAGGCTGCCCTAAGCAACACCTTTGGATTTGGCGGACATAATTCCTCCGTTATTTTCAAGAAATACTCCGAATAAGCTAAGTGTTTTCAAACCTCTTTAGCCGGATTAATAAACTTAGAGTTCCACAAAGGGATTGGGATTTTTATAATCAGCTATATCAGATTTTCGGAATTTCTCCTCGAAATTTGGACTTGTATAAGTTGGCTTTTATCCACAAGTCAGCATCTATCGTATTGTCTAGGGGGAAGCGCATCAATAACGAACGACTCGAATACCTAGGCGATGCCGTACTCGATGCCATCGTTGCCGACTACCTCTTTACGCAGTTCCCCAATCAGAAGGAAGGCTTTCTAACAAAAATGCGCTCGAAAATTGTTAGCCGAACAAGCCTTAATCAACTTGCTATCGATATGGGGCTCGATAAGCTCATCGTTAGCCAACCCAACAGCCAAAATCTCCAGAAAAATATCTACGGCAATGCCCTTGAGGCCATTATAGGCGCAATGTTTATCGATAGGGGATTTCAGTTTACCAATAATTGCATAGTCACCTCAATTCTCGATAAGTATATCGACCTCGACAACCTGCAAACCATTGAGAACGACTATAAAAGCCGTCTCTTTGAGTGGGCACAAAAGAATAAATGCGTTTTACAGTTCCAAAATCAGGAGTGCCCCCCATCCGAATGCTATAATCCTCATTTTATTGCAACCATCAGCCTTAGCGATCACATCCTAGGCGAAGGGCATGGCTCTTCGAAAAAGGAGGCTGAGCAAAATGCTGCAATGGAGGCGTTAATCAAGGTTGACGAACTCCCTTCACAACCAAACTCTCCCACCGAAGAGCTTTAGTCCAATTTCATCATTTCTCTTACAAACTATTGCTAAAAAAGTTACCTTAGCATCATCAATTCATAACCATTGGTACAGAAAAAAAAACATACCCTGGATGGAACCCACGAACTACCCTTCGTGCTAATAGCCATCTCCTGCTCCGAGAGCCTTCATAAAACAGCCTGGAGTATAAATAAAATGCTCAATATCAATCTTAAAGAAACCGATACCCTTATTCAAGCCAAGGATAACCCATCCTTTACATTTCCTGTTTTTAGCGATTCCGAAACCTCCGAAATACACTGCTACAGCTTAATTTCCAATAAATCATCGGGGGTTCAACTCGTAAAAGAGCTGCCAAAAGTTGATTTTATATTGGAGATTTTGGGGGTGATGAAACGAATTGATTTAGCTGATTTAATAAAAGCGTTGAAACAGATTCCAGGTATTCATGCTGCTCTTGAAGTTAATGCAGAAAAGATTAAAAGAAAAAGTGCCTATTGCCCTTTCTAACAAAAAACAGAAGCCTAGACTCCTGTTTTTCACCCTAAACCATAAACCCACATGTTTTATTTCAATAAACGTTTTTAACCTCAACGTTTATAGGGCAAAAGTACACCATACGTATCCTATTACAAACCCAATATCTGTTAAACTATGTTAAGCCCTGCTGAGCGCAATTCTTAAAAGCTAACTTTGTTGATATGAGTCGGAAGCTTATCTGGATTTTAACCGTTTTTATATCGCTTGCCTCATTTGGGTTAATCATTGTTCAATCCAAATGGGTAAGGATTGCTGTTGATGTTAAGCAGGAGCAGTTCGTTCAATCGGCTAATCTAGCGCTAAAGAGTATCATCGATGAGGTAGATAGGCAGGAAACAGTCTATCAAATCGTAGGAGAAATTAAACCCTTTTCAACCATCAGCTCATCGGGAAATCCCAGTCAAACCTATAGTACAAGCATACTAAACCAAACCCGTAGCGGTTTTCGAACGCTTCAAAAGAATAGGGAAGTTTTTACCATCAACCAACTCGATTCGCTAAAAATTCCAAGTATTATCGGAATAAATTCAACCGATTCAGTAAGCATTAATAGAACAGGTACAATCAACCGTAAAATATTCAATAATACAGGTAAAACTTCAAAAAAAAGTTTCTCCGATCTAAACCTTAACCTTGGGCTAGATAAAAAACTCCTGAACAAAACCGTTTTCGTTGAAAAAATAGTCGATAACCTGATTCGAATCGAACAGCCTATCGAAAAGCGTATTACCAAAGAGGTGCTCGACACTATTATAAGAGCGGAGTTACTTAGAAAGGGTATAAACACTAGGTTTGAATATCGTGTTTGCAACGAGCAGGATAGCACGGTGTATAAATCGCGCAACTACAAAAAGCACATAAAAGGGCTATTCCTAAAGGATCAGCTATTCCCCAACGACTTCTTCGCCCGAAGATTCTTTCTTAATATCTACTTCCCCAACCAGCAATCGTATATCCTAAGTTCAATAGGGGTAATGGCCTTTTCAACGCTGATGCTTACGCTCATCATTCTAATCAGCTTCTCCGCAACCATTCTTATCATCTTTAGGCAGAAACGGCTTTCGGAGATAAAAAGCGATTTTGTGAGTAACATGACCCATGAACTCAAAACTCCCATATCTACCATATCGCTAGCAGCTCAAATGCTAAACGATAAGAGTATTCCAGTGGAGAAAAAGAACCTGGGCTATCTTGGAGGCGTTATAGCCGATGAAAGCAAACGCCTCGGATTACAGGTAGAAAAGGTGTTACAGATGGCCATTTTCGAAAAAACAAAGCTGAAGCTGAAGCTGAAGGAAATCGATCTTCATCAGATTATCAATAAAGTAACCTCCAACTTCTCCATTCAGGTTGATAGCACAGGCGGAAAACTTCAATGTGAGCTAACATCAACAAGCCCCTGTTGTATTGCCGATGAAATTCATGTAACAAACGTTATTACCAATCTGCTCGACAATGCACTAAAATATCGTAATGGTTTCCCAATTATTACATTATCAACAAAATCGGCTCCCAATGGAATCGTTATTGAGGTGAATGACAACGGCATTGGCATAAGCCGCGATAACCTAAAACGGATTTTCGATCAGTTCTACCGTGTCCCCACAGGAAATATCCATAATGTAAAAGGTTTTGGGCTCGGATTGAGCTATGTGAAAAAGATAACCGAGGCTCACGGTGGCAAAATTTGGGTTGAAAGTAAAGTTGGCGAAGGAAGTACATTCTCTATATACCTGCCTAGCGTAGGGCCCAATGATAAGATTCAATAACTCTAAAAGAATAACCATGGAAAATAGAATAGTAAGAATTTTGCTCGCTGAAGATGATGAAAACCTAGGAGTTCTTCTTAAAGAATATCTTCAAGCCAAAGATTACGAGGTTGATCTGTACAAAGATGGAGAAAAAGCCTATAGGGGCTTTCAGAATAAATACTACGACATATGCGTTCTTGACGTGATGATGCCATTGAAGGATGGATTTACGCTTGCCCGTGATATCCGAATGTCCGATAGCACCATGCCTATCCTATTCCTTACAGCAAAATCGATGAAAGAGGATGTTATTGAAGGATTTTCGCTTGGAGCCGATGACTATATGACCAAGCCCTTTAGCATCGAAGAATTATTAATGCGACTTGAAGCAATTCTTCGAAGAACCCGAAAAGACTCGGTTACAACGAGCCAAAGCATTTTTCAGGTTGGCCGTTACTCATTCGATGCCATGAAGCAAACCCTCCAAATTGGCGATAATGTCCGCAAGCTTACCACCAAGGAGAGCGAGCTACTTAAATATTTGGCCGTCAATAAAAATGCTATCCTCGACCGAAACTTTGCCCTTAAAACCATATGGGTTGACGACAGCTACTTCAACGCCCGCAGCATGGATGTTTACATCACCAAATTGCGAAAATATCTGAAAGATGACCCGTCCATCGAAATTATTAACGTTAGAGGTAAAGGGTTTAAACTAATTTCCTAGATGCGAATCAAAAAGTTTATAATTTAATAAAACGTAACCATTCACCACGGAGACACAGACCTGCCTGCCGGTAGGCAGGGAACTCGGAGATTTTTTCTATTTACTAGTTAGACTTATCGATTGTTTCGTTCTTTTCCATCAATGAAAAACCTTAAATTAAACGTTTAAGATTTTGTAAATAGCAACTATATTTATAAAAATTCTCTGTGTTCTCTCCCGATACATCGGGACGGGCTGTGTCTCCGTGGTGTATATTTCATTTCATAGTATTGCTGAATAGCTACAATAAAACTTTAGGTATAACTCAGCTCTTTATTGAGCCAACGAACGATTTATCTAATTTTTTTAACAATGGTTAAAAACAAGATGGGCAATTTATAACCTTTCACTCTCTTTTTCGTTATATTTGTCAGAGTAATGGCATAGATTCCGCCTGATGTTACTTGTTTTTTCGAAATATTTGTTGTATTATTAGCTAAGTTTCTTGAATTCAGGCAAAATATTAATAAGCCATGGAAAAAATTATACTTGATCCAACCAACGAAACGCCTAAAGTAGTCCTAGATAAGGATGGTAGCCTGTTTGAAATTTCTGGGAACTCGTTACCTGAGGATGTAAATTCATTCTATACACCCATTCTTACTTGGTTCGATGAGTACTCCACCAATCCAAATTCGAAGACAGAGGTTGTTTTTAACTTTGAATACTACAATACCTCATCATCAAAAATGATCCTTAAAATACTCGAAAAATTTAAGGAGATTCATCGTAAAGGATTTGATGTTGAGATTCATTGGCATTATATGGACGATGATGAGGATATGATTGAAGCGGGCGAAGATTATTCTGAACATATTAAAGTCCCCTTCAAATTTATTTCACATCACCGACGCAGCTTTTGATTTAACCCTGAAATAACCCACTAAATGGCTAACATTGTAATAAAACTTAAGCTTCTCGTAATTCGGCTAACCGGTCGTTTCCCAAAAACAGAAGCCCTTGAAGCCAAGGATAAAGCCCTACAAAACGAATTTGACGAATTTAATAATTTCGAAGATTCTGCTGATTATAAAAAATTCCAAGAGCTAAAGGCTTGGCTTGAAACCAAAGAGCATGAGAAGGTAAAGCAGGAACTTAAAGCGCTAACCTTCAAATCCTCTTCTGAGTTTCAAACTGAGAAAGAGTATCAAGCCATATGCAAGAATAAGGCGCTCATAAACTATTTGCAACTCGCCGAGACCTCTACCCCAAAAGATTTCGTTGAAATTGAAAAAACGGGGCTACCTCAGAAATTTGCTGAACTCGAAACCTACATAAAAAGCCCTGAGTACAAAAAGGAAAGAAAACGTTTTGCCAAAGAGAACGCCGAGGAATACCAAAAGGAGATTCAGTATATTGAACTTAAGCAGAACGAAAAAGTTAAAATCTACTTTAAACTTAAGAAATCGAAAGCGTTACAGAACTATTTTCAAATTAATGATTCTGAGCAACTTGCAAAGCATTCAGAACTTAAGGCTAAGGTAGAATCAAAAGAGTTTACTGAACGCAAAGCATATCTGCTTTCCACCGATAAATTTGAGAAAACCGAGCAGTACCAAAAACTTCAGGAATACAATAAGCTTAATCAATCGGAGAAGATTAAATGGTACTTCAAGGTCAAGAAAAGCGATAAGTTTAAGGAAATTAAAAAATGGGAGTTAACCTTTTGCGAAAATTTTGAGAGCAAAAAACTCGATCAACAGAGGTGGCTCACCAAACTTTTCTGGGGCGAAGCATTGCTTAACAGCAGCTATTCGTTGGCATCTGATAGCCATTGGTACACCGATGGGAATAATATTTCCATCGATAAGGGAATTCTTAAAATAACAACCCGCAAGGAGAAGGCAAACGGTTTATCATGGGACTCAAAGTTTGGGTTTGTACCAAAAGATTTTGACTACACTTCGGGAATTATTAGTACAGGCAACTCATTCCGCCAACAGCATGGTCGATTTGAGGCTAAGATTAAGATGAATACCCTAGCGGGTATTTATCATGCCTTCTGGTTGGTAGGCGATAAAATGCTCCCTGAAATTGATATTTTCAGAAAAAAGGGGGAAGGTTCTAGCTCATTACAAGGTGCTTTCTTCTGGGAGAATGGAGAAAAAGGGAAACCTAAAAAGAGCATAGACTCCGTGAACGGACTATCCCTCGATTCAGAGTTCTATATTTTAGGGGTTGATTGGAATGAGCAGAAGATAACCTGGAAAATAAACGGGATTCCGTTTAAGGTTGAAACCAATAACCTCCCCAAAGGGGCTGTCTATATAGTATTCTCATCGGGTATAAATGGGAAGATTGATGAATCGAAACTACCCGCAACATTCGAGGTTGATTGGGTTAAATGCTGGGCACACAAGAAAGGATAAAAGATAAGCTTAAAGGAGGGGATTCCCTCCTTTTTCATTACAATCGAACTGCAGCCACCCTAAGTATTGTTTTACAATCCTCCCTGTACATCATCTTTGAATCGAAACTCCAACGCCACTCCCTCCTCTCCTCTCCCTTTGGAAAGGGTATGTAAACCGAAGGTTTTGAACCAATCAGCCTATCATCCTCATTAAAGTACTCCTCCTCATAGTCTGCTATGAGAACCGATTTGCCCTTGGGCAGCAAATCAATATGCCTATTCTGAATTGCCTTGGCAATCTCAATAACCTGGCTATTGGTTAACCCAAGGTTTTTTGATAGATAATCGGTTAGGATAATACTTAGCTGGCTTAGTAGATTAACAGAGATAATCATCTCCTCTGAAAACTCCATTTGATGGGTATTTTCAATCTCTTTGATAAACTGTTCATGGTTATAACTCTTTTTGCGCTGCTTATACCCATGGTCAACAATTCCATTTGTAATGTCAAGGGGCTCAAACTCAATATTTTTAAACTTTGAGTATTTATTGATTATCTGATTGGGATGAGCAATATCAGTAAGTACAACCTTTTCACAGTTATCCATCAGATATTTAATGGGTACATCGAGCAACCAACCACTGCCTAGAATCCGAATTGATCTCGGGTTTTGCCTTTTAACCGCTTGCTGTATGTACTCGCTTGTTTTCAACAAATGGCTTTGCCATCCACCCTCCTCACGCAGCATACGTCGCATTATCCCTGATTGACTAGGGATGTAACCCATGCGAGTGTTTCTTATCCATTTTCTTATCATCAGAACTTGTTTAGTTCATGAAAAGCTCGTTTAAATCTAATGATTAGGTTCGTAAACGCCTATAAAAGTAAAAAAACCGCCACAAGGGTCGGAATTCTTACACAAAAAAATACTATTGCTCTAGTCCATCTTAAGCACTGCAAGGAATGCCTCTTGAGGAACTTCAACTGTACCTATCTGGCGCATTCGCTTCTTTCCTTTCTTCTGCTTTTCTAAAAGTTTGCGTTTACGGGTTATATCGCCTCCGTAACACTTAGCGGTAACATCCTTACGTAAAGCCTTAACGGTTTCACGTGCTATAATCTTAGCTCCAATAGCTGCCTGAATGGCAATATCAAACTGTTGACGAGGGATTAGCTCACGTAACTTCTCGCACATCTTACGACCAAAGTCATAGGCATAATCCCGGTGAATGAGCGATGATAGTGCATCAACCATCTCGCCATTGAGCAGAATATCGAGCTTAACAAGGGTAGCCGTTTGAAAACCATCGATAAAATAATCGAATGAGGCATACCCACGTGAAATGGATTTGAGCTTATCGTAAAAGTCGAATACAATATCGCTAAGCGGCAATCGGAAAGTCAACTCAACTCTATCCGAGGTGAGGAATACTTGATTCTTTAAAATGCCTCGCTTATCGATGCAAAGCTTCATCACCCCTCCAAGGTACTCGGATTTAGTAATTACCTGAGCATTGATAACGGGCTCCTCGATATGATCGATAATGGTTGGCGCAGGTAAACCGCTAGGATTATGTACTTCAATTATTTCACCCTTGGTTGTATGAACTTTATACGATACGTTTGGAACAGTAGTAATGACATCAATATCGAACTCTCGGTACAAACGTTCCTGAACAATCTCCATATGAAGTAGCCCCAAGAATCCGCAGCGGAAACCAAATCCCAACGCAAGGGATGATTCCGGCTCGTAGGTAAGCGAAGCATCATTCAACCTCAACTTATCCAACGATGCACGTAAATCCTCGTACTCATCGGCATCTACAGGGTAAAGCCCGGCAAAAACCATCGGTTTTACATCCGCAAAGCCATCAATAGCGTTGAGACATGGCTTTTCAACGTGAGTAATGGTATCACCAACTTTAACCTCTTTTGATTCTTTAATTCCTGATATGATATAACCAACATTCCCAGCGTTTAATGATCCTCTGGGGATTAGCTTTAAGCGTAAAATACCCACCTCATCAGCTTCGTACTCTTGACCCGTATTAAAGAATTTAACTTTATCGCCTTTTTTTATTGTTCCGTTGAAGATTTTGAAATAGGCAATAATTCCTCTGAATGGATTGAAAACGGAGTCGAAGATCAGCGCTTGTAATGGTGCATCAGAATCCCCCTGTGGTGGTTTTACCCTTTTGATGATTTCATCGAGAATGGCGGGTACCCCCTCGCCTGTTTTTGCGCTAACCGATAGTATTTCATCACGTTTACAACCAATAAGATCAACAATCTGATCCTTAACATCCTCAACCATTGCAGCGTCCATATCGATTTTATTCACTACAGGAATAATCTCAAGATCGTGATTTAACGCTAGGTAAAGGTTTGATATGGTTTGTGCCTGAATTCCCTGTGTAGCATCTACGATAAGCAGAGCCCCTTCGCAGGATGCGATTGCCCGTGATACTTCGTACGAAAAATCGACATGACCTGGGGTATCAATCAGGTTGAGAAGATAATTCGTTCCCTGATACATATACTCCATCTGTATGGCATGACTTTTAATCGTGATCCCTTTCTCCCTCTCAAGGTCCATGCTATCCAAAACCTGATTTTGGGATTCGCGCTCGGTTAGGGTGTGGGTAAGATCAAGTAACCTATCGGCAAGGGTGCTCTTCCCGTGATCGATATGGGCAATTATGCAGAAGTTCCTGATGTTATCCATGCTGATTTTAAATTAGTTTGCAAAGATATTCAAAAATCGCAAACTGATTGCTTATCGGATTCAACTAAAGTTGACTATTGTTCCTTTTTTGAATATATTTATTCTTTATCTCAAGAGTATTAACCAATACTACGAGCATGAAGAAAATTAACGCTTTTGTATTAATTCCGATTATTCTAGCAATTGGCTCCACTCAGCTATCTTGCATTGGTTCGTTTAAGCTAACAGGAAAAGTTTACCAATGGAACCAGAGCACTGGGAATAAATTTGTTAGGCAGCTGGTCTTTCTCGCTCTTGTTGCGGTTCCTGTTTACGAAATATCCCTAGTCCTTGATGGATTACTTTTAAATACCCTTGAGTTTTGGTCGGGTAAGAATCCAATTGCGATGAAAGCGGGCGAATACCAAACGAAGATTGTTGAGCAGAGTGGCGTTAAATATCGAGTTACCGCATCGCAAAATCGCTTTGATTTTATTCAACTACAAGGGCCACAAAAAGGGGTATCCGGTGCTTTGGTTTACAATCCTAATAAATATAGCTGGAGCTATGAGGGGAATAATCAAAGTATTAAACTTGTTGAACTCACAAAGGATGGCAAGGCAAATGTTTTCCTGCCGAACGAGAGAGTCATTAGGGTTGAGTCTAATCAAAACGGAATTTCATCGTTAAAAGCAGCAATCAGCTCGCAAAGATTGATGGCTGAGCGATGATAGAAGAGTTATCTCAGTTAACATTAATCAATATCTTTGAGAAAAGTATAAATCATGCTCAGTAAAATCAAGGTTATTGGTTTCGATGCGGATGATACGCTCTGGGAGAACGAGCCATACTACCGCGAAACCGAGGATAAATTCTGTGAATTGTTAAAAGAATATCTCACAAAAGAGAAAATTACCGAAGAACTCTTTAATACTGAGATTAATAACCTTGAACTTTACGGGTATGGAATTAAAGCATTTACCCTTTCGCTGGTTGAAACAGCCATTCGAGTTTCAAGTGCAAGGATACCCACATCAACCATAATGTCGATCATCGAACTGGGAAAAGATCAGCTAAATAAGCCTAACCATCTGCTTGATGGGGTAAGCAATGTTCTTGAATCATTACAGAAAAACTATAAGCTAATTGTTGCCACTAAAGGCGATTTACTCGATCAAGAGAAAAAATTAAAGAAATCGAATCTTTTAAAATACTTCCATCATATAGAGATAATGAGCGATAAGCAAATTGATAGCTACAACGATTTACTTAAACGCTTAGATATTGAACCCCACGAATTTTTAATGGTAGGCAACTCGCTAAAATCGGATATTGTACCAATTCTAAATTTAGGCGGGTATGGGGTTTATATCCCATTCCATGTAACCTGGAAACACGAATACCACGATGAAGAGGATATTAAGAATGATAGATTTTATAAGGTCAATAGCATTAAGGAATTGCCAAAGCTCTTGGGTTTATAAAAGATAGAACACGGATTATGCGGATTTTCAAACGCGGAAAATCACAGATAAATAAAAAGCGGAAAGCCATTACTGACTTTCCGCTTTTGGTTTATGGAAATATAAAGATTTTACATCATTCCGCCCATACCGCCCATGCCTGGGTTACCACCCATTAGGGCTGGATGTTCTTCCTTCTTCTCGGTAATTACACACTCGGTGGTTAGAAGCATGCCTGCAATTGAAGCAGCGTTTTCAAGCGCTACACGGGTTACCTTGGTTGGGTCGATAACTCCGCTCTGGTATAAATTCTCGTACTTATTATTCTGAGCATTATAACCATAATCGCCTTTACCCTCTTTTACCTTTTGAACGATAACTGAGCCTTCAAGGCCTGCGTTTTCAACAATTTGTCTTAATGGTTCTTCAATAGCACGCTTTACGATAAGGATACCAGTTGTTTCGTCATCGTTATCGCCTTTGAGCTTCTCAAGAACTTCAATGGCACGGATGTAAGCAACACCTCCACCAGGAACAATACCTTCCTCAACAGCAGCGCGGGTTGCGCTTAACGCATCGTCAACGCGATCTTTCTTCTCTTTCATCTCAGTTTCAGTAGCTGCACCTACATAAAGAACAGCAACACCACCGGCTAGCTTAGCTAGACGCTCTTGCAGCTTCTCGCGATCGTAATCGGATGTAGTGTTTTCAATCTGAGTTTTGATTTGAGCAACTCTATTCTTGATAGTATCTTTTGTACCCGAACCGTTCACTACAGTTGTATTCTCCTTGTCGATAGTAACTTTTTCAGCTTTACCAAGCATCTCCATCTTAGCAGCATCTAAACGAAGACCTTTCTCCTCGCTGATTACAACACCACCGGTAAGAATAGCGATATCCTCAAGCATCTCCTTACGGCGATCGCCAAAGCCTGGAGCTTTTACAGCAGCAATTTTTAGTGACCCACGTAACTTGTTTACAACAAGAGTAGCTAATGCTTCACCTTCAATATCTTCGGCAATAATAAGCAATGAACGACCTGCTTGTGCAACTGGTTCAAGGATTGGTAAAAGATCTTTCATTGTTGATATCTTACGATCGGTAATAAGGATGAATGGTGTATCTAGAACAGCCTCCATCTTCTCAGGATCGGTAATGAAATATGGTGATATATAACCACGATCGAACTGCATACCTTCAACAATCTCAACGGTAGTTTCGATACCCTTTGCTTCTTCAACGGTGATAACACCCTCTTTTTTTACCTTCTTCATCGCTTCAGCGATAAGCTTTCCTATTTCATGATCGCCATTTGCAGAGATAGTTGCTACCTGCTCGATTTTCTCATAATCATCACCAACTGAAACGGATTGCTTGTGTAAACTTGCCACAACCTTAGCAACGGCTTTATCGATACCACGTTTTAAATCCATAGGGTTTGCACCTGCGGTAACATTTTTTAAGCCAACCTGAACGATTGATTGAGCAAGAACGGTAGCAGTAGTTGTACCATCACCAGCATCATCAGCTGTTTTTGAAGCAACCTCTTTAACCATCTGCGCACCAACATTCTCGAATGGATCTTCAAGTTCAATCTCTTTTGCAACTGTAACACCATCTTTTGTAATTTGTGCAGATCCAAATTTTTTCTCAATAACTACGTTACGACCCTTGGGCCCAAGTGTTATTTTTACTGCGTTAGCAAGCTTATCAACACCTTTTTTGAGCTGATCGCGAGCATCAATATTAAATTTTAATTCTTTCGCTGCCATTTTATTATTTTTTTTTACTGTTTAGCAATGTTATTCCAAATATTAATAAGGTAAATGTTAGATAACTGCTAGGATATCTGATTGTTTCATCATCAAATAATCCTTACCCTCAACGTTAATTTCGGTTCCAGCGTATTTTCCGTATAGAACAACATCATTTACCTTTACTTCCATTGTAACATCCTTTGTACCTGGACCAACGGCGATAACAGTACCTTTCTGAGGCTTTTCCTTAGCGGTATCGGGAATATAAATTCCACTTGCTGTTTTTTCTTCTGCTTCCTTAGGCTCAACAAGAACTCTGTCGGCTAATGGTTTAATCTTAACTTTTGACATTTTAGCTATAATTTAAAGTTAAACATATTCGAATTTATGCTAAGCGGAATAGCATAAGATGTGCCAAAGCGAATTTCTGACGATTTGCCCCTATATTATCTGCCAGATGAAATACGTAAATAAGTTGACGTTGAACATTAACAATAAAAGCAATTGCGGATAATTTGATTATCAGGCACTAACGATGATGAAAAGAAAAAGTGCCAGAACATGACATCCTGACACCTAAAAATATTTTTTACTCGCTTAACTACTTTGTTGAATCGGGTGCTGCTTGGTCTGGTTGCTGGTTAGCGTTAGGAAAGTTTGGCAAAGCACTAGGATCCTGAGTTTCGTTAATGTTTTTCTCAATGGCTGAACTAGCGTTTATTTTTCCCTTAGGCATCGTTAGCGATGCAAGTAAACTTAAAGCTAGAAGGCTAATAGCTAATGTCCATGTAGCTTTTTCGAGAAAGTCGGCTGTTTTACGAACACCCATAATCTGGTTTGAGCTAGCAAAGTTGGAAGCTAAACCGCCCCCTTTTGAATTCTGCACGAGTACAATTAATACCATGAATATGCAGACAACAATAATTAGAACTGAGATAAGAAGGTACATCGTTTTGTTGTTTATGTTTATATGCTTGACTGTTTTTTTATTTCCTGAATTTGACCCGCAAAGTAACTACTTTTTTCTGGATATTTCAAACTTAATTTCTCGTAAATAGAAATTGCCTTATCGGCAAAGCCCTGTGAGAGGTAAATCTTTGCTATGGGCTCAGTGATTAAATCCTCGGGTTCTTCAAGGGATTTTAGCGAAATATCCTCCTGCTCGTCTTGAATCATCGAAGGTGGTTTTAGCCTTGGGGCAGTTTTAATAAACTGCTCGATTAAATCGTCGTTGGTTAACTCCTTCCCATTACCATCTATTTCAGCAAGACGATTTTTGTCATTCGAACCCTCCATATCTGATATCTCCAATAGCTCATAGCCAGAAATTGGAACATCTTGATCTTTTGACATGTCTGAAATATCATCTAATAAGCCATTTGTACTCTGGATGTCCTCAATCAGAACAAATGATGAATCGTTCTCCTTGCGATGGTTCGATTCATTCTGCGATGCAGTTGAAATGGCTGATTTCGATGCTTTAATGGGGTTTAATACAAAGAATAACCTACGACGATCGGAGAGTAGTGCCGCATTTTGATAAAGCAACTCCTCAAAGTTGCTCGATTCGTTTACCTTTAAACTTTTTAGGTACAAAGCTCTGGCAGGCTCAAAATAAGGGTAATTGCTAACGATCGACTCTAAGAAGGTGCTCGCCTCGGGGTTCTTCTTATCCGATGTGTCGAGATAGCTATAAAATTTCTCCTTTTCCATTTGAATTACCAGTTTGCTACAGAGTTATTAAATATTTCGTCGATCAATTTATCTATAATTATGGTTACTTTATCGGCCTCTATGGACGAAAATTCTTGGTCGCTATTAAAGTCGTCGAATTGTGTAAATGATTTTTCAAAGTTAAATGTTTTATCCTTTGTGTTCTCAAATTTAACTCGAACGGTTATCGTTAACCTATTCTTTGCAGCAGTTTCATTGGCTTGAATAGCTATTGGCGATATGGCATACCCCGTAATTTGCCCTGAAAATTGCAGATCGCCATACTCCCTAACCATATTAAGGCTAGTTTGGGTTATAAATCGATCCTTGAGCGCTTCGGTAAATTTACTGCTTAATGCAGGGTTTACAAGAGTAGCCAGGTTCTGAAAGTATTCGATGCTAACCGTTTTAACATCAGGTGAAATTGATGCTCCCGTAAAGGAATACTGCACCTTACAACCCGAAATAGGGAATGTAGTTAATCCCACTATGAGCAGAAATAGGAAGGGTTTACCAAATAATGTTTTACTGTTATTAAGTGCCATACTATCTATTCAATATTATACTCTTTTATCTTTCGGTATAATGTTCTCTCTGATATTCCCAGCTCGTTTGCTGCGATCTTCCTCTTCCCCCTATGCTTTTCGAGCGCTTTCTTGATAAATTCTATCTCCTTATCCTCCAATGATAACGATTCCTCAACTATCTCATCAGTATCCTGTATGTGAACCTGATTTGGAACATAGGGTTTAGTCTCAACCTGAACAGAAACAGGTGTTAATAGCGAATCAGAGTTACTATAAAGATTGTTTAAAACCTTTGCTCCCTCCTGCTTAAACTCGAAGTTATCGGGATTACTCCGCATTAAATCGAGAACCAACTTTTTGAGCTCATTCACATCATTGCGCATATCGAAGAGTATTTTATACAGAATCTCACGCTCCGAAGCAAAGGTTTGCTCATCAACAAAACCTTTTTTATCGTATAAGGCAGGTAGTTTAATTGAGCTATAATCGGGAAGATAACGCATAAGTATTTCAGCGGATACCATCCTGCTCTCCTCAATGATTGATATTTGCTCGGTAATATTCTTTAGCTGCCTAATATTTCCAGGCCACTTGTAGTTAACAATCATTCGACGGGCATCGTCGTTCAGGTTAATTGGAGGCATGCGGTACTTATCGGCAAAATCAGATGCAAATTTACGGAATAGCAATGGGATATCCTCGGAACGCTCGCGGAGTGGAGGTATCTGAATGGGTACGGTATTCAATCTATAGTACAAATCCTCCCGAAATTTACCTTCCTGAATTGCGTATGGAACATTAACGTTTGTTGCAGCTACAACCCGTACATTCGTTTTATGAACTTTTGATGACCCAACCCTTAAAAACTCACCGGACTCCAATACTCTAAGCAAACGAACCTGCGTTGATGAGGGTAATTCGGCCACCTCATCAAGAAAAATAGTACCTCCATTGGCCACCTCGAAATATCCCTGACGGCTCTCATGCGCTCCAGTAAAAGACCCTTTCTCGTGACCAAAGAGCTCTGAATCAATAGTGCCCTCGGGGATTGCACCGCAGTTTACAGCAATATACTGCCCATGCTTTCGGGCGCTGAAATGGTGAATTATTTGTGGGAAAACCTCCTTGCCTGTTCCGCTCTCGCCTGTAATAAGTACCGATAAATCGGTAGGGGCAACCTGACGAGCAATATCAATTGCTCGGTTTAACTCCTCCGAAACGCCAATAATGCTAAACCGTTGTTTAATGCCCTGAATATCCATAGGTGAAATAGATGAAACACTGACAAAATTACATCTTAAAAATGATAAACCCAACTCACAGCTGCAATTTAAAACTTTTTAAGGAAATTGAATGACTGCCATTTTTGCTTAATCGTAGTAACTATTCAGCAATACTATGAAATGAAATATACACCACGGAGACACAGCCCGTCCCGATGTATCGGGAGAGAGCACAGAGAATGTTTATGATATTGTTGCTTTTAACAAAATCTTAAACGTTTAATTTAAGGTTTTTCATTGATGGAAAAGAACGAAACAATCGATAAGTCTAACTAGTAAATAGAAAAAATCTCCGTGTTCTCTGTGTCTTCGTGGTGAATGATTACTAGTCGTATAATTGCTCAAAAATTGTACCTTTGTTTCAACATAATAATCGATTCAACTCTATGAAAATACTTGGTTTAATCCCTGCCCGTTACGCATCAACCCGTTTTCCGGGGAAATCCCTAGCTGAGATTTCAGGAAAGACCATGATTCAATGGGTTTACGAGCGCACATCGCAGGTGTTTGAGCATGTTTATGTAGCCACTGATGATGAACGAATCCAAAAGGCTGTAGAATCGTTTGGGGGGAAAGCTGTAATGACCTCGTCAACGCATCAAAGCGGAACAGATAGATGTGCAGAAGCACTTGATCGTATTGAAAGTTTATTGAATGTCACGTTTGATATTGCTGTAAATATTCAAGGTGATGAGCCATTCATTCAACCTGAACAGCTAAAAAAGGTAGCCAATTGCTTTAACGACTCATCAATTCAAATTGCAACACTAGTTAAGCAGTTTTCAAAAAACGAAGATATTTTTAGTCCCAATACGCCAAAGGTAATTTTGAACAAGAATGACGAGGCAATTTACTTTAGCCGCTCAGTAATCCCTTTTATTAGAAGTAAGGAGAATTCGGAATGGCAGAGTAATCATCCGTTTTACAAGCATATTGGGCTATATGCCTATCGTTGTGATATACTAAAAGAGATTACCAAACTAGCACAGTCCCCCCTTGAACTTGCTGAATCTTTAGAGCAACTCCGTTGGATTGAGAACGGCTATCGGATTAAAGTAGAAAAAACAGATATGGAAACCCTTGCAGTGGATACCCCAGAGGATTTGGTAAAAGTAAAGGGACTTGCTGCGAAGTTCCTTTCAAAATAAATATTCTTGCTTGTAATACCGATACGCAATATGTAACCTGCCTACCGGCAGGCAGGTAGTCCAAAAAGACTGGACTAAACATATTGTCTATCGGCATTTACCACTGCAAAATCTTGAATTTATATTTTGTTCTAATTTATATTCAGCATTGGTATAATCTATTCGAATACCTTAAAGGCAACAGCAGATAGATAACCTGCAAGCGTGCTTAATCCAGTAACTCTGCTCCCGCCAATATGTACGGCTTCAGGAATCATCGTTTGCGCAATCATGGTTAGCATTGCACCAGCCGCCATTCCCTCAACTCCAATCTCAATGTAGTTGGGGATTTTAACGCCGTAATAGTAACCGAAAACAGCTCCAACAGCTGTCATAATCATTAATGAAGTCCAAAGTGTTAAGATTTTTAAAGGCTTCCAGCCCATTTTTTTCATTCCAATACTGCTCGACATCGCTTCAGGAAAGTTAGAAAGGAATAGGCCTGCGATTAGGGTATAAGGAACCACATCGGCAAGATTGACTGCACCATGAGCAAGTTTAGAGGTTAGTATGAGCAAGAAACCGGCTCCGATTACAAAACTCTCAGGGATTCCATCCAAAAAGATTCCGAGCCAAATGGATAATGGCGCAGCTCCGTGCTTTTTGGCATCCTGATTTATTTCAGTTTGATTTGGGATATACGTTGTTTTATGAAGATGATGTGATGCTTTTTGTGCCCAAACCCTTGCATTCTCATGATTTTTCTCACCATTATGACTACTAATATCTTGCATCAACTCATTTTTACTCTCGTTCTCAATAATAGCCTGTAGTTCAGGGCATGATTCGTGTATCAGATGAAAATCGTTCTGCGATAGTTCAAAGACTTTTAATTCGGTTAAGGCAATCGCATCGTAAGCCGCAGGATGATGTGATAGCATTGATAATTCGCCAATTAAACTCCCCTGCTTAAGCACTCCAAGAAGTTTCCCATCCTGAAAGGTTTCAACTTCACCACTTTCAATTATTAACAATCGGGTTATCGAATCACCCTCTTTAAAAAGTGATCTTCCAGCATGAATATGTACATGACGAAGATGTTGAACCAGAACGTCCATATGAGATGGTGGGATAGACCTAAAAAGTTTTATTTTCGATAATCGTTTTAATGCTATGTGATATCTATCTCTTCGCTTATGATTGAAGTGCGAAATGGTTGTAGAAACCTTACGAAGATAGCCACCCTTGCTATTAAGCGCTTCGTTTAGAAAGTAGAATGCTATTCCTCCAAGGGTGCACCCTCCTAGAAGAAAAATAAACTCTAAGGATGAGTTATGACCGCTAGTTCCTGCAAGGCTTTCTTTACTCTGCTCAACAAACTCCTGAACGGTGGGTGCAATAAGTTCAACGCTTAACGCTGCAAGTAGCGCTCCAGCTCCAAAAGCTGTAAATGCTGCTGTTACACGAGGGCTTGGTTGCCAAATAATCCCTAGGGCTGAGCCCAAAACTAAAGATATTGCGCTCAATCCTCCGAGCAGAAAAGCCCAAAACATATATTTCGTGGTATAATCTACAGCAACGATTTGGGTCAAATTGTTAGAAAAAGTGTCCGAGGTAATAAACATTATGAGCACAAAAACAAGAAGAACTCGTTGAAATAGCTTTGTCATGGCAAATGAGATTAATTGTAAGACCTAAGTTAATAATATGCCTAAGGCAAACCACTAAAATTATAGAAAACTTGTTAAGTACTCCGCCTCCCTTTCAAAATCAATTAAAGGATTTGTTCTTTCAAGTGTTTTTATCTGTTTCAATATATTAGTAATAAAAACATTATGCTCTTTGGTTTTTGGGTTAAACGGTTTATGGTTAACCGCTGCAATTATTTTTTCAACATCGCCCATTAAACGGATCGCCTTTGAACTAATTATCGACCCAACGAATTTCTCCCAAATATAATTCACAGTTACTTTCGATGGGTGGAGCATATCATCGGCATAAAATCTATAATCCCTAAGATCATCCATCAATAATTCATAAGCAGGGAAATAAAAAGCATTATTGGGATATTGTTTAATCAGCTCATGAACGGCAACGTTCAAGATTG
Organism: Bacteroidales bacterium; assembly: GCA_003818205.1. Classification (GTDB taxonomy): domain Bacteria; phylum Bacteroidota; class Bacteroidia; order Bacteroidales; family Tenuifilaceae; genus UBA8529. Next base: position 23,247 of record RPRQ01000066.1, read on the forward strand.
ATTTGCTCTGCTGATTACCAATGGCACCATCCTTCCAATGGCGAACAGGACTTATAGTGAAAATGATTTTTAGGTCGGGAATTCGCATTAAAAGATCATCCATCAGGGCTGACCAGCTATTCAATATCTCCTCCACGCTCAACAACTGATTATCGAATTCTTTTGCAGAAATCTTATGGCAGTTCGCAACGGGTTGATTGTTCTCTTTTAGATAAAAAACTCTTGCCGTTCCAAAGGTAACTAGGAGATATTCCATGTCCTTTGCAAAACTCGATGCTTTTAGTAAATCGGTGTTTATTGATTCAAGGCACTTCTCTTTATCGGGCGACGAATAGCTTGTATGGTGCAAATAGCTATACCAAAGACCATTCCTGAATTTTAAATCAGATTCATCGAAAGGCTGGGCGTTAAGTATACTTTCAATGACTAGTTTAACTGAAATAGGATTGTAAACAACCCCAAAAGGATTTACTAATATCGGGAATTTTCTCTCTACCATTAAAGAGCCGATATTCTCGGTAAAGCACGAACCGCAGAACATGGTAGGTGAACTATAACCTAATGAGAATGGGTAAGGTTGAACATCTATCTTTGTTCTAAAATCGGAGGCCATTAATTTATTTCTTCAGAATGTTTAAATCGATCCATTTAAGAATTGTCTCAAAGACCAAACCCCGTACGGTTTCGTTATGCAGCTCGTGGTACATGTTTGGCCAAGAAACAAAGGTGCAACCACTTATCATTGTAGAAATTTCTTTTGTCGCTTCAAATGATGTTATTTGATCGGCCTCTCCATGCATTAACAGAGTTGGCGATTTTATACGTTTAGCATATTTCAAGACGTACAAACCTGCTCTGCGGATGGATACATAGAGTCGAGGGGTTATCTTATTATGAATCAACTTATCCTCTTTATATTTCGCTACCTCATCCTCAAGGTGTGATATTTCCGAGGGGTTAACCGAAGATTTAAAGGGTATAAAATGAGCAATGTAGTTTAACACCGTAACCGTTGTTTCGAGAATTGGCGATGCCTGTTTGGTTAACCTTAACCAAGGCGAAGTAGCAATGATTCCATCAACAGAGCAGCATCTACGAATGGCATGGTTCAGTACAATATTCCCGCCCATGCTATGTCCGTAAAGGATTATTGGGGTATTGGGAAAATATTCTTTTGCCTTATTCACGGCCAAATCGATCTCAAGCAGTAGCTGCTCGTAGTGGTGTATATGCCCTCGCTGCCCATCGGAATGGCCATGCCCGATATGATCCCAAGTTAGAAAGGCGTATCCATTACTTACAAACCTATCAGCCCAATGAAGATATCGTTTCGAATGTTCTCCATGCCCATGAACCAATAATATCAGAGCTTTTGGAGTTGATTCAGGAAAAACGTGCCATGCAAATAGCTTATGATGCCGGGGTGTTACCCACAGTCGTTCAACAGGGTTCATAGCTGCAAATTTTACTGCCAATATAGTAAATAATTGATAATGTAGAGTGTAGGAAATGAAGTGAAAAGTGAAGAGTTAAAAATTTGCAGATACCTTGAAGTAATAACTTGCTGATTTTATGTGCTTTATTTATGGTCATTTGAGTTTAAAATAATCCTTTTGTATTCGGCTCTTGACAAAGGGGTATCGCTAAAAACAGTGTCGAATTTTTCATTCGAAATAGATTTAAGTTCGCTTGGGACAAGATTTAATATCTCCTGTTTAGGCAATAAATCGTCACAATTTGTATTTATTGCCTTGCCATTCCAAGGGCAAACCTCCTGACAGATATCACAACCAAAGCACCACCCATTTAAAGAATTTTGTTCCTCTTCGGTTAATGGAGTTTTCTTTTCAATAGTTAGATACGATATACACTTTCGAGAATCGATAACACTAGGTGAAACGATTGCCCCTGTGGGGCAAGCATCTATACAGCGAGTACAGGTACCGCATCGGTTTGGCGTTTGAGTAGTATTTGTTTCAATTTCTAGGTCAACAATCAACTCCCCTATAAAAACGTACGAACCTAAGCTAGGATTAATTAACAGTGAGTTTTTACCAATCCATCCTAACCCTGCCCGAACAGCCCATGATTTTTCAAGCACAGGAGCAGAATCGACAAATGCTCTTCCTTCAACATTGCCAAACTCTTTACGAATTAGTCCAAGTAATTGATAGAGTTTATCCTTTACAACAACATGATAATCGAGACTAAGGGCGTAACGTGAAATTTTAGGTGGTTTGGTTGAAATGTCAGGATTACCGGGATAGTAATTAAGAAGTACTGAAATTACAGATTTTGCATTTTGAACTAAAACTCGTGGATCGAGCCGCTTTTCGGTGTTGCGCTCCATATAGCCCATCTCTCCATGATAACCGCTATCGAGCCAATGGTTTAAATGTACTACCTGATCTTGTAAATAATCTGTCTTGCTTATTCCACAAGCATCAAAACCAACTTGAAAGGCAAGCATTTTTATAAATTGTTCGCTATTAGTTGACCGTTGTTCGGATGCATAATTCATACTACAGATTTTTCAATCAACTAACAACCATCAACTTTATAAGAACCCTAAAGTTAACATGGCCTCTTCGCTCATCCTATCCTTATCCCAAGGGGGATCGAAGGTAAGGTTGATGAACACATCGGTAACCCCCTCAACTTTACCAACCTTTTCGTTAACCTCCTCAAGCAGCTCATCGGCCATTGGGCAATTGGGTGCTGTAAGGGTCATGGTAACCTTCACTTTTCGGTCATCGTCAACATCTACCTCATAGATAAGTCCTAAGTCGTAAATGTTAACAGGTATTTCGGGGTCGAAAATGTTCTTAAGAACCTTTACAATATCTCCCTCTATTGCTAGTATATCACGTTTTGTTTCCATGGTGCCACCTTTTTTATTAAACGCTAAGACACAAAGACGCTAAGAAGAATCTAACTGTTTTCTTTTGCTTGATAAGCAATTGCATAAAGTTTCATCTGCCGAACCATAGACACAAGACCATTCGAACGAGTTGGGGACAGATTTTCCTTTAGCCCAATTTTATCGATAAAATAAAGATCTCCTTCAAGTATTTCTTTAGGAGTTCGTTGGTTTAGTACCTGAATTAGTAGGGCAACTATGCCCTTGGTTATAATTGCATCGCTATCGGCAGTAAAGAATATTTTACCTTCATTCAACTCTGCATCGAGCCAAACCTTGCTTTGGCAACCCTTTATAAGGTACGATTCCGTTCGTTTTTTTTCATCGATTGGAGGAAGATCTTTGCCCAACTCAATAAGCTGTTGATATTTATCCATCCAATCCTCGAAAATGCTGAAGTCTTCAATAATCCTATCTTGTACCTCGTTTAATGTCATCTCTGTTACTAAATTACAATTGTACTTTATTTCCTAATCTTTGCTATAGCTTCATTTTCAAACCACTCTCTATCCTCTGAATTTTTAAAGGAACTAATTGGAAGACAAATAAACTCAATCTTTGTTGTGTAAAGCAAGTAATACTTACTAGTTTTTACAACTTTAATTAAAAGTCCATTTTCAATTGATGTTATTGTACCACCTATTGTTGTTCCAATAATTTTATCAGAATCAATTTCATAATATCTCTCCTGAACATCTTTTGCATTAGCAATTCCCCAATATTGAAAAACGATTAAAAGTTGAATGGCTACTAAAGCCGCAACTATGAGATAATCAAACTTGTCATTGTTTTCACGAAATAGCAGAATTAATATCATAATCCAAATCCATGCAAATAACCACCAACGCTTTTTCAAATAGTTTGAGATTAGAATGCTGAACAGATCCTTATTTGTTAACAATATCTTTTCGGTTACTATCATTCTGCTTTGTATTTATAATTTAACATTATTAACCGAGAAAAAATCTAAATTCAATAGGTCGCAGCGATGCTGCTTCTATTTTAAATATATTCATCTATTCTACAAATAGTTCGCAGCAATGCTGCTTTTTAAAGTCGCGGAGCGACGACCTATTTGTAGTAATTCTTATTAAAACGAAAATCAAGCCCCGTTAGGCCTGCCTGCCAGTAGGCAGGGGTGACCTATACATTGAATGTAGTAATATCAAGTATTTTATTAATTAACCTAAGTTGCTAGTTATACTCAAAGCATTATAGTTGTTGAAAAGTTCTTTATCGTGTTGATATAAAGCCTTGTAAATATTAGCTTTTGAAAGAAATCCTTCAGATT
>RPRQ01000067.1 GCA_003818205.1 Bacteroidales bacterium
ATATAGCAGCTGGCATAGAAAGTCAAGGGCTGAAGCCCACAAATCGTTAGATCATTATCTCCGCCTTAAAAGGCGGAGTTATTAGAACAATCCCCTTTCCGAGGCTATAACGCTTTGGGTAAGCAGTATAGATACAACAGCTGATGCTTAATCTGTATAATGTCTAATGAAAAAAGCCCTGAAAAGAGTTTTTTTCAATTTAGAAAGTCGTTAAAAGCAAACCGCAGAGACACGGAGAGCGTAGAAGAAAAACTCTACGCTCTCCGCATCTCTGCGGTTAAATATATTTCTATTGCTTTACAAACTTCCTTATAAACTCACCTTTCTTAGTAGTACCCTTTAGAATGTATAGCCCATTCTGTAAATCCTGAACGGGTAGGCTATACCTTGTTTGAGCAGGGGTATAAGTTCCAACCACTCTACCAGCAAGGTCAAAGACCATCAACCTATCGATGCTGTGCTCGCATTCTATAATTAGATAATCGCGGGCTGGGATGGGGTAAACATCAACCAATTTGCCAATATCTATAGGGTGATCGCCTGTAAGAGTTGATGTTTGGTACGATGCAACCTGATAAATCTCGTTGGTTATACTATTCTGAACAAATGCAACCAGCTTGGCATTGATAAACTCCGCAGGGGTAGTAATATTCATTGGGATTGATTGGTCAACCACCTGATCCTTAACCCAAGTACCTGTAAGCGATACTCCACCCGGATTAGGAAAAAACCTACGGAGCACGTTATAGTAGTATGTACCGCCCACATCAACGCTATCCTTAACCAATGCGCAGTATAGCACAAGGCTCTGGCCTGATAGATCGGTTAAGGCTTTTAACTTCATAATTACATCGCCATTCTTAGCATAAAGCGTGTCGAAGGCAACCTTGGGGTCTAGTAGCGTTGCAGCATCCGCTTTGGCTTCGAAATCAACTTTGTCGCTCAGCGTTGAGAATAATGTACCATTGGCGAATATGCTAGGCGTAGTGCTAACCCCGTAGTAGAATCTTCTCGATGAAGGGCCATCGGTATATTCATCGAATAGCCCATCGCCCAAATGGTAATGGATTGAAATAATATCATCCTTCTTCCGCTTCTCAAAAGATCTTATATAGCCATTATCCGCTGACGATGTTGTATTGGTAAAGTATTCACCTAGAATACTCTGTTGCCTTTCGCCAATCCAAAAATCATCAAATGCAAAGCCATTGTACGGTTTATTATTCTCTGCCTTATTTGCATATACAATTCTAAATCGAACATTCGATGAATCTTTTAGATTATCAAGAGTATAGCGAGCTGTTTTCCATCCCGTTTGAGCATCAGAGCCACTCCATCCGTAGGGTTGACCAGCAGGCTGACTTCTAATATCGTAGGTTTCATACCAGTTTATACCCTTATTTGCTTCACCCACATTGCCCCATGTTTGTCCTCCATTGGTTGAGTATTGAAGTACAGCACCATCACGACCAGCCTCAGAAGCCGACCAAAAGTTAAGCTTAACCATAGGCTTTTTTAACCCTGTTAAATCGAAACATGAGCTTACAATCTGGGAATTTTCAACCTTTTGATTTGCCAATCCGACTTTAGTAAACCAAGCTTTGGTATTCGATGAACTGGTACTAAATATTTCTCCTGATGGAATTCCATAAGTCCAGCTAGTATAACTATTATCCTTACGATACCAATTCAGAGTATCAGTCTCAAAATTATCCGAATAAGGACGACCCAATAAATCTTGGAACTTAACGTAAGGCTGTATCACAATTGCCTTTTTAACAGATACAAAGCAACCTGTATTAGTTTTGGCGGTAAGCTCTACATTATACTTTTTTATTTCTGGTAATTTAAACCTAATCGTATTACTATTTTTTGGTGATGTGCTATCATCAAGTTTCCATATCCATTGAATAAATGTTCCATTTAATGATTTATCAATAAAACTTACTGAATCTAATGATTTACAATCATTATCCCAAGTAAAATCAGCGATAGGGCTGACTCCAACAGTTATTGATTTTGTTGCAGTTACCGCACAATTAAAATTAGTTGTTGCAGTAAGCTTAATGTCCCTAGATCCAGCTACTGCAAATTTATGGGTTCCTGGCTGTTCTAATGTTGATGTAGTACCGTCAGCCCAATCCCATAACCAATTAGCAATAGTGCTCGTATTATCACTAGTATTATTTTTAAATGCGATTTCTGTATCAATACCAACGCTTCCACACTCTGCAATAATATCAAAATCAACAGATGGTATGGGTCGAACATTAATGGGGTAGGATATTGAATTTGAACATCCTTTATCTGATTTAAAAGTATATTTAATTAGGTACGTACCTACATTCTCAGCCTGGGGCGAAAATGTTGCAAACAAAGGGTTAGAAATAAATGCTGATGAATGCCCATCATATGTAAATGTATTTTGTCCACTGATATTCCTATGAGTAGGTTGAACTGTAACAGGCACCCCATTCTTACAGAAGTTTGAGTATAAATTTAATGAAACATTACCAATTGAATCAATAAAAACTGCTTCCTCCGTTTTATAAGCAGTACCATCAATATCGTAGCTAAAGGTTAATGTATCTAACCCTTCTCCTGCTTTCTTAAGGCTATACTCAGCTGTATTTGGCGATAAAGGGCTTACTCCATTTTTCTTACTTGAAAAAACACCCGTTTTTGGAATTCCATTAATAATTGGAATACAAGAAATAGTAAGAATTGTATCTCTATAACAGTAAACGCTTTTTAAATCAACCGTTGGAGTCCCAACAACTTTAATTGGTGTATCGGCTCGATAAACCTTTGTTGTCTGAAGTTTGGCATCAGAACAACCTGTGGTTTTATCTGTATAGCTGTAAGTTACCCTAATATCTTCGCCAAATTTAAACGCACGTTTTGGATTTAGCATAGCCTGACCATCAATCCCTGTCTCCTCAGTTAATTCACTTGTAAAAAAGCTCAAGTCGTTGGCAGGGACTCCAGTTAACAAAACAGGGGCTTCATCATAGTTATAATTTGATTTTAGCAATGTGAAATCCATACTAGGCTTAGGATTAACTTCAATAATTTCCTTTATAGTATCTGAACTACAACCCTCGGTAGGGCTAGAAATAGAAGGTGCAAAGAAATAATAATATGATATTGTTGACGAACCTAAAGGTGCGGTCGAGGGTGAGAAAATTGCTTTATGAGAACCAGAAGATGGAGGAATAAAGCCAGTTACTGGACCTGTGAAATGACTCACGCCGCCAGCAGGTAAATGATTATCAGCCGTAAGTTCAATGTCGGCACTGTTTCGACAATATTTATCTGATAATAAAGTACTTAAATCTAAATTAAAACTTACTTGATATACTTTAAAGGTTGAACTTACTGATTTTGGAACTCCACTCTCCTTATAGGAATATGTTAATGTATGAGTACCAGGAATCATGTTCTCAGGATCAAGTACTATCTTGTGCTGTCCCGTTAATACGCTCCAACCACTTGCACATGTTGGAATAGCATAATTTTCATCAGTAATAGATGGACCCCAAGTAACATTGGTAACTGTTATCGTATCTGTTTTTGCCCAAATATTTTTACAATACTGTGAATCGAAACCAATTAAGTAAGCTCCAGTACCAACAATAATATTATAGGTTATAGTATCTTTACACCCATTTCCATCTGTATAAGAGTAATAAACAGTACTTAAACCACTCCCAGCTATACTTGGATAGAAATTACCATTTGGACCAACACCATTACCCCAAAATGTAGCAGGGGTTAAGTTTACATATTTTGATAAATTATCAGCGGGTTGAGAAAGACTATACGGAGATGCGGTAACATTAAAAGTTAGAGATGGCAAAGGGTTAACAGTAATTGTAGCGTTTTCTATAGCTGTTGTTTGTGAATTCTGTAGTCCGACATAATTGTTATCTGTTAAACTTATCAAAGAATAGGTACCTGCGTTAACTCCATCAATCGTATAGCTGTCAGCATTTACTTCGAAAGCAGATATATCGGTTATAGCACCTCCGCTAGAGGTAAAGCGATAAGATAGCTGGTATGGTTTTTCTCCTGTAAAAGTAAAGGTAATAGGAATCTTCTGCCAAGAATAATCACATTTTGTAGTTGAACCAGTAATTCGAACAGCTGGTTTCAGATTAATGGTTAATAAAGGTCCACCCACAACATTTGCCGATGCAATGTTAGTGATATTCCCTGCTTTATCGGTTAAATCTACATTTATTGGTATCGTATTCCCTGAATAATTACTATGCGCGGCAAGAACCGTGTAGTAAACCTTGTATGTATTACCTCCTGCATATACAATTGATGCAGGATAACCGTTAACGGTTATATTATGACCCGTATAGGTGTCGCCATCGGTGGGAATGGTAACGATTATTACGCTTCCTATACCATAAGTACCTGCTGGAACAGTAACATTAGCAGGGGTAACAGGCGGAGATGTGCGGTCAATTGTTACGCTCGAAGCATCGGTTGTAGAGATGACTGTACTAGCATTCCCAGCTAAGTCAACAATAGGAATACTAAATGGAATAATGCTTTCCGTTTCTGTGCCTATCAAGGTATAGGTAGCAATCCAATTCCTTGGCCCACCAGTTACCGTTGTTGCAGGTAAAGAATTAAAAACTACTGCAGGGGGTTTAATATTCTCATTACTAGTAAATGTGAGAGTTACAACCTCAGTACCTTTAGCGTAAGCTGTATTTGTAGTGTTATTGGATTTAATATTTACGTATGACAATGCAGGGTTCGTTTTATCGAAGGTAATGGCATTATTTACCACTTGAACTGCTGGGTTTCCAGAAAGATCTTTACAATCGATGGTTACGTAAATAGGCCCTTCGGTATCGGAAATAAGCATATTATAGTTTGCAGTAAAAGTATTAGCAGGTGCCTCAACAGCTGATACAGTTTTCCCATTTAATTTAATGGTAACTCCTTCTATGCTTTCGGTGGAGTTAAATTGAATTGTAATATTACTCCCCGTTCGAGCAGAAGTATTGGGTGTATTATCTGAAACAACACTAACACCCAACAATGTTGGTGCTAAATTATCGAAGGTTACCGTTGATGAATTTGTTGTACCCGAAACTTCAGCGCCACTATTGCCAGCCAAATCATTATAGTTTATTTTAAATGGGATCAAACCAATTGGATCATCGCTTTGAAGGGTGTAGGATGCGATCCAGTTTTTACCTGAGCCCGTTACTGTTGCTGTTCTATCTAAACTGGTGATTTTTACATTAACCGAACCAGCATTTAAGTTTTCGTTGGCCGTAAAGGATATAAACACCTTTCCACCAATTCCTACCTTGTCGGGAGAGCTATTGTTCGAAAAAATATTAACCTGTGGTAGAGTTGGGACTTCGGTATCGACAAAAACACTAGTAGTGCTACCTACTGAATTTAATGTTAGTGTAGCATTGTTTAATGCAGCATCTTTTATTGTACCCAAATTTAAGCTAATTGCAGAACCAACTGAAATACCATCGAGATCAATATTACCAGCAATAACGGTATACTGAAAGGTAATTGCTGAAGTACCTGTTCCACCATTATAATTGGCCTGAACGATACCCCCTGTATTTAAAGTAATTGGAATTGATGGTGTTCCACCTGCAGTATTTACATTTACAACTTTGCTAAAATTCACTGTAAAATTCAGGCTTTGCCCAACTTTATAGTATCCATTAGCTGGCACTCCAACTGATAAAACGGTAGGTGGAGTATTATCATATTGAATGCTATAGGTATTAGAAACAATATTAGAGTTACCTGCAAGATCTAGGCATTTATTTGCCAACACAACAACTGTTACAGCCCCACTTACAATTGGGTTTACTACTAATGTATAGGTACTATTATCTAACTCTACAAATGCTCCTTTGTTAGCATTTGTAATATCAATATCGGTTATATCAAATCCTGTAACATCTTCAACAAATTCGATGGTTGCAGTAAATCCAAAACCAGTAGGATCACTTAAAGCATTACTTGTAATTGTAGGTGTTGGCTTTGTTCTATCCGAATAAACGCTATACTGGGTGGCAGCATAATTGCCTAGGGCAGGATGTGAATTATCTACACAAACATTTTGAGGAATATCGAGCGTAACAATACCATCTGCTGTAGGCGTAATATTTACGTAATATTTAGATCTATCCCCAGAGGCTTGATTAAAAGATGAAACTGCGCAATTAGAAAGAACAAGGTCTGATGAAATAAAATTATAAACATCCTCATCAAACTGAACCGTTAAATTAATAGGGCTTGCATTCGTAGGGGTTGTTGTTGGTGTTATAGAAAGTACTGCAGGTCTATTGCTATCGAATGTAATTGGGAACTCAATTGCAATAACGTTAGTATTTCCAGCAGCATCCTGGCAAAGCCCTGCTGCAATATTAATCTTAACATTAATATTAACCCCACCTAAAGAGGTTATATCCACTTCGAAGGTATAGCTACTACTTGGGCCAGCCAGTGGTAATAAATTTTGCTTTACTGTATTGCTCCCTGCTACAGTAATATCGGCAAGGTCAAAGTTATATACATCCTCTGTAAAACTTACAGAGAATGGGATTGGATCGGTATTGGTAGGACTTATTTCCGAAGAATTTATTGTAGGAGATGGTTTTTCTGTATCGATGGTAATTGTTAATGGGTCAGACGCTGGGCTCTCATTGCTAGCCGCATCGTAAACTTTAGCAGTAATAGAATAATTACCATCGGTCAATGTATTAAGAGTAATTGTCCAACCACCTGATCCATCAGCTGTTCCGCTTTTCAGCTCGGTAACTCCATTGAACAGTTTAACTGTTGAGTTAGCTTCAGCAGAACCTGTGAAGGTTGGGGTATTATCGTTTGTTATATTGTCAGAATCTGATACTCCGCTATCAGAAAGATCTGAAAGGTCAAGGCCAGTAGGTTTTGCAGGTATGGTTTTATCTATTATTACCGTAATTGTGCCTGAGGTTGTTGGTCCGTTCCCTGCCTGATCGGTTTGGCGTGCTAGAACGTTATAGGTTCCCTCTGAGGATAAGGTAACCGCACCAGTGTAGGTCGTCCATAAGCCTCCATTATTGGTTGAATACTCTATTGTAGCTCCCGCTTCACCGCTTACTGTAAAAATTTGGTCGGCACTATACGTACCCGCTGAAATACCTGAAATAACTGGGGCTGCTGATGCCGTTTTGTCTATTATTACTGTGATAGTACCCGATGTTATTGGACCGTTCCCTGCTAGGTCGGTCTGACGTGCTAACACGTTATAGGTCCCCTCTGCAGAAAGAGTTACTGCACCCGAATAGGCTGTCCATAAGCCACCATTGTTGGTTGAATATTCTATTGTTGCACCAGCCTCACCGTTAACAGTAAAAGTTTGATTGGTATTATAATAACCTGCTGAAATATCTGAAATTACTGGTGCAACAGGGTTTGTTTTATCAATAGTTAGGGTGATTACCCCAGACGTTGTTGGTCCGTTCCCTGCCTGATCGGTTTGGCGTGCTAGAACGTTATAGGTTCCCTCTGAGGATACGGTAACCGCACCAGAGTAGGTCGCCCATAAGCCCCCATTATTTATTGAATATTCAATGGTTGCTCCAGCCTCACCGCTAACAGTAAAGGTCTGATCAGTATTAAAACTACCCGCTGAAATACCCGAAATGGTTGGGGCAACAGGGTTATTGGCATCAATAGGATCAGCATTCTGGCTTATTGCCATACTATATGTACTACTAACTCCATCGGATAGGGTTACGCTTACAGGTATGTCGCTCCCAGCAGCCACATCAGTACCGCCATTAGTAACAGTAAAGGTAACCGTATAAGTTGTGCTATTCGATCTTGATAAACCATCTAAAGTAAAACCACCAATAGTGCTCCCTCCCACCAAAGTATAAGTTGTACCGCCATCATCTGTAACTGTAATGGTTGCAGTAACATTGCTCCCAACCTTCATGGCAACATTGGGAATTGTAACAGAAGTTATTGTGGGTGCCGATAAGCCTATTTTTACTATTAGGAATAGGTTTAATATCAACAATACTCTACTAAGTTTCATAGCCTGTATCTATTATTTTTTAAGCATAAAATAATCCTTATCAGTTTTGATCAACTGAATATTCATACCATAGGTTGGAGTTGTAGAACCAACCATAATTAGCCCATTATCTCTTGTTTCTATTATTCTTTCTACATTTCCGCCAAACGTCTTAAAGTAGCCCTCATCCTTGTAAAGAGTTCCGTCAGGGTTAATCTTTATAAAGTGTAATAATGAGTTCCCCTCCACAATCGTTTCGCCACAAACCATTAACGAACCATCGACCTGATAAGTAAAGGCTTTTGCAATAATTGGAGAAGACGATTTATAATCCCAAACCCATTCGTAATTTGAGTCTAACTTTGAAAGCTTTGTGCTTGAAGTTCCTTCAGCTGATAGTACGTAAAGCTGATTGTCCACCAATGAGGCATCAGCCGCTTTTTCGTTCTGTTCATCTAAATATACTGCTTCACTGGGTATGCCTGTGCTTTGCGAAATTGAAACTATTGATATTCTATTCTCGATACCATCCTTACCCACTGCAAGCAGGTTACCCTCCCTGATAAATATTTTCCTGAATGAACTGTTTTTACCGATTGAAAAAGATTTTTCCCAAACTGTTTCGCCCAGATTATCGAGCTTAGATATGTAGTAATCGGTTGAACCAATTTTTGATGCATCGGAATAACCAGCAACATAAATATTGTTATCAGCGGTTACAATATCGTTAACGGTAATGTTATAATCGGCATCGCTAAACTCTTTATACCAAAGAGAATCACCATCTAAGCTAATTTTTAGGATTAATGAATGGGTAATTCCTGATCTTGCTGATGTTCCCGCAATGAGGAAACCATCAGAAACCTCTTTAACCACTTTCCCTTCCTCTTTTATATCGCTTTTACCAAAGGATGTTTTACGCCAAGCTAAATTTCCATTCTTATCTACTTTTGCAACAAATATTTGATTGTCTAAAGTGCTTTGTTTATCATAGCCTGTAATAACGTAACCCCCATCGACTAATTCAATTACATCGTTACCCTTACTTTCGTAACCGCTCCCAAAAAACTTGATAAAGTTTTCGGATTGAAATTCCGAAATAGGTTTTTCGCATGAAATTAAAGCTATAGCAAAAACTATTAAATAATAAATCCGCTTCATACTACCTGATTTTCTTGGGTTTGTAAATTGAACGAATGAATGATACCGAAATATAGGATTGATTCATCAGAAGATTATCTTCAACAAAAAAGTATTTAGGATAGAGCCCTGGGTTGGAGTACATTTTACTTCGATTCAGCTGGTTCATAGTGCTAAACTTAAAGCCCGCAGAAACATTTAACACATTCCTGCCCCAATTAAATGCAACCCCAACAGCAAGCAGTGGTCGAATATCTAGTTTATTCTGCGACTGGGTTATATCCTCAGTTCCTGTAAAGGGTTCCTGCCTTCCGATAATATTATCGGTTCGTGTTAAAGCTACCGTAGATTTCGTAAGGTAAACTGTTTCAAAACCCACCTTAGCGAAAAGGTTAACTCCCTTAAATCTGTAGTTGTACTTAACAGCAACAGGGAATCCAAGGTATAGATATTTAAAATCGCCAGTAACCGTTGAATATTCTGTAGGGCTATTGGAATAGCTGAAGTTGGATAAAGTAAACGATACTCCAATGCTATAGTCAAAATTCTTATATAGCTTATTCAAGTAGTTCAGCTCGCCTGCAAAACCAAGCTTAGGTTTATAGGTAGGTTTAATTTTAGCAACATCTCCTGTGCCGAATGGCTCAATCAAGGTCGGCATACAAAAAATAAAACTCCCCTTAAACTCCACTTTAAAGATTGGCTTTGTGCGGTAAGTGCTATGAAGGTTAACGAACTCCTTGGGGTCGTTATTCGCAATGGAATAGCTGGGGAACTCATTCAAGAATTGTAGCATTACCTCATCGGCCTTACTCTGATTATCGCTAAACAGATAGGTTTGAATGAGCAACTTATAGGCGTTGGTTTTCTCCTCGTCAGTAAACCCTGACTTCATACAGTTTGTCAAGAGTTGAGGTATATCTTCAAGTAGCCCATCGTCAAACCTTCGCTGGGCAACCTTTAGCTGATCGCCACAGGTATTCTGAGCATGTATTGCCGAAAGGGCAAGGGTTGCAAGAGCCGCTAATAGTAATAATTTTTTCATTACAGATTAGAACATTTAGTAGGTTTATAGGGTATATCGGTGCCAACATAGTTATTCCACTCGCTTTGGTTCAACTCACGCGATAAAAATCCGCAATATCCTTCGATTAAAGTTTTAACTTGAGTTGGAAATTTTCTCATATTGCCATCCTTATCACCGCTGATAATGTATTTATCATCCTTTGTGAATATTACCGATGTAGCCCAAGACCCATGATCGTCGAAAACGATTGGTAAAGTTTTTAGGTCATCCATTTGCCAAACTCTAACTGACTTATCGTAACTCGATGAGGCTAACATGGAGCCATCGTTGGAAAATTCGATACCTGTTATCCTTCCTGTATGGCCTCTAAGCTGCTGCTTCTCCCCAGTATTTAGATTCCATAAATAAATGGTACCCTGCTTATTGGTCCCTGCAACTAGCGTATTTTTAGCTGGATTGTAACTTAAATCACCCCAATCAGCATTGGATACGTTATCTATTTCAATGGGTGTTTCCTGTCCCGATTGAATATTTTTCCAGTAAAAAATCTTACCATTGGCAAGGGCAATAAAGAGGTATCCCGACTTAGGGTCAAATTTGGCTGAATTAATCTTGTTATCACCTTTGTAAACCTCTACACCTTGGGTTTTATAATCATTGGTTAAGACAACGTTTTGATTATTAACGAGTAAAAATTTACCAGAATTCAAAACGAATAGGTAATTTATTTCTCCGTTGATCAGGTTAAAAATTTCAGAGCTGCCATTTGCTAAATCGTACTTTACAATTTCCGTTTTAGTTAAACCGTATAGGGTTTGCCCGTTAATAACCAATTTCTTAACAATTTGAAGGTTACCAGCTAATGCTGTAAAGTTTTTATCGGTTGTATTCCACTTAATAATTCGTCCATCGCTCCCCCCCGTGATAATCTGGTCGTTTTGCTGAACGAATGATCGGATAATACCAGTATGTCCAGTATAAACATTATAGTTAGAACCTTTGAAGTATTTCAAGCTAGCATAGATTGATTTGTAAATATCCGGATCGTATGCAACACCTTTATAATGAATATTAAAGTTGTACGCCTGAAATGCTAACATCCCTTTAAGCAGGGTATCGGTTCGCATCTGCTCGCTTTTAACAGCCATAGACTGGGCAATTGATAGCATCTTTCGGTTATCCGCTTCCTGTCTAGCTATATCCGCTTTCCGTTGCTCTTCCTTAGCTTTCTGCTCGTTTAATGTCGCTTCAAACTGTTTTTCTTTAGCAATTATTGTTTGTGCTTCAGCATTAGCTCTTTGTTTTTTGGCCTCCTCAGCGCTTATTACCGCATATTGCTTTTGAATATTGGCATTTATTCTTTCCTGATCTGCTAAGTTTCTTTGAGTAATAGCATCATTCTTACTTGAGTCCGCTTTCATTTTAGCAATCTCGGCCTCTTTCGTTTTAGCTACAGCAATATCTTTTGCCTCAAGAGCCTGAGCCTCCGACTTCAAAGCACCCTGTCGTTGAATTAACGCAAGAAGTCCAAGTCCAATTGAAATCATTGCAGCTGTACCTATAACTACAGCAACAATCTTCGCCCTTCGTAATGCTCTTTTTTGTAATCGTACTTTATTCTCCTCTTCGGCAATATACTCCTCCTCGCTGGTTTTGAGGTAAACCATAGTGCGCTCGAAGGCGGGGTTATAGCGAACAGCCCAGTTCAGGTTGGGATTCTGCTTCACTCTCCAGTTTAAGGCCAACTGCAAATCGGGTGGACCCCAAAGCCCTGTTTTCCCTTGATGAAACTGCTCTGCCGATTCGGCAAGCCTGATATACATCTTAACAGCGGTTGATTCATCTTCTACCCACGATTTTAGTTTATCCCACACACGCATCAAGCTCTCGTGCGAGATATCAATCATCGATTCAGCGTTTAAGGCAATGCTTGGTGGTGGGGTTAGGAATGTTCTTCCCTTCTGGCGAAATATTTCTACAATCTTAATAATCTCTTGGTCGTTGGTCTCAGCTATCCTTGCAAGCTCCAATACGCTGGTTGGACGACGAACACCACGGTTATCCGCACCCTTCTCGGTTAACGACTTAAAAATTATCTCGCAGATATGTTTCTGCTCGAAGTTCAACTCATCGAATGCCTCGTTGGCATGGTTCGACAGGGCACGTTCAAGCCTACCTATCGCCTCGTACTCAACTATGCTAAGCGGATTTGTTCCATCGCTATTGTGCATCCAGTAATCCCAAGTACGCATCAAAGAATGTTGAAGGATAGGTAGCTCATCGGGGTTATTTCCCATCTCGTTTAGGAGAAGCTGAACCAGCTGATCGGTAATTTTACCGCCACCGACTGCAATTGGACCTGTAATGGCTTTCTGAAAATCATCGCGATTCATGCGAGGAATCAGATAGTGGCTATCGTTGATTAATCGGGTAAGATCTTGGTATGGGGAACACTCGCCGATAAAATCGGAACGCATAGTAACCACAATGTATATCGGCAACTCCGACTGCCGAACTGTATTCACAATTAGGTTTACAAAATGGTCAACCTGATTGGCCGCATCGGCATCCTTGCTGGTGAATTGAAATCTAAATAACTCCTCAAATTGGTCGATAAGTATAAGTACGTTCTCTTTCGAATTAATGCCGTACTGGTTGATTACATTAGCTATTCCTGCTGATGAACGTTTGATTAACGCACGGTTAATCAACGAATCGGTTTCAATCTTTGATTCGTCATTCGTTTCACCAAATGTTTGAGCTATTGAATGGGCAAGATTATTGATTGGGCTCGAACCGGGATGGGTAATAACCACTTTCCACTTCGAACGTCCGTTATGCAAAAAACCACCATATAATATTGGTAATAGCCCGCAATAGATAAGTGACGATTTTCCGGTTCCCGAAGCGCCTAGAATTGCTGCAAACTTATTTCGAGATAGATTGGTTAAAACCTCCTCGCTTTGTCCTTCCCGACCAAAGAATAGGTGCGCTTCGCTGGTATGGAAGGGTCTTAACCCAGGGAATGGATTAATCAATTTTGTTTTTACTGCTCCCTGTTCGGTTAATGTAACCATAAGAGTATAATATTAGTTGTTTCTAAGTGCCACATTCAATTTCAAATCCTCAATAGAGCATACATGAACTTCCGAAAAACGACCCTCGAAAGCAGCTGTATCCAAATCTTTACTCTCCTTAACGAGTATGATTTTAGTGAATGGCTTTGATTCCCCCATCCCTTTCGATTTGTAAATATCGTTAACCTTCATGGTAAGCCAAGGCTCATTCTCGGAGGTATAGTTGATAACCACAACCTTTGAATTTGCTAAATAATTCAGGTGTTGATGGTAGGTAATCCCTCTGAAATTCGTTTTAACAGCCATTTCAGGGTTTTGCGCCGATCTAATAATAGACTCGCTACGCTTTTCATCGTCATTATCGGCTACTACATATACATCGGGAAGGTTATTCTCGACCTGATGCTTATACTCGCCCGAAAGCAGCTTACGATAAATCTTCTTTAGCTCTTCGAGCGTTACCTTAAGCACAAGCGTATTCTTGGCTTGATCCTGATCGCGCTGTATTTTTTCAACAAAAATTTGGTTCTCCTCATCGGTTATGTCAAAGTCCGAAGGAATCCAAATAATCCGAGTTACCTCATGCTGCTTTTCTGCAGCATACTTCGACGATAATACGCATTGCTGCTCAACGATTGAAATCCCCTTCTCGGCAAAATACTTAGAATAAACAAGCGGTATGGGGTGAATAATAAGGCTGCAATCCTTCAACTGCTGTTCAACCTGTTGGTTGCACTCGTTATAATCGAGACTAAACAGCTTGTTGGGTATTACCTCATAGCCCATTTCGACAAGGTCTCTTCTGAGATTATCGCGATCGGCCGATTGTGCATTATCGGTTTGTGCTAGGAAAATTTTACCCTTCCTCTTCTCGGTCGCCTTGGAGTATTTTTCAACAATCTCAATAGTTATATCAGTAATTTTCTCCCAGTATAATGCGTTATTCTCCGCTACTCCTCTGCGGAATAATCTCAATTCAGCGGTTTCCTTTATCTCATCCCAGAAACGAAAGATTTTAAACTTATGAATAGGGAATCCCTTATCAACAAACTTTATCTGATCAAGATTGATTAATAGGGTGTTGGGCGACTCAGCGAATGGAAGTATACTATTTACAAACTGATTATCGTCTAAATCCTGCTTCGATAGGAAAATAAAAACATAACCATCGGAATCCAATTCAGGCTTATCCGACAACGTAGTTGAGACTTTAAAACGTGAAAAACATTTACTTAAATCCTGAAAGAAAGGATCGGTAAATGATACAACTGCTTTATTCTCTTTCCTAAAACAAAAACTTAGGCTAATCGATTTATCCATATTATTTATATTCTAATCCCGACAACCAAAATATCGTCGAGCTGATTTTCGTACTTCATCCAATCAAAAAAGGTTTGTTGCAATTTAAGCTTCTGCTGTTCAACTGGAAGTGTATGAACATCGATAAGGAGCTTCTTAAAGTTGGCTATTAGGAACTTGCGACCGTCATCGCCGCCAAACTGATCGGCATACCCATCGGAGAATACGTAAACCATATCTCCCTTTTGAATATCCATTTCCTGATGTGTATATCCTGTTGCTGCTCTACGGGAGAATGCGCCGATAGGGCATTTATCGCCTTTAAGTTGGAAAAGTTCACCATTCCTAATAATTATAGCAGGATTATATGCACCTGCAAACTCCAGCTTCATGGTTTTATAGTCAACGCTGCAAAGGGCTAGGTCCATGCCATCCTTAACGGCACCATCCTCATCCGTTTCCTTAAAGGTTGAGGTAACCCCGGCGTTCAATGCACCAAGAATATCCACAGGGCGTTCAAGTTTAAGATCTTTAACTGCGTATTCGAGCCAGTTATGCCCTACCATCGACACCATTGCACCGGGTACACCATGACCTGTACAGTCGATTGCCGAGAAATATCTTTTCCCATTCAACTGGTTAAACCAGTAAATATCACCGCTTACAACATCCTTAGGATGGAATACGATGAAGTAATCGGGGAAAAGATCTTTTATATAATCGTGTGTAGGTAGAATGGCATTTTGCAGGCGCTTTGCATAGGTAATACTATCCATAATATGCTTTTGCTGTTCGGCTAGCTGATCGCGGTGCTTCTCCAGCTCATCCCGCTGAGTTTCAATCTCCTCTTTCTGTGCAACTACCTGTGCAGTACGCTCTTTGACCTTTTTATCCAAATCGGTGTATAGCTCTTCTAGCTGCTCAATCATGACGTTGAACTTTTGCGATAGCGTTGTAATCTCGTTATTCCCTGCCACCTCAGCTCTTTCACTCAGATTGCCATCGGCAATACGATTTACATTGGTTACCAACTTTCGAATCGGGTTGGTGATATTACGAGTTTTACGATATATTAAAGTAATTATAATAATCAGCGCACCAACAAAAATAAAAATGTATCGCAGCAGGCTATAGTACTCATCCCGAATTTCATCTGTTCTATCGGCTACAATCTTTATTACTGAGCCTTTATACAACTCCGAATTCCGAGAATCCATAAAGAAGTACTGAAAGGTTAGATGCCTTTTGTCAACCTTCTTCTCAATTAATGCTCCATCGCGATTCATGAAGCGTTGCTTGATAAACTCCTTTTCGCTTGGCTCAAGCTCTTCTATTTTTGTGAGAGAGAAAGGGTTATCAGCATTCATGAATAGTTCAGCTGAAACAATCGATTTCTCTTTCTTGGTCAGCTCGTCTAACGTATTTTTAATTATGTTGACTATCTCATCGGCGGTTGACGAGTAAACACCTAGTTCAACGATATAATTACCGTCAAGCGTTGGCTGATAGGTATATTTTTTTAAACGTCGAGTTTTGTCCTCAAACGTAAACTTTTCGCTTTTAAATTCGCCTTCTTTAAATATTTTCTTTAATAGGGATTTATGTTCCTCACCAAACGAAAAAAAGTTCAGCCCTAAATCTTTTGTAAAGGTTGTATTTACAACCACTCCATTAGTATCAATAACATAAATATCGTAAAGGTTTTCATCAAGGTTTAGTTCACTACGAATTTGGCTTAGATTAGCTTTACCAATATTCTTTGTGGAAACAAAGTAGTTAATAATCAGCTTGCGGCTAACCTCTCCAAGCATAGGGTTAAGGTTATCCTCAAGCACCAACATGGTAACATCCTGAAATTTTAATATCTGTGTAATCTCATCGGAGATTAAGAAATTTCGGGTTTGACTACCCTTGCGTAGTATTGTCCTCGTGTTTTGAAAATTGTAAACGCCCAAAATTACCAAAGCAATTACTACGGGGAAGACAATACTGTAAATTAACTGTCGAAAAACTGTTGTTTGCTTCATAATCAAATTGCTTTATCTCAATACCTTATTCATTAACTAATTGTTTTTCAATGTACTTAACCAAAAAATTATTGTCATATAAACTGTTGGCTACTTTTTCGTAATCGATATAGTGTAAAGTTGTATTACCCTGAGTAATCAACCGCCAAGGTTGATTGCTCTTATTAAAAGTATTAACTACATCGCCAACGCCATAGGTAATTACTAAATCCTGTCCGTTGAAAAGTGAAACGCTACCCGTTTCAACAAACATTATGTGTGCCTTACCTTTAAATAGCTCTAGTTCGATAATATCGGTTTGATTTAGTTTAATGGCGTTTGATTGGTATAGCATAAATAGAATATCCCTCTCATCGGCAGTTCCATTAAAGCATGTTTTGAAGAAATTGATGCGGTCGGTTGCTGTTAAGCCGGTTATCTGCAAATTGTTAAGTTGCCTATCGAGGTCAACTCTTAGCTTATCGCCTAACCGTTTTTTGGTGCTTAAATACTGGGTATTGTCGATTCGCTCAATCAGCTGAGCCGAAATCTGACGAAGAACCTTATCGGTATTAAACATCTGAGCGACTAAATCGGCGCTCAGATCAAATTTTTCAAGCTGCTGAAATGCGTTTAACGCATAAATTTTGGCCTGCTTGCCTATCAGATTATTATCGCGGTTGATAACTGCCTTCAAAAGCCCATCGGTGTCAAATTCACGTAAGGGGAAATAGTTCTGTAGTGCCCATATTTTATTGGATATACTATTATCCTCCAATAGGGGAACAACATAGGGTTTAATATCCTCATCAACAAAAGTATCGATGAGTTCTACTGCAAAGGCAATACTTTGACCTGTTCCTGCTTCGAGATTTTCAAGCACTGCCTCTATAGAATTCTTATCATAAGCGAGCTTTAGCAGGTCAAAAAGTTGGTGAATACTCTTATGGAACTCGCTATCCAGCTCATTCTTTAGGTAAAGAATATTTGAATCGCTAGGACAGTAGTAAAAGGCGTTTAGATTCCAAGCGCAAATCCCTGCCTGCTCGATGAGCTTATGATTGAGGTTAAGCTTGTCCTTCACATCGGCTACAAAATTTACTTTGAGAAGACCCTCAAGGACTATTGAGCTATGGTTAGATTTTACCGACAGTTTGCTAAAAAGCGCAGAAGGAGCTATCAAGCTACCCGTATCAGGGATTACACGAATCACCCGTTCTCTGAAAACATCGGAAACATTCGTTCTCTGATAAGCTAGTTCTAGCATTTCAAGCCCTGTTTCGCCCGATCCAATAAGCGCAGCATGTGCCAGTGGTGCATACTGATCTTTATCCAAGAAATCAATTAAAAATATGATAAGCTCCTTTGACTTAGTCCCCTTTGCAGCCAAAATGGCTTGCTTCTTAACAGCAGGAACTAAATCGCGCATAAGGAATGTGAGGTTGTTTTTTATCTCAAGATTTGATGAGGCACCGATTAGCTTTGCGCCGTATATTCGATCCTCGAAACTCTTTGATCCGATAAATCCTTTGATCTTATTTAAATCCTCACAATCGGCATTGATCTGATTCAGAAAGTAAATCGTATCATCAATGGCCTTTAAAACCTCTTTATCAGAAACCCTAGCCTTCAACTTATTGAGGTGATTAATAAAAGTAGTATTGCCAAGGTCTTTGATTTTGTTGAGCAGAACCGAGAATTTTGAGCTATCCAGCTCAAAGAGTTTATCCTTGATAAATCCAACTAAATTCCATGGTTTACTTCTTTCGATAATGGATAGATGTTCGGCCAAAGTTTCAATGCTTATATCCGAAAAGTTTTCGGCAACTTTTGTCGATTTACTATCGCGACGAACAGTTCTTAGCAGCGTTAATTGAAGCGTTTTACGATACCCTTTGTAAAGATAAAGGGTTATAAATGCCCAAAGAGCAATAATTATAAGCAGTACGTATGTGTAATGAATGATTGTAAAAAAGGATATTAAGCTGAATATGGTAAGAAGAATTCCAGAAAACAGCGCAGCCATTTCGTTTACTGTACCATCAACACGAGCTTGTACTTCATAGCGTATGGATGGATCCAGCGATTGGTAGATCATTTTTAAAGAGGGGCTCTCTACAGAGCTCTTCAGCGCTTGCTGGAACAGCTTGCTAAGCGAAATGAGTAGGAATAGGAATGTGAAAGCAGCCGATTCAAGGGCTAAACCAAAGAAAGTACCAACCAAAGCTGCGCTAATGGTAAGCAGAGCCATAATTGCAGGCGATACGAGTAGTGTAACCTTAAGTCCGTAATTCTTCATCAGTGTTCCATATACAAAAGTCTTAACGAGGATGCTAACAAAAGTAAGCGTACCCATTAAGCCCCCAAGGAACTTAGCCAGTTCATCGGAGTTCTCGAATCGGGTTTTGGCAACGGCAAGGAATAGGTAGTGAACAAAGAATGCTACAAGCATCGATAGAACTACAAAAATTGCCATCGTTCTAACATATGGAATCTTGATCGTATCAACAAAACTACTCTCCTTCTGCTCTTTGGTAACCTTTGCCTTTAGCTGATTAGGAAACAATGAGGTGATGAAGAGCTGTATTACAAACGAAATAAAAATGCTGATTGCGCTTATGTATAGCAGGTTGTTGGTTTTGAACCCACTGGCGACAAGGAACGGAACAGCCCAGCTACTTAGAATTACCCCAATAACCTGCCCACCATCGATAATCCCGAAAATACGCTTTCCCTGTCGCAGGTCGAAGATTCGGCTAACAGTACCCCAGAAACCCACCAAAGCAACGATGTTCAAAGGACCCATCATTATGAATAAACCAAAGGCTAACCATTTTGAATCGGTGAAAAAATAGCCAAAACCCAGTAAAAAGGTGATTAAGAAAATTACAAACAGGCTGATAACTGAGAGCCGAGAGAATACTATCCTGGCCTGAAAGTAGGTGTAAAGTGAGGTTAGCCCGATTCCGATTAGCCCTGATACGGCGAAAGCCTTTGAAATCATGGATGAGTCAAACGCTTTAAGGAATAACGTGTTTGCCCCAACATCAAAAGCTCCTAAGAAAATGCCTAAAAAGACAGATTGAAAAATAAATAAAGAAACAGGCAATATCTCATCACGCCTTACGTTTAGCGCTTCGTATATCCTCATATTCTTCTAATTATAACACTATAAGTCTTAATCTATAAAGATAATATTATTTTCTATAGCGTACAACCTATGGAAAACAAAAAAAAACCAATTTGACAAACGTCCAAAAAATTTAGATAAACAAAAGAAGTAACTACGTAACTTGCCTAAAAGTAAATACGTATCAGCCGCTTTTTTTAATGGCCTTTTTAAAAAATATTGAGAGTTATAAATATTTTAATATCTTTGGTTATCACTTGACTAAAGAAAAATTGATGGATAGTACCCACATTAATACCAATAAGAAACAAAATCTTTTTATAATCCTTTCCACGCTATTCCTTACAAACGCCCTTATAGCAGAGGTAATTGGTGCAAAGATTCTGTCGTTCGAAAAGATATTCGGGCTAGCCCCTATGGCACTTGACTTTATAGGTGATACAAGCCTGAGTCTTAACATGAGCGTAGGGGTAATAATTTGGCCTATTGTATTTATCCTTTCGGATATAATCAACGAGTACTTCGGTACTAATGGGGTTAAGCGTATCAGCTTTATTGGAGCAGGGATGATTGCCTATGCATTCATTATTATCTATTTTGCCACCCAATCGCCTCCAGCCGATTTTTGGCTTAAGAATAATGCCGTTGACCCTGACGGAAATCCTTTTAATATCAATTTTGCCTATAGCCTGATATTTAGCCAAGGCATGGGGATTATTATTGGATCGATTACCGCATTTCTAGTAGGGCAACTAGTTGATGCTTATGTTTTCAAGTACATCAGAAAGTTAACTCAGCATAAGCACTTATGGCTGAGAGCAACGGGGTCAACCGTTGTATCACAATTGGTCGATAGCTTTTTAATTCTCCTTATCGCCTTCTATTTTCTTGGGAATTGGACCTTAGAACAGGTTCTTGCGGTCGGTCTAATCCAATACATATACAAAATTGCGCTAGCCATCCTATTTACCCCTGTTATTTATCTAATGCATAAGATTATCGATGGTTACCTCGGGAAAGATAAATCGAACGAGATGCAGGATATCGCTCAGAAATTATAAACAGTCCAAAAAAAACGATAAAGGCTGCTTCAAACGAAGCAGCCTTTATCGTTTTTTTCGATTAATTCTTATTTATCAGTTGTTGTTTCCTTTTTCCTATTCTTTGGTAACAGCTTGGTTAAATCGTACTTGTAGGTTAGCGCAAACCCGAATGAACGGCTGCGGGTCTTCGTGTTATCCCCAGCATCATCATGAAGGTCGGTCATACCTAAGTTATAGCGTAAGTCTATCCCCCAAATACCCTTATCGGTTGGGTATTCAGCCCCGCAGCCAATGCTTAACCCCCAGTCGTACTTCTTGAAACCTGAACCAAGGTCGGATGTGGTTCCACCTGGATCAACCCACACGCCTTTAGTTCTTACCTCTGAAAACGTACCTCCCATTGCATAAAGTTTTGTGAGCCCAAACGCTTTGAAGGCGTACTTGGCAAGCAAGGGTATCCCAATATAATTCATTTTTATTTGACCATCCATATCATCAAATTTAGTACCCTTTGCATAAAAAAGCATCTCCGTTTGAATGGAAAACTTTTCAGTAAAACCAAACTCGGCTACACCACCGAACTGGTAACCCAATTTACTTTTAGCTTCAGTGCCTGACCATTCAGAATAATTTGAGATGGTTGAATAAGTTCCACCGAGCTTGGGTCCTACATAAATAAACCCACAATCCTGCCCAAAAATGGTAAAGATTTGCGCATTGGCTACCATTGTAAACAAAAGCAGCACCGGAATAAAAAGTATTTTTCTCATAGCGAATAATTTATAGTGTTAATTAAATTTAGGTGTCCTGATAATTGTTTATAAAAATTTCCTCAAAGATAAAACAAACAGTAATTCGATGAATTCCGTTTATGGTAGGATTTTAGGCATTGGTCAAAATGACATAAATGGAAGTTATTCACAAAAACCAATAAAGTAATCAACAGGGGTTGATTTATAACCCCTTAAAGGTATAACTTGCAGCAATAAATACATTGAGGTTGATGAATGACTTTAATAGAATAGTTGAGTTCCTTAAAACGTTGATTTTTAATACATTTGGTCAGCTAATCTGGCTACTCGGCCTGCTATTCGTATTCGGCTTTTTCCTCTACTTCTTAGCCCGATTCACCCGTACAACCTACGTGAAAACGACAGGTTCAACGTTGGATATTTTCGTTACCGGTTGGATTGGCACCCCTATCCATGAGCTGGGTCATGCCATTTTCTGCCTTTTATTCAGACACCAGATTACCGAAATAAAGCTATACTCGCCCAACTCCACCGATGGCACACTGGGTTACATTAACCACGCTTTCGATCCAAAAAGCATCTTCCAAAAAATTGGGAACTTCTTTATTGGGATAGGCCCTATAATCTTTGGAACAGCTGTTATTTATGCTCTCCTCCACTTTTTAGTCCCCAACACCCGTGAAGTTTTTTCATCCATTGATGCCCAGAGTAAAGTGTTAATGAAGAGCGTTCATGGCGAATTTTCTGGTATCCTTAACTCACTTTGGGATACCACCTATAGTACCCTTGGAACCCTTTTCAAAATGAGCAACCTCAACGAATACAAATTCTGGATATTTCTATATCTCTCCATGTGCATTTCTTCTCATATGGAGCTAAGTCCACCCGACATAAAGGGTGCCTGGAAAGGATTGGTGAGTCTAACCCTTTTTTTCTTAATTATCAACCTGATAATACTTAGCCTCGAAGCAACAGGAGTAAGCAGCCATCTAGGGAGTTGGTGGCACTACATTAAGCTAGAAAGCCATACTGCTGTGATAAACAAATGGGTTGGAGCATTTGGTGCGCTTTTTATCTTTTCGAGCATCATTTCAGGTTTAAATTTATTAGTAACCTACATAGGTTTAAATATTTACAGCTCTATAAAAGGAAAAGGTATGGTAAATCCATTCTGGTAATCTGTTTTAGTTAAAAAAATAAAAAAAATTACAATGAACTGGCTGCTAAAAGATAAAGTGGAAAATCCAACCCTCAAAAGGTTAGCTATAGCTATCAATAGCTATAATGGTAGCAATCTGGTATCAACCGAAGAGTCAACATACTACACGACCACACTCCCATTCTTTATTGATTTTAAGCTGATCTCCTTTATCGATTTAAGTTTTTGTCCATACCTCGAAATTCGATTACTCGACAATGGCAAAACAACTTTTATACTTGATGGTACGCAAAAACCCTTCATCGAAGCAGGTTCAATCTCGCCACTACTGCTTACCTCCCGAAATGTTTACCAATACGCAGCACTGGTACTTGGGGATATGAATAGGAATGATAACTCATACCGGCTGGTTACCTCGATAAACGATATTCACTTCAGCGAAGAACCTACAAAGGAGCAGTATCAACTCCTCGAATCATCGATTCAGATGGCCAAAATCAAAAAAAATCCGATTCATATCAAATTGAAACACCCATGCTTCTTGGCGATTCAGTGTACAAAGTATTGTTAAACGTTTCATTCAATGGGCATGTGAATATTGTAAAGGAGAAGGTGCTACATAGCAATATGCCTATCCGAGAGCTGGTGCTTGAATAGTAAAGATTACGCCTATAAATCCGCTTAGCAATTTACTTTTGGAGCTAAAAAAGTATCAGCTGTAATGTTTTTTATATTTTTGCCAAGTTTAATTAAAACATAAATATATGAAAGCATTCGTATTCCCCGGTCAAGGTGCGCAGTTTGTGGGTATGGGTAAAGACCTCTACGACAACTCACCATTGGCAAAGGAGATGTTTGAAAAAGCTAATGAAATTCTCGGTTTCAGAATTACCGACCTAATGTTCGCCGGTACCGATGAGGATTTAAAGCAAACAAAAGTTACACAACCCGCCATTTTCCTACATTCAGTGATTCTTGCAAAGGTTCAGGGTACAGAGTTTAACCCCGAGATGGTTGCAGGACACTCGCTCGGCGAATTCTCAGCGCTTGTTGCCGCAGGAGCGCTCAGCTTCGAAGATGGTTTAAAACTAGTTTCTGCTCGTGCACAGGCTATGCAGAAAGCTTGCGAAAAGGAACCATCAACCATGGCTGCTATTCTTGGCCTTGAGGATGAAAAGGTTGAAGAAATCTGCAAATCAATTGATGAGGTGGTAGTACCTGCAAACTATAATTGCCCAAGTCAGATTGTTATTTCAGGCTCAATTAAGGGTATTGAAATCGCCTGCGAGAAGTTAACTGCAGCAGGTGCAAAACGTGCACTCAAACTTATGGTTGGCGGAGCATTTCACTCTCCGCTTATGGAACCGGCTAGGGTTGAACTCGAAGAAGCTATCAATAAAACAAAATTCCAAAAGCCTATCTGCCCAATTTACCAGAATGTAAATGCTAATAAGGTTACTGATCCCGAGCAGATTAAGAAAAATCTTGTAGCTCAGCTAACTGCCCCCGTGAGATGGACCCAAACGGTTAAGAATATGCTTGCCGATGGTGCTACCAACTTCGTTGAGCTAGGTCCAGGCAATGTTCTTCAAGGATTAGTGAAGAAAGTTGATAGAAATGTTGCTGCAGAAAGTAAGCAAACGATTTAAACCATCAAATTAACTTAAAAAGAGCCGCTGAATTTTAGCGGCTCTTTTATTTCTGAATAAACTTATCAACCTAACTATAAAAAACATTTGTACGATGTGGTTAGTTACTATAGCGCGGGTCAACAACTTTTCCCATAAAAAGAATTGTATTGGTTGTGCGCTCGCGAATTGCAAAAACAAAGGGTTTGTCAACTATAAATGAATTAACATCAGGAGTACTTGTTAGCTTAATACCAATAGTTGTTACTGCCGCAGCTTCGGTTCCCTCCTCATTAACTTCAATAAAAGTGTTTTGTTTAACAAAATCAACAAATAGATCAGCATCAGCTATTCCTGAAAGGTTTGCGTTCTCAGGGCTAAAAGCATCGATCATTCCTAAACTAATCAGCTGATCATTAAGCAATTTCTCATAGGAAAATTTAAATTTTGGTAACGAAACTGACCATTCGGGAAAATTTGTTGCTGCATTAAAATGGTTAGAGATGCTATTCCAATCATCATTGCTAAAGGATTCAAATAAATCATCGATAGAACCTGTGGGTAGGATAATAATCATGGAGAAATTGGTTCTCCCATAGGTTAATTCAAGAGCTCTAAAATTATCATTTGTAAACACATTTGCATTAAGTGAAAGGTGCATCATGTCAACCATGATATCGCTACCATCTCCTTTATGAAAAGCCTCTCTTTGGGTTTTTGCTTTATCGAACTGGTAGGTCCAAATACCTTTGAAGTATAACGCATTCATCAGGAACATCACTACATCGGCAGAAATTTCGTTGAGAACTTCTGGAATTTTTCCATAAGTATTATCGCTTGCCCATTTATTAATCGTTGTTAATGCTGAGGGGAGGGTAAAATCGAGCCCTTCGACATGGGCAGAAAAATCATTATTCATCACCTCAAGGAAAGTTGGCTTTACCGTAAACCCATTTCTATACCAAACCGCATTGGCTATCGCCAATTTAACATTTGAGTCAGCTTCAAGTAGCTGTGAAACTAAATTTCTATATACTTCATTCACTTGAATTTGGGACAACCCTTCATAACCTAGCATTTGATGAATCTGATTATACGTATTATTCTTGCTCCCATTAAGCAACATTGTTAAAGCAACACTTGCGCTTAAAGGGGAAAGCATGAGGTTTCCATCATCAACCTTAGCTGTTTTAGTAAATAATTCTATCCCAAATTTATTGCTTTTGGTAATCACCCCTGCCGACTTAGCCGGTAGGATAAACGCCTTCGGCTCGTGAGTGGGTTGCGTGGTTTCCTTTTTACATCCTTGGTTTACAACGAGGATGATCATTGATAAAATAATTAACCTAAGTTGCTAGTTATACTCAAAGCATTATAGTTGTTGAAAAGTTCTTTATCGTGTTGATATAAAGCCTTGTAAATATTAGCTTTTGAAAGAAATCCTTCAGATTTTGGATTTGC